>JAUPKJ010000021.1 GCA_030837505.1 Actinomycetota bacterium
ATGTTGAACATCGTCACCGCTTCGACCGCCCGGCCACCGACCTGCCGGGCGAGGGGCAGGGCCTGCCCGAAGTGGTCCAGGGCCTGGTCCAGGTCCCCCCGCGCCCAGTGCACCAGGCCAATGTTGTTCAGGGTGGTCGCTTCGCCCGCCCGGTCACCGACCTGCCGGGCGAGGCGCAGGGCCTGTCCGTAGTGGTCCAGGGCCTGCCCCAGGTTCCCCCGCGCCCGGTGCACTTCGCCGATGTTGTTCAGGGTGGCCGCTTCGCCCGCCCGGTCACCGACCTGCCGGAGGATGGGCAGGGCCTGCCCGAAGAGGTCCAGGGCCTGCCCCAGGTCCCCCCGCGCCCGGTGCACGCCGCCGATGTTGTTCAGGGTGGCCGCTTCGCCCGCCCGGTTACCGACCTGCTGTGCGAGGGTTAGAGCCTGCCCGTAGTGGTCCAGGGCCTGCCCCAGGTCCCCCCGTGCCCGGTGCGCCAGGCCGATGTTGTTCAGGGTGGTCGCTTCGCCCGCCCGGTCACCGACCTGCCGACGGAGGCGCAGGGCCTGCCCGTAGGACTCCAACGCCCCGGCACCGTCCCCGGTCGCGTGCAGAGCCCACCCCAGGTCGTAGAACGCTCCAGCGTCGTGTCCCAAGGACAACGTCGAAGACGAGACCCGTCGGACCTCCTCGAACCGGGACACAGCCAACCAGCCCTGACACAACACATGCCCGACCCGCCGAGCAATACCCGCCCGACGACCCTCGACCGCCAGACGATGCACCTCCCCCCGACGCCCCTCCAGCTCACCATCGGGTGCACCGGCGCGGTGGGGATCCTCGAGGGTTGTCAGCGTGGTCTGCGTCGGAGGGATGTCGGGCATCGAGGCTCCTGACGGGGTGTGTGATCGGGCGGTTCCATGGTTGTGCCGGCCCCACGATGATCCGCCGTGGACCGATGGCCACTGTACGTCGTAGCAAATGTCGTAGAGGAAAACACCGGCATGTCCTCAGAAACGAGCATTCACGAAGGAATTGTTCAGTACGGTGCTCACTGACCTGTTCGATGTTGGTGCTGAATGATATCGGGCAGAGGCCGGAGGGAACGGCGGAGAGGTGCGCGGCGATGAATGTCGTGAGGGTGGAGCTGTTCGATCAGTCGTCGTCGCTGGTCGAGATGCGCTTGTTCGTTGACGGCACGATGCACACACGGCTGCTGGACCGTGAGGCCCTCGACGGCATGCTCAGGGAGGTTGACGCCCGGTACCCCACGTTGGCCGACCTGCCGGCGTCGAGGGCGACGGCGGAACTCGCTGCGTTGGGGGAGAAGGTCTTCGCGTTCCTCGACGGTTCGGAACGCTGGCTGAAGCCTCTCGTCTCCACGGGGGGCGACGGGGTGTGCCTACGGATCGATCAGGGCGAGCGGCTGCGACACCTTCCGTTCGAGCTGATCTGCCGTGACGGGAGCTTCCTCGCGGTCGCCCCGGCCGGTCCGGTGCTGCCGGTGCGTTCCCACCGACGGGCTGCTCGGGATCGCAGGGCGGCCAACCGGGCGCTGCGGGTGCTGTTCATGGCCATGTCACCGGAGGGCGTCGAACCGGTCCTGAGCTATGAGGACGAGGAAGGCAAGATCCTCACGGCCACGAAGGGCGCCGGGGTGGATCTGGTGGTCGAGGAGAGCGGGACCCTGGAGGGGCTGCGCGAGACCATCGAGTCCTATGGCAAGGGCCATTTCGACGTGGTGCATCTCAGCGGGCATGCGGCGATCGTCGACGGCCGCCCGATGTTCCTGGCCGAGGACGACCAGGGCGGGCGCAAGGACCTGGATGTGGACACGATCGCCCGGGCCCTGGCAGGGCAGTGGCCCCGGTTGTTCTTCGTGTCCGGGTGCTCCACCGCCGGGGCCGTCGATTCCGGTGTGCTGCCGTCCATGAGCGAGGCCCTGGTGGAGGCGGGGGCGCCGCTGGTGCTGGGGTGGGCCAGACCCGTGGGAGACCTTGCAGCCAGCGTCTTCGCCGAAAATTTGTACCGAGGTGTCGCGGCGGGCAAGGACCCGGACCGGTGCCTGGTCGAGGCTCGGCGGCACCTGTACACCGAGGGCCTGCACGACTGGCATCTGCTGCGGGTCTACGCGGATCAAAATCCCCTGACGCCTCTGGTCACCCCGCCGCGCACGAAGGGGCGGGCACGTGCTGCGGCGAGGCCGGCGGCGCAGGAGTTCCTCGACCCTCTCACCCAGGTGACCCGGGTCGCCTCACGAACACAGTTCGTGGGCCGACGCCGCCAGATCCAGCGTTGCCTGCGCACCCTGCGCACGCCCGCGGACGAGGCGGGCGCCGTGGAGGGGATCGTGCTGCACGGCATGGGCGGGTTGGGTAAAAGCACCCTGGCCTCGCGTCTGCTGGAACGCCTTCCCGACCACCGACGTGCCGTGTGGTCCGGACACGTCGACGAGATCCGGTTGCGCGAGCTGCCCGGCAAGGTGCTGTTCGATGATCGGGAAGCCCTGATCGAAGCAGAAAAGATCATGGGCGAGAGCCGGATCGATCTCTCGGGACGGTTGCGGCTGCTGTTCGAAGGGCCGCTGTCGAACAAGGATTGCCTGCTGGTCTTCGACGATTTCGAGAACGGCAACCTCGACGAGCGTCCGGACGGCACGCGGGTGCTCCGCACCGATGCGGCACGGATCCTGCCCGCCGTGAGCGAGGCGATCCGCGGCAGCGCCGGCCCCAGCCGATTCCTCATCACCAGCAGATACACGTTCGATCTGCCGGCCGGGGTGCACGTGACATGGGAGGGCCTGGAGACCTTCACCACGGTCGAACAGGACAAGAAACTCGCGATCCTGCCCAGGCTGGGCCCTGACGCGACCACCGATCCACAGGTCAGGCAACGCGCGATCGAAGCAGCGTGCGGGAACCCTCGCCTGCTGGAATGGATGGACAAGATCGTCGATGACGAAAACCTGGACCTCGACGAGTTGCTCGGCGCCGTCGAGGCGGAAGCCGACCGCTTTCGCAAGGTGGACATCTTCGCCGAGCATCTATTGAACAGCCAATCCGCCGATCTGCGAATGTTCCTGGCCAGAGCCGGCGTCGTGGACCTTCCCGTGCCGGAACCGACCTTGCTGGCGCTCTCCCCCGACCCGCAGACCCCGGACCTGCGGGACCGTGCCGTCCAACTCGGGCTGCTCGAACAAGGCCTCGATCCGCAGACCGAGAAGTATCGCTATTTCGTCTCGAACGTCCTGCGTCCGTTGCTGCGTCCCCTGCTCGATCAGCAGAACTACGAGGCCGCCTGCGCGGCAGCTGCCGAGTCCCTGTACCAGGAATGGATCGACCCCGACGGTTACACCGAACCGACCGACGGCGATGCCACATGAACACCCTGCCCGGTGGTGAGCTGGAAGGGCGTCGGAGGGAGGTGCATCGTCTGGCGGTCGAGGGTCGTCGGGCGGGTATTGCTCGGCGGGTCGGGCAGGTGCTGTGTCAGGGCTGGTTGGCTGTTTCCCGGTTCGAGGAGGTCCGGCGGGTCTCGTCTTCGACGTTGTCCCTGGGACACGACGCGGGAGCGTTCAACGACCTGGGGCGGGCCTTGTACGCGACCGGGGACAGGGCCGGGGCGTTGGAGTCCTACGGGCAGGCCCTGCGCCTGTACCGGCAGGTCGGTGACCGGGCGGGCGAAGCGACCACCCTGAACAACATCGGCAGCGTGCACCAGGCGCGGGGTGACCTGGACCAAGCCCTGGACCTCTTCGGGCAGGCCCTGCCACTCCACCGGCAGGTCGGTGACCGGGCGGGCGAAGCGACCACCCTGACCGACATCGGCCGCGTGCACCGGGCGCGGGGGGACCG
>JAUPKJ010000182.1 GCA_030837505.1 Actinomycetota bacterium
CCACCGGCGACGGATAATCAAACACCAACGTCGCCGGCAACCTCAAACCCGTCACCCCACTCAACCCATTACGCAACTCCACCGCCGCCAACGAATCAAACCCCAAATCCTGAAAAGCCCGTTCGACATCGACCTCGGACGCGGAACCGTGCCCGAGGACAGCCGCCACCTGCGAACGGACGATCTCCAGCACAACCTCACGACGTTCCGACTCCCCCAGCCCTTTCAGGCGATCATCAAGAGCCGACCCTCCCACGGCGGAGGCAGCCCTGGTCATCGTGCGGGTCGTGGTCCGGACCATTCCCCGGAAGACGGCAGGCACCCCATCGGGACGGGTCCTCAGGGCAGCGGTGTCCACACGAACGGCAAGGAGGGCAGGGCTCTGGCGTCCGAACTCACCGAGGCCCAACGCACGGTCGAACAGTGGCAAGCACTCGGCGGCGGACAGGGGCGCCAGTCCCAGGCGTTCGATGCGTTGCAGGTCCGACTCGCGCAGCTGTTCGGCCATGCCGCCGACGTCCGACCACAGGCTCCAGGCCAGGGCTGTGGCGGGCAGTCCACAGGCTGCTCTGTGGGTTGCAAGGGCTTCCAGGAAAGCGTTCGCGGCGGCGTAGTTGCCTTCCCCGGCACCGTCGACGGTCGCAGCTGCCGAGGAGAACAGCACGAAAGCCGCGAGAGAGTCCTGTGCTGTCAACTCGTGCAGGTACCAGGCGGCGTCGGCCTTCGAACGCAGAACGGCTTCGCAACGTTGTGGGGTGAGGGCCGTCAGGAGAGCATCGTCGATGACCCCCGCGGCGTGTACGACGGCGGTGAGGGGATGCTCGGCGGGGATCGCTGCCAGCAGGTCCGCGAGGGAGGTGCGGTCCCCGACGTCGCAGGCCGCGAAGTGAACGACGGCGCCGAGGGCCGTCAGCTCCTCGGCGAGTTCCGCTGTCCCTGGCGCCTGGGCCCCCCTGCGACCTGCCAGGAGAAGACGGCGCACACCATGTTCTGCGACGAGGTGCAGTGCCAGGACCCTGCCGATCCCGCCGGTTCCTCCAGTGATCAGCACGGTGCCGGAGGGGTCCCAGCCGGGGGAAAGCTGCCCGTCCGACGATTCCGCCGAGGGCTCAGCCTGCGGTTCGGCCGGTGTCTCCAGACGGGTCAGTCTCGGCAGACGGACCCCGCCGGCGCGCAGGGCCAGTTCGGGTTCGTCCGCTCGGGCAGCCCAGCTCAGGGCTCCCGGCAGGAGCGGATCCCCGGCGTTGTCCCCAGCGAGGTCGACCAGGACGAAACGGCCGGGATGCTCGGCCTGGGCCGACCGGACGAGTCCTCTCAGCCCGGCCAGGGCGAGTCCTGCGGACAGGGTGGTGGCCTGTCTCGGGGCAGAGTTCTCGCCGGAAGCCTGTTCGACCGCGTCACGGGTGACCACAGCCAGACGAATTCGTGCGAACCGTTCGTCCTCGAGCCACTGCCGTGCCAGTTCGAGGAACCTGTGGAGGCCGACGCGCATCGCGGCGGGGAGATCCATCGGGGCCTGCGACGCTTCGGAAGGCAGATCGAAACAGGCCAGGGCGGTCGCGGGCATCGGTGTCGACGGAGCGTCCCGGCCGTCGGTGTCGTCCAAAACCGGCAGAACGGCGGTGGCCAGGGCCTCCAAGTCGGCGTGCACGGGCACGCCGAGGGTCGCTGCAAGCCCGAACGGGTCGGGCCCGAGGATCACGAGAGGGCCGTCGTCCCCAGGTCCCTGGGCCTGCGGGGCGTCCTGTGCCTGTGGGGCGTCGGGGGCGGTGACCCAGTCCACACGGTGCAGCGAGCCGGAAGCGTTCGCACCCCTCGCGAGCGCTGCCGCGGAAACCCGGCGGGAGACCAGGGAATCGACCGTGGCGACGGGGTTGCCCGCGGGGTCCTCCAGGTGCAGACGGAGGGTGTCCGACGCGGTCGGGGTGATCCGCACACGCACCGTGGTGGCACCGACGGCGTGCAGGCCGACTCCGGACCAGGCGAAGGGCAGCGACACCTCGTCCGGGGTCTCTGGCCCCGTCCGCGCCCCGGAGGGCAGGTCCGAGGCGTGCAGGGCGGCATCGAGCAGGGCCGGGTGCAGGCCGAAGGCCGCGGCTTGGGCGTGGGTGCCCTCGGGCAGCGTGACCTCGGCGAGCACGTCGGTGCCGTGGCGCCAGGCCGCCCGCACCCCCCGGAAGGTGGGGCCGTACCCGTACCCGGCGGCGGCGAGGTCCTCGTACAGGGATTTCACTCCGAGGGGTTCTGCTCCCGGGGGCGGCCAGGTGTTCGCCTCGGCGGTACGGCCGGCCGGCGCGATCGGGCGGGCCGGCGCGATGGGCTCCGGCGCGAGCACGCCACGGGCGTGGCCGGTCCAGGGCTCTTCCTGGTCCTGCTCTCCTTCGCCGCGGCGAGAGAAGATCTCCACGGTCCTGCGGCCCGAGGGGTCCGGGTCGCCGAGAACGACCTGGAGAGCCACGCTGCGGCTGTCTGCCAGGACGAGGGGTTCGGACAGGGTCAGTTCCTCGACCTGTTCGCAACCGATCTGGGCTCCGGCTCGCAACGCCAGTTCGATGAAAGCCGTTCCCGGGAGAACGGGTGAGGACCCGATGGCGTGGTCGGCGATCCAGGGGTGGGTCTGCACGGAGAGCCGCCCGGTCAGGACGACACCTTCGCCGTCCGCCAGGCCGATCACAGCGCCGAGCAGCGGGTGTCCTGCGGTGACCTGTCCCAGGCCGGCGGCGTCCGTGGCCGTGGTGGGCCTGAGCCAGTAATGGCGCCGGGTGAAGGGGTAGGTGGGCAGGTCGATCCGGTGCGCGTTCCGACCGGCGTACAGGGTCCGGGGATCGGGAACGGTCCCTCGCACGCAGGCCCGGCCGACGGCGTTCGCCAGTTCCCCGGTCTCGGGGCGGCCCTTGCGCAGCACCGGCAGGAAGGCGGTGTCGGGGGCTTCGCCGTCCAGGCAGGCCGGGCCGAGGGCGGACAGGATCGGGTCCGGGCCCAGTTCCAGGAAGGTGGTCACGCCTTGCTCGGCCATGTTGCGCACGCCGTCGGCGAACCGCACGGCGTTGCGAACATGCCGGACCCAGTAGTCGGGTGTGCAGAGTTCGGCGGGGTCGGCAATACGCCCGGTGAGGTTCGAAACGACAGGGATCTGCGGAGCCGAGTACTCCATGATTTCCGCGATCTTGCGGAACTCCCCGAGCATCGGCTCCATCAGGCACGAGTGGAAGGCGTGGGACACCCGCAGCCGCTTGGTCCGATGTCCCTCCTCGCGCGTCCTGGCGGCCAGGTCGAGGACGGCGCGTTCCTCCCCGGAGATCACCACGGCGCGTGGGCCGTTGACGGCGGCGATGTCGACCCCGGGAACGAGCAACCCCTCGATCTCGGACTCGGCGATCTCGACGGCGACCATGGCTCCGCCGGCGGGCAACGCCTGCATGAGGCGTCCACGGGCCGCGACCAGGCAGGCGGCGTCCGGCAGGGACAGCACCCCCGCGACATGGACTGCGGCCAGTTCCCCGATGGAGTGCCCCGCGACGCAGTCCGGGGTGATCCCCCAGGAGGCCAGCAGGCGGTACAGGGAGACCTCCAACCCGAACAGGGCCGACTGGGCATAGGCGGTCCCGTCGAGCAGGGCGGCCTGTTCGGAACCTTCCTCGGCGAACAGGATCTCGCCCAGGGGGGTCGGCAGTTGCAGGTCGAGGTGGCCGACGATCTCGTCGAGGGAGTCGGCGAAGACGGGGAAGGCGCGGTAGAGCTCGCGTCCCATGCCCGTGCGCTGGCTGCCCTGTCCCGTGAACAGGAAACCCAGACCGCCGGGGACGACCCGGCCGGTGACGGTGCCGTCGCTGCTCTCGCCCCGGGCGAGGGCTGCCAGGCGATGCGCGAGGCCCTCGGGGTCGTCCGCCGACAGGACGGCCCTGTGGTCGAGGGCGGCCCTGGTCGTGGCCAGGGAGAATCCGAGGTCGGTGAGATCCGGGGGCTCGGGGGACTCCAGGAGGCCCGCGAGCCGTTCGGCCTGCGCCCGCAGGCTCTGCTCGCTGCGAGCGCTGACCATGATCGGGAAGGGACCGGTCGCGGGGAAGGGGTTGTTCGGGTCGCCGTCGGCCAGTTGGTGCTCGTCCCCGAAGGGATCTGTTTCGAAGGGGTCCTCGGGGACGTCGCCGGACTCGGTGTTCGTGTCGTCGGAGGGGGCTTGTTCGAGCAGGACATGCACGTTGGTGCCGCTGACCCCGAAGGAGGAGACACCGGCGCGGCGGGGGGCCTCGGGGGCGTCCCAGGGCCGGGCCTCGGTCAGGAGTCGGACGGTGTCCGAGGACCAGTCGATCCTGTCCGAGGGTCGGTCGACGTGCAGCGTGGCGGGCAGCACTCCGTGCTGCATCGCCATCACCATCTTGATCACGCCGGCGACGCCGGAGGCAGCCTGGGTGTGACCGATGTTCGATTTGACCGATCCGAGCCACAGGGGCCTGTCCTCGGAGTGTTCCCGCCCGTAGGTGGCGATAATGGCCTGGGCCTCGATGGGATCGCCGAGGGTCGTCCCCGTGCCGTGGGCCTCGAGGGCGTCCACTTCGTCGGCGCGCAGTCCGGCTGCTGCGAGGGCCTGGCGGATGACGCGCTGCTGCGAGGGCCCGTTGGGGGCGGTCAGGCCGTTGCTCGCTCCGTCGGAGTTGACGGCCGAGCCGCGGATGAGAGCCAGAACCCTGTGGCCGGCTCGCCGCGCGTCGGACAGGCGTTCCAGGACGAGCAGGCCGACGCCCTCCGAGAAGCCGGTGCCGTCGGCCGCCTGGGCGAAGGCCTTGCAGCGTCCGTCGGGGGCCAGTCCGCGCTGTCGTCCGAAGGCCGTGAAGACGCCGGGGCTGCCCATGACGGCGACTCCGCCGGCCACGGCCAGGGAGCATTCGCCGCGGCGCAGGGCCGCGGCCGCCAGGTGCAGGGCCGCCAGGGATCCGGAGCAGGCGGTGTCGACGGTGAGGGCGGCTCCTTGGAGTCCCAGAACGTACGAAACGCGACCGGAGATCGCGCTCGGGGCGTTGCCGGTCAGCAGGTAGCCGTCGAGGCCGTCGGGCGCTTCGTGGAGGCGGACCCCGTACTCCTGGGCCTCGGCGCCGACGAACACTCCCGAACGGGTGCCGTGGAGGGACAGGGGATCGATCCCGGCGCGTTCGAGGGCTTCCCAGGCTGTCTGCAGGACGAGCCGTTGTTGGGGGTCCATCGCGGAGGCCTCGCGGGGGGAGATCCCGAAGAAGTCCGCGTCGAACTGTCCGGCGTCGGGCAGGAAACCGCCCTGGCGCACGTAGGTCGATCCGGGGTGGGCGGGGTCCGGGTCGTACAGGCGTTCCAGGTCCCAGCCGCGGTCGGTGGGGAAGTCGGAGATCACGTGGGTGCCGTCGGCCACCAGACGCCAGAGGTCCTCGGGCGAGGACACCCCTCCCGGGTAGTGGCAGCCGATGCCGACGATCGCGACGGGGTCGTCGTCGAGGGGGGCGGGGCTCTCGTCCTGGGAGTCGTGTTCCGCCCTGCCCAGGAGTTCCGCTTCCAGGAAGCGGGCGAGCAGATCGGGGGTGGGGTGGTCGAAGACGAGGGTGACGGGCAGCTCCCTCCCTGTCGCGTTCACGAGT
This sequence comes from Actinomycetota bacterium, assembly GCA_030837505.1. GTDB lineage: Bacteria > Actinomycetota > Actinomycetes > Actinomycetales > Kineosporiaceae > JAUPKJ01. The sequence continues at coordinate 5,604 of JAUPKJ010000182.1, forward strand.
CGGTCGTGCAGGTCGACCGAGGCCAGGGAGTCGAAGCCCAGGTCACGGAAGGTCTGGTTCGGTTCGACGGCCACCGTTGTGCCCTGGGCATCGTCCTGGGCCCGTACGGCGCGCAGGACGTCGCGAACGTTCCTCCGCACGAGGTCCAGCAGGACCCTGTGCTGTTCCGCCGGCGGGCGTCCCGACAGCTGTCCGGCGAGCCCTTCCTCAACCGTTCTGTCGGTCGGGATTCCCCGGGAATTCGTCATTCCCAACACTCCCCTGGTTCGCCGTTCCGGGCAGCCGAAAATGCCCACAACACTGTGGCCGAGAGTAGATCCGGCCCTTTTCCGTCCCCACCCCTACGTACCCCTAGGGTCTGTCCTCCTACCGGGAGGGGGAAGGGGATGCTGTTCTGTGTCGCACACTGCTGAACACTGTGTGTCGTACGCCTGCGCGTCGTACTTCCTGCTGACATACGTCAGGGCCTCCTGGAACTCCGAGGAGGTCACGGTCTTGTTTTTCTGCCCTGCCGCGCAGGGGCGCACAGGGAGGTCACCTGTTTCGGCCCAGCGCAGCCTGCCGCTGTCGTCGATATAGCTGCTCGTCCGCCCCCGGTTGTCCGGGTGGAGACAGTACGGAATGTCGAGGATTCCGCGATCGAAAGCCTTGAGCAGAGCGTTTCCGGGATCCTCGTCGAGGTCGAGCACGGCATCGACGATCGCTCTGGCCTCGTAGTACACCTCGGTCTGCGGTGAGGGGGGCGCCGGATCCGGCCGGCGGGCACCGATCGGTCGGGGGGTCCGTCGAGCCGCGACCGCAGCAGCCCGCAGGGACCGGACGTTCTCGGCAATGGTCGGGATCCGCAGGGACTCGACGACCGTCTTGACGATGAGCCGTTCGGTACCGGTTCGCACCGCCAGCGCAGCGGCGTCGTCCATGAGGGCTCCGGCACCGGATTCGGTCAGCGGAAAGACCCCCATGTAGGCGTAGAGGACGACGTGCCAGTCGATCGGGCCGAGCAGCTCCCCGGCCAGGGAACGCAGGGCCTCCAACGCTTCGGCGTCCTGGCCGGGGTGGGTCTGCTGCGCGTAGCTCAAGGAGATGCTGCGCAGGCCGTGGGCGCGGAAGAACAGTGCTTCCAGCACGCTGAGCGCCACGAGTTCCCCCGGCGGGCAGAGCTGGCCGAGCATGCAACCACCGAAGGTCTCCAGGTGCGGACGCAGCCCGAGGTCGCCCAGCCGGGCGAACAGTTCACAGGAACGTGACCAGTTCTGCACAGATTCCCGCAGGGGCACCCGCCCGTAGGGCAGGCAGTACGAGACGGGTCCGCCCTCTGTCGCGGTCAGACGTGACCGGGCCAGGGCTGCGAAGATGTCCAACGGACGAGCGGAACCGTGCCTGACCTGCACGGGGAAGTCCTCCGACAGGAGACCCGAGAGCAGCTGATCGGTGGTCTGCGGCGAATGGGTGACGATCGGGTACCCGTTGAGGCCTTCCCCCGCGGCCAGAGCATCCTCGGCGGCCCGCAGGTCGCCGACCCGGGTGTAGCTGTCGAGGGTGATGGTGCCGATCGTCGTCGCGTCGACGTCGCGCGTGGCCAGGAGCCCCTCGCGCATCCGTTCCGGGTCCGCGAACCCCATCCGGGGCTGGACGACGAGCTCCCCACGGTCCCGTGCCCGGGCGACGAACTCCCCGAGACCCGCGACTGTGTTCACAGCTCCGATCCCGAGGGCAGCTGCGCGAGGAACGATCGGAACAGACTCAGGGACGCCGGGTTGTCCTCGAACACTCCCCGGAAACCGGCCCGCAGGAGCTGCGCTGGGCGGTCCTCGTCCTCGCCACCGTCCATCCCGAGCTTCCCGCCGATGACGAAGGGCAGGTGCGACAGTTCCGAACGTTCGCTGACCCTGCGGATGAGCCGCAGCCCGTCCTGGTGGCCGTGCCCGTTGACGCTGCTGACGACGACGAGGTCCGGCCGGTGCTCCAGGCAGGCCGACACGAGCAGGTCGTCGGGAACGCACGGGCCCAGGTTGACGACGTCGCACCCGAGCTCCTCGATGACCTTCTGCAGGAAGACGAGGTTCCAGGTGTGCGCGTCACTCGACACCGTGGTCACCAGGACCTTGCGTCGCGGCCTCCGGGAGCCGTCGGGTTCCGCGCCGGGGCTCACCGCCACGGCACGGTGCCCGGTGGAGACAAGATCGGGGTCGGTCGGGGAGACGGCGCCCGGCAGGTTCATCGGTCCGCAGCCCCGGCAGGGGCCGGCCCCGGGGACAACTCGGTCCAGGACCGGTGCAGTTCCACCTGGGAAGCGGAGATCACCTGTCCGGAACGGACCGCGACCTCCACCGGGGCCGGACGACCCAAGAAGGACACCAGGCTGGCCGACAAGCCGTACGCACCGGCGTTCGGAATGGTCAGCAGGTCCCCTGGCTGGGGCGGGGGGAGCATGACCCGACGCCCCAGAAGATCACCGGGAGTACACAGGGGGCCCACCAGGCTCACGGGAACCATCCGCTCTGCGTCGGCCTCGTTCGGATCGACCTCGACGCACACCGGAAGCAGCCGGCCGAGCCCCGACATCCCACCGAAGGCGTTGATCCCCGCGTCGACGACGACGAAGGTCGATCCCCTGCTCTCCTTCACGTTCACGACCGAGCACAGGAAAACACCGGCGCTCCCGACAAGGTGTCTGCCGGACTCGCACGTGATGAGCGGTTCTCGCCGCCGCCACCCGGGCAGGTGCCGGTCGAGGGCCTCGGCGAGCTGCTCGGCGAGCTTGCCGTACACCGGACGTTCGCCCGGCGCGGCGTAGGGCGCGGCGAAGCCACCCCCGATGTCGACCATGCGCAGGTCGAGTCCGAGTTCCTCGCGCAGGCGCGCGGCGACGGCGATGGTCCCCTGGAACTCCGCGACGAGGCTCTCCTCGTCCTTGGCGTTGCTCAAGGGGAAGAAGTGGGCGCCGATGACCCGGGTTCCCGGGACCGAACACAGCTGGTCGATGACCTCGGGCAGGGTTTCGCTGTCCAGGCCGAACTGCGTGGGCTTGCCCGTCATCCGGATGCTGGTGCTGGCGCTGGCAGTGGCGCTGTTGATCCGCAGCAGGCAGTCGGCGACGAGGCCGTGCTCGCAGGCCACCTTCCCGATCCGGTGCAGGTCCCCGGGGGACTCCACCGAGAAGAGCCGCACTCCGCGACCCATGACGTCGTGCAGTTCGACCGCGGTCTTGCCCGGCCCCGTGTACAGGCACTCGTGGGCCAGGAATCCGCAGGACAGGGCTGTGGACAGCTCCCCGGTGGAACTGATCTCCGCGCGGCATCGCCGGCCCTCCCCGCCGCTCAGGGCTGCCGCGACCTGCGGATGCGGATTGGCCTTGATCGCATAGAAGAGATCTACGGCCTCGGGCAGGGCCGAGAAGAGGTCCCGGCGAGCGGCCTCGACCCGGTCCAGGTCGTAGACGTACAGAGGGGATCCGAAACGCTCGGCCAGCTCCTCGTAGAACATCAGGCCTTCTCTCCGTAGAACATCTCCGCGAGCACCCGGGTGGCGTTCTTCCCGTGGGCGGTCAAGGGCAATTCCTCCAGGACATGGCAGACCGCCGGCACTTTCGCGGGTTCCAGTCGCCGCCCCATCTCCTGCAGCACGGCGTGCGGTTCCAGATCGGCCGCGACACAGACGGCAAGGTCGCGGTCGTCGGTCGGGGGCAGGATCGCCGCGGCCCTCACACCGGGGACGTCCATGGCCGCAGCCTCGATCTCCAAGGTGCTCATCCGGATGCCCTTGCGTTTGAACATGTCGTCGCGGCGTCCGTCGAAGTACAGGTAGCCGTCCTCGTCCAAGCGCCCGTAGTCGCCCGTGTGCAGGCGACGCTCCCCGGTCCTGGGATCCGTACGGAACGTGCTCGCCGTCAGCTCCGGATCGCGCCAATAACCGGCCATGAGGTGAGGCCCGGTGACGACGATCTCTCCGATCGCCCCTGTGGGCAACGGGTCGCCGGCGTGGTCGAGAATGTGGACCCGGGTGCCTGGCAGAGGACGCCCCACGGACTCCGGCCGTTCCGACTCCTCCTCGGGCGGCATCACGGCGATTCGTTTGCACTCTGTCTGCCCGAACTGACGTACGACCCGTGCCCCGGGAAAGGACTCATGCAGTGCTTCGATCGTGCTCGACGCCAAGGCAGCGCCCGTGTTGGTGAACATCCGTACCCCCCGCAGGGGCTCGGACTCCCGTCGGAGCAAATTCACGATCATGGTGGCGAGGGAGGGGACGATGGGAATGATCGTGGCCCCCGTCTCCCGGATCCTTCGCAGCAGGAGCAGATCGGACTCCCCGCCCGCCAACACGATCTGACTGCCCGCGTTGAAGGCCAACATCACCTTGTACAGGCCGTAGTCCCACGACATGGGGAAACGGCAGAAGACGACGTCGTCGGACCGGTAACGCAGTTCTGCGTCGATCGACCTGGTCGCGAAAGTCGCCGCCCCGTGCGAACAGGCCACGGCCTTGGGCGCGGCCGTACTGCCCGACGTGTACACCAGGCTGGCGACATCGTCCAGGCGAGTCCCCGGATCGGGCAGCGGGAAGGTGCCCGGGGCGTCCCGAAGAGCCTCGACCTCCTTCCAGACCGAACCGACCTCGTGCACCGGCACCGAGGCCACCTCCCGCAGAGTCCCGATCCGATCGGTGTCCCCGATGACCAGGGAGGGCTCCGCGTTCCGAACGACCGACTTCAGCAGGAAGGCCCTCATGGCGACATTGATCGGAACGAAAATCGCCCCGGCCCGGGAACACCCCATGAACATCGCGACCAGCTCACGGTCCGTGGGGGTCTGGACGAGAACGCGTTCCCCGGGCCGCACCCCCTGCGAGACCAGCCAGGCCCGGAAGGCCCTGCTGTACTCGTCCACCTCGCGATAGGTCCAGGAGCCCCGCGCGTCCCGGACAGCCCCCGCACCCGGGTCACGGGCCACGGCGCGGTCCAGGACCGAATGAACCAGCGTCCGAGCAAGACCCCCCACAGTTTCACGGGAATCCCCGGCGCGGCCGTCGTCAGACGTACCCCGGCTACTGTTCAACGTCGTCTTCTCCCGTCCCGATCCAGCGAAACGGCGCGCAACACGCGCCCGCCGGCACCAGAGCTGTCACAACAGGAAATGCGGCACAGAGAAACACGTCCCACAGAACTCCTGTCATCCGTCGCCGGCCGATCGGCTCACCCCCGAGATTAGGCCGACAAACCACCCGACCTGGACCCCTACAGCCCCCAGCCCTCGGCCTGCCCACCCCGTAAACGGACCCGGCCCACGGGCCCGGGGCCCGCCCGGGCCCGCCCGGGGCCCGCCGCCACCCGCCCGCTGACGAAGAATCCTCTGCCACGGATCAGCCCACGGCAGCCCGGGAGGACGAGCCCTCGCCCCGGCCTGCGAGCAGATCCGCACCTCGCACCGTCAGAGCCCTGCGGTCGGTCTTCCGATTCGAGTTCAACGGCAACTCCGGCAAATGCACGAAACGCCTGGGGATCATCCCGTCGGGCAGGACCGCCCGCAGCCCCCGAACAAGATCAGTCGCAGGAACGGCAGAACCCGTGTGGAACACCACCAGTTCCAGACCGTCACCCGCCGGAGCAGCCACAGCCACCGCCTGCTCGACGCCCGCCAGCCCCCTGACGGCGTGCTCGATCTCAGCCAGTTCTATCCGCCACCCATGCACCTGGACCTGCCCATCGGCCCGCCCCAGATACAACAGCTCCCCCTCGGGAGTCCGACGCACCCGATCCCCCGTCCTGTACCAGACGAGGCCGTCCCTCTCCAGGAAACGCCCCTCGCCATCGGTCGGATCCACATACCCCGGAGTGAGTTGTGGCCCCGCGATGCACAACTCCCCCGGATCCCCCTCGGGCACACACCGGTCCCGGTCGTCCAGAACCAGGGCACTGTGCCCCTCATGGAGCCGACCGATCGGAACACCGCCGTTGACGGACAGCGCTTGCGACCCCTCGCCGTTCCAGCGGTGCGCCGTGATGGTGATGGTCAACTCCGTGGGACCGTAGAGATTCTCCAGAACCGAGCGATCCGCGGCGGCCTGCCAATCGACGGCCTCCCGACATCCCAGGGCCTCCCCCGCGAAGAAACTCCACCGCAGAGTCGGCATGGACCCCTCACGAAGCCTGCCCATCCTGCGCACCAGGGCAATGGTGCTCGGAGTGGAGAACCACACCGTCAGGCCCTGCGCCGTGCAATACGCCGGCAGATCCCGATAGGCGCTCGCGGGAACCCTGACCAGGCACCCGCCCGCTCCCCAGGCAGAGAACAGATCGAACATGGCACAGTCGAAGTTCAGGTCGAAGGTCTGCGAGAAGACGTCCTGGGGCGTGAAGTCGTACCGGTCGTCCAGGAGTCCGAAGTAGTGGGACAGGCCCGCCTGAGTGATCCTGACCCCCTTGGGGCGTCCGGTGGACCCGGAGGTGAAGAGCACATAGGCGTTCGACGCCGGGTCGACGGGCACCGGGGCCGGCAGGGCAGGGCCCGACCCCGCAGGGATCGCACTGGCGTCCCCCGAACCGGCGTCCGTCGAACGGTCGGCCGTCGCGCCGGAGGACGCCAGGACGACGGGTATCCCCGGCGGACAGTCGCCGTTGTCGGCGCTCTCGTCCGGGGCAGCGGCTCCAGCGGCCAGGCGGAGCGCGGAGGCCAGGTTCGCCTCATCAGTGATCAGAGCCGTGACCCCGGCCGCTCGCAGCATCTGCTGGGTCCTGCCCTCGGGGAAGGCCGGGTGCAGGGGGACGACGGTCGCGCCGGCGTACAGCGTGGCGAGTATGCCCTGGTAGGCCGGGGCCCCGGCAGCGGAGAGAACTCCGACGGCGCGGGGCGGCGCGGCCAGGGCGTGGCGCAGCGTCCCGCCCCAGAGCAGGGCGGTCTCGTGCAACTGCCGGTAGGTGAACGACTCCCCTCCCACGCGGAGCGCCGGACGGTCCGGGGCGAGATCCAGTCCCCTGCCGAAACGTCCGGCCAGCGACAGTTCCCTGGTGCGATTCATCGTGACAACTTTTCCCTCCGAGGCGTCGGAACGGCCTGGTCCAACCATTTCAGGGCATGGTGGATCGCATCATCGACCCCTGTCCCGCAATTCGGTCAGGCCTTCCGGGGGACGGATTCATGAAAACGTGGCCATTGCACGACGGGGAGAGCTCAGGTAATGTCCCCGCCATGGCCCGGGACGCGATCCGGTAGGGGAGAACAAACATCTCCCGTTATTCCGGAACCTGTCAACGGCCGGAGCCTGTGAACAGCAGTCGCCGCTCGACGGTCGGGGGCCGTCGGGGCGGGGCTCGTCCTCCGTCCGCCGGGCAACGGCGGGACGCTACCTTGACCTTGGGAGTCATCATGTGGGACCAGCAGTTCGAGGATCTTCTCCGGGGGTATCTGCCGTTCCTCCCCGACACCGAGAAGCTCGAGGAGCAGACGCAGCTGCGGGATTTCGGACTCGATTCCCTGGGAATGGTCGAGCTCCTGGGGGTCCTTGAGGACCAGTACGGGATCCGTTTCCCCGACGAGGCCCTCACGACCGAGACCTTCCAGACGCCGGAAGTTCTCTGGTCCGCAATGTTCGAAAAACATTCCTGAAACCGCGTCCTGCCCGGCGGCAGTGCCCCGGGGGGAGCCCACCGGGCGCACGGCTGTCGCTGTTCCCAGGAGCCTGTCGCTGTTCCTGGGACCGAGGCCCGGTGGGGGACGGCTGTCCTGTCCTTCTCCCACCGGGTCCGGTCTGTGGACAGAACTCAGGCGAGAACACTTGTTCTACGTGGTTGCATCGCCATCCGAGGATCAATGGCGAGGACCTCGAAGTTCTGCCGAGCGCAACGCACCCGCCCGAACAGATTGTCGGAGCCGGCGATGCACAGTCGTCCGATTCCTTGCTGCCGCAGCTGTGCGATCACATCGGGCCAGCGCATCGGGCGATCGAAACTGTCGAGCAGGATCGTGAGGATCCCGGCTCCGGTGGTGACGGTTCTGCCGTCCTGATCGGCCAGAACGGGCAGCTCCGGATCTGCGAAGCGCAACCGGCCCAGGACCTCCTGCTCGGCCTTGCGACGAAGCCCCAACAGGATCGCCGAGTGCATCGGTGGTCTCATCGTGTACAACGACATCCCGCCGGCGGCGCGCACCTGTCCGGTGAACCATTCCAGGTTCCGCTCCCGCAACGAGACCATGTGCAGGTTCTCGTCGACGTAGCAGGAGATCTCCTGCCATTCGTCCCGTGCGTCGAGCTCCGAGAGAATCTCGGCCAGTCGCTCCCGGGAGACCCTGGCGAAGGAGTGGGTGACGACGTCCTGGTGTTCCTGTTCGAAGTACTCGTCCAGGCAACGGGCCAGGTGCGCCGTCATCCACACGGCGTCCTCGATGCTGAGCGATCCGGTGTACGCCGCCATGGCCTTCTCGCCGAAACTCAGCCCCGTGCAGATCTCGGGTCGCACGTCGAGGGTCTCGTGCGCCCACTCGGCCAGAGCCAAGGAGTTGACGAGAAAAGAGACCTGAGCAGCCTCGGAGTAGTCCTGCGAGTCGTTCCGGAAACGATCGACGATCGAATATCCCAGCACGTCGTCGGCGATCGCGACATATTTCCGGGCCACAGGGTTCAGAATCATGAACCTCGAGACGTCCGCGAAGCGCACGGGTCCCATCCCAGGAAAGACGAGCGCCGTGCCCTGCAGATTCTCGTCCACCGTCACGGACGGTACGACGGTCTGTCCTTCTACGCTCACGACAGGCTCCCAAGAAAATCGATCATTATTTCGCGGAACCTCTCGGGTTCCTCAAGATGCGGCAGATGGCTCGATTCCTCGAGGATCTCCCAGCGCACGTCGGGGATCAGATCCGCGTAGGGCCGGACCGTGACCGGGGTCGCCTCGTCGTGGCGTCCCGACAGCACCAGGGTCGGGGCAGAGATATTCGACAGAAGGTCGATCACGGACCATTCCTTCAACGAGCCGATGACGTGGAACTCGTTCGGTCCGTTCATGGTGTGGTAAACGGTCGGGTTGTTGTACACCTCCATGAAGGAGGCCGTGAAGTCCCGCGGCCACGGCTGGATCCGACACACGTGGCGGTCGTAGAAGACCCGCATGGCGTTGAAGTACTCGGAGGTCTCGGTCGTGCCGGCCGCCTCATGGCGCAGGAGAATCTCCTGGACCTCGGGCGGCAGCTGGGCCCGCAGCACAGCCATTTCCTGCAGCCACAGTTTCATCGAGGCCGGCGAGTTCGCGATCACCAGACCTCTCAGGCCCTTCGGGCGGGCCGAGGCGTGGACCGAGGCGAGCATCCCTCCCCAGGACTGGCCGAACAACACGTAGTTGTCCTGAATCCCCAACCGGGCCAGCAGGTTGTCGAGTTCTTCGCGGAACAGGTCCACGGTCCAGAAGTCCGTTCCCCTGTCCGGCAGGAGGGTGGAGCCACCGTTGCCCAATTGGTCGTAGTGGACCACGGGCCAGCCGTCCTCGGCGAGCCGAGCCAGCGCCAGCAGGTAGTCATGGGTGCTCCCCGGACCACCGTGCAGGACCACCACGGGTGGTCTGCCGGACCTCACGTCACCGGTCACTCGGTACCAGGTTCGGTACTGACCGAACGCGACCGTCCCCTTCTCGCTCGGCGCAGTCGACGGCGCAGTCACCTCACGGTCCTTCCACCACGGACGACGGGAAACCTCACCGGGAAGCTAGCCGAGGAGCAACCGACCACATCACCCCTACTGTTCCCTAATGACCTTTCACCCGGGGTCCTTAGGGGTTGTCCCCCCACAGGCACTACGGCACGTTCTGTAGCTATTGACGAGTTGATTGCGACAGATCTGCCACGGCGTCCCTGCCCGTGAGCGCCCGTGAGTTGTCGCACCTCCCGCTGCCGCACCGAATCACAACGGCACAGCGAACTCATGAGAAAGGCACACACAATGAAGATCGACGCACTGGGGATCGACGGAACCTACCTCGTCAGACCCCGGTCCTTCCCCGATGATCGAGGTCTGTTTCTCGAAGCGTTCAATCAGAGGATCTTCCAGGAAGCTGTCGGGCATCCGCTGCGGGTGGCCCAGGTCAACTGCTCGCTCTCCCGGCGCGGAACCATCAGAGGGCTGCACGCCATCGCGCTGCCTCCGGGACAGGCCCGCTACATGACCTGTCCTCAGGGAGCGATCGTGGACATCGTGGTGGACACCAGGATCGGTTCACCGACCTTCGGCCGGCACGTCCCTGTGGAACTCAGTGAGACGAACCGCCATGCGCTCTACCTGGCCGAGGGGCTCTCACACGGCTTCGCCCCCCTGACGGACCAGGCCACCGTCGTCTACCTGTGTTCGAGCACGTATGTCCCCGGCGGAGCGATCCAGATCCATCCGATGGACCCCCAGCTTGCCCTCCCCTGGCCCACCGACGTCCCACCGGTGCTGTCGGAGAAGGACCAGGCTGCCCCCTCCCTCAAGGAGGCCGTCGAGTCGGGGGTCCTTCCCACCTACGACGAGTGCCAAAAGTTGTACCGAGCGCTGCGTGACGGACACGCGGCCGCGTCCTTCCAAGGAGCTGCTCTGTGATCCCTCTGTTCAAGGTGGCGATGTCCGACTCGGCTCCCGCCGCAGTCTCGGAGGTCCTCACCAGTGGTCAGATCGGCCAGGGCGCGAAGGTCAAGGCGTTCGAACAGAAACTGGCAGAGCACATCGGCAACCCCAGGGTCGCCACGGTGAACAGCGCCACCTCCGGGCTGCATCTGGCAGTCCACCTGGCCTGTGACGTCACGCGCTTGCGCGCGCGGGCCGCGGGGGTGGCGGACGGCCCCGAGGAGGTCCTCTCGACCCCCCTCACCATGGAAGCCACCAACTGGGCCGTACTGGCCAACAACCAGAACATCCGATGGGTCGATGTCGATCCGAACACCTTGAACGTCGATCTGGACGACCTCGAACGGAAGATCTCCCCGGCCACCCGCGCCATCGTCGTCGTGCACTTCGCGGGCTACCCCGTGGACCTGAACCGCCTGTCGGCCATCCTGGACCGCGCCGAGTCGGCCTTCGGTTTCCGTCCCATGGTCATCGAGGACTGCGCACACGCCTGGGACGCTACCTACGACGGTTCGTCCCTGGGCACTCACGGCAACATCGCAGTGTTCAGCTTCCAGGCGATCAAGCATCTCACCTGCAGCGACGGCGGTCTGGTCGTTCTTCCGGAGGATGAACTGCACCGCAGGACCAAGCTCCTGCGGTGGTTCGGGATCGACCGTGAGGTCACCGACCGCCTGCGCAATCCCCCGGACGTCGCAGAGTTCGGTTTCAAGTTCCACATGACCGACATCAACGCGACGATCGGCCTGTCCAACCTCGATCTCGCCGATCGGGCCGTGGCCCGCCACCGTGAGAATGCTGCCTTCTTCGACGCAGAACTCGCCGGTGTCCCGGGCCTTGCCCTGACCGAGCGGGCCTCGGACAGGCAGTCCTCGTTCTGGGTCTATCCGATCCTGGTCGAACGGCAGGAAGCCTTCGCCAAGCGTCTGACGGATGCCGGGATCATGGTGAACCAGGTCCATCAACGCAACGACATCCACTCCTGCGTCCGCCGGTTCTCGGCGCTGTTGCCGAACCTCGACCGGGTGAGCGAACAAATGATCTGTCTGCCCGTCGGCTGGTGGGTCTCCGACGAGGACCGCCGGCACATCGTTGACACGATCCACGCGGGGTGGTGACGGACCGCAGGCCAGAAACCGATCCGAACGGCGGGGCAGGACTGAGAAGTCCTGCCCCGCCGTTCGTGCTGTGAACGCCCGTCCGGTCTGTACAAACCCCTTCCACGACGGGTGCCGTGTCGAACACGGCACCCGTCGGTCCGGAAGCGGACGGATCAGTCCCGGGGTTCCGGGGAGCTCGACGAGCCCAGCGAACCCAACCAGGACTCGATGACCTCAGCCGTGGCCGGGGCCTGTTCCTCCAGGATGGTCATGTGGTCCGCTGCCACCTCGACAACGGTGTGGGCGTCCTTCCAGGTTGCTCGCCACCCGTCCTGGCCGGGCGCGGTGCTCTCCGGCCCCTGCCCGATCCATCGGTCCGGTCGGACGAACAGCACGGGGGCCTCGATGGGCGCCGGGGCAAGGTCCCCGATGAGATCCGAGTACCAGCCCATCGCGGAGAGTCTGGCGCTCGTGAAGGGTCCGAAGATTTCTTCCCGCTCGAACAGGCCACCGATCATCCCTCCCCAGAAGGTGTCCATGTTCTCGTTGTCCGCCAGATAAGTGTCCACCAGGACGACCGCTGCCGGGGGAGTGCCGCGTTCCTCCAGACGGCGGGCCGTGGCGTGGGCGAACAACCCTCCGGCGGAGTATCCGAAGAGGACGAACCGGTCGTTCCCGCCGGCCTCGACGGCCCGGAGCACTCCGGCGCAGAAGCCCTCCACGGCGGTGTCCGCCGAGTCCGGCAGGGGGTCCTGCTCGGCAAATCCCGGCATCGACAGGGCTGTGAGAGAGCGGACCCCGCGGAAGGAAGCCGCCAGCCTGGCGTACTGGTGTGCTCCACCCATCGCCATGGGGGAGCTGAAACAGAACACCTGCGGCTGTTTCGGCCCCGTGGCCAAGGAGAGGGGAATCGGGACCTGTCCGCTGTCGGCCGACGAGGAGTACATCGGTCGGAGCCGGGCCACGGCCTGGAGGAGGTCCAGTCCCCGACGATGGTCGCCCCGCGCGACGGCTTGCCGGAACAGAGCGCCGACGGTGTCGTTCTCCTGTTCGATCGTGTTCCCCGGGCTCTCCGAGAGGGCGGGGGCCGCCGTCCGGTCCTTCTCGTCGACCTTGTCGAGGAGAGTGCACAGATGCAGGCTCAGCGTCTTGGCGGTCGAGTGGTCGAAGACGGCGGTGGCGGACAGGCGCAGATCCAGCTCCTTGTTCATTCTGTTGCGCAGTTCCATCGTGGCCAAGGAATCGAACCCGAGTTCCAGGAAGTCCCGCTCGGTGTCGAGGGCCTCGGAGGAGCGATGGCCCAGGATCTCTGCCGCGTTGTCCCTGACGAGTTCCAGCAGGAGGTCCTCCCTTTCCGGGGCGGACATCCCGGCCAGGCGGGTACGAAGGTCGACGGCACCCCCGGTGGGCGCCGCGCCCTGCGCGGCCCTGCGAACAGGCGACCGCACCAGACCCCGGAACACCGCCGGCAACTCCTCACCGAACCCCCGCAACACCCCCCAATCCAACCGCGCCCC
>JAUPKJ010000022.1 GCA_030837505.1 Actinomycetota bacterium
GAAGACCCCACGGGAAGTACTGATGGGAATCCTTGAAGGGGACCCCGTGGACCTGATCGCTTGAAACCGCCCCTGCAACCGTGGGTCGACCACAGCGGTTCGGGGCTCGTCAGCTTGAGATGTTCGCGCCGATGTCGACTGACTTCTTGAACTACGTTCGGACCGTGTCGGTGGTCCGGGACGGGGACCGCTGGCGCTTCGACGCGAATGGTACGGTCCAAGATTTTGAGGATGTCGGGGCGTACAAGCGACGCTCGGTCGCTGCGCGGTTCACCGGCTCGATGCTAGTCGAGTATGCCGCCGCTTTGGGCTTGCAACCGTTCGAAGGGGAGTTCTTTCCCGGGCCGAGTGTGCTGGTTCGCAATCCAGCCGTCCCTCCACCAGGTGCGCTCGTGTGCAGCCTTCAGGACGCGCAGCAGCAAGCAGGAATCGTCAGGCAAGGAAGCGGGTGACCGCGGTGGTGCTTCCTCGGCCTCGGCGGGCGCACTTTCCTGGCGTCCGGCAGCGACGATCAGTCGGCATCTCCAGAGACGGAGGAAAATGCTCCAGTCGTCGTCGGGGAAGTGGGTCTGTCGGCAACGGGCAACTGGCCGAACGGTGTGAAGTCTCGCGACATCGTGGACATTCCGGCAGGTTACTGGTTCGAGTCCAGTCGCGGGAGCTTGACCTGTGGGTTTGCCCGAGCGAACAGCTCGGGCCCCCACTTTACCCCCACTTTTCACGTGATCTTGTGGAGAGTGGATCATCTCTTTCCGGCTCCGTCCGCCAGTCTCCGCCGTCCCTCGCCAGGGCCCTCCCTGGGGGTTCGGGCATCGGGGAGCGGGTGGGCTGATGTGATGTGAATCACTTGGTGATGGTTCGCTGGGGCAGCGATAAGCGACGGTGCGCGGGTGCTGCTACTCGGTGCCGACGGTGGTCCGAATAACCCCCGTCTGTGCGGGGAGCATGCGGGCGACGGCCGTGCTGAGCGCGGTGTCGCTGAAGGTCGCCGATCTGTTGTTGCAGATCTTGCCCATGCTGGCGTGAGGGCGAGCTAGGGTACCCGGAGTGGTTGATCAAATGCGATCCGTGGAGGGTGCTCGGCTGCGAGGGGAGGTGTCCGGTGCTGTCCTCGCCTGCCCGGTCGGTGTGGGCCAAGACGTCGGACGACGACCAGACGCGTGAGTACCGGTGGTTGCCGCTCTGGCGGCACCTCGGGGATTCGGGGGCGATGGCCGGATGGTTGTGGGATGCGTGGCTCACGCCGCGGTTGCGTCGGATGTGTGCGGAAGCGTTCGGTGGGGAGCAGGTGGCGCGCTCCCGTGGACGCGAGCACCACCTGGACGGTCGGCACTCAGACTGGGACCAACAGCCTATCCCGCCAAGGCCCATTGATCCGCTGTATGTCACGACACGCCAGACTTGCCCGCCTATCGGCCTACTGCCGGACTTTCTAGGGCGAGAGGGACTAAGGGCGCATAAAACAATAACTATTTGATTACTTCACCGTTTCGGTGGCTGTTGACTGCGGAGCGCCCGGTTGGTCCTGGGGTTGCTCGGCGTGTCGATGTGGTTCCTTGTCGCGCTGATGGCAGTCTGTACTGATGGTCGAGTATGCCCTATCTGAGGCCGCGTTGTCGGAGTTCTTCAGCGTGGTACTTCCAATCTTGGATGAGCGGCAGAGGAGGTTGGTTGCGGGGGCGGCTTCGAGGATGTTCGGGCATGGGGGGATCGGTGCGGTTGCGGGGGCGTCTGGGTTGGATCGGACGACGGTGTCGCGGGGTGCGAAGCAGGTGGTGTCGGGTGTGGAAGGTACGACGCGAGTTCGGGCACGGGGTGCTGGACGTAAGTCTTTGACCGAATCTCAGCCGGGAATCGAGGGCGCGCTGGACAGTCTGGTGGATCCGGTGACGCGGGGGGATCCGATGTCCCCGTTGCGTTGGACGACGAAGTCGGTTCAGAAGTTGGCGGTGGCGCTGAGGGCTCTAGGTTTTCAGATCAGTGGTATGACGGTGTACAACATGCTGCGAGGAATGGGCTTCAGTATGCAGGGGACCGTCAAGACGCTGGAGGGTTCGGATCATCCAGATCGGGATGATCAGTTTCGGTACATCGCCGGTCTCGTAACGCGGTTCCAGACTGGGGGACAGCCTGTGACCAGCTGCGATGCGAAGAAGAAAGAGCTGGTCGGGCAGTATGCCAACGCTGGGCAGGAGTGGCAGCCGAAAGGTCAACCGATCCCGGTGAAGGATCATGATTTCCCTGATCCGGATATGCCGAAAGCGGTGCCCTATGGGGTCTACGACATCACGGAGAACCAGGGGTGGGTTTCTGTCGGGATAAGCGCTGACACTGCCGAGTTCGCCGTGAACAGTATTCGAAACTGGTGGCACAGAATGGGTCGTGCCGCATACCCGCAGGCCCGGGAACTATTGATCACCGTGGATGCTGGAGGGTCGAACGGGCATCGTAACCGTCTGTGGAAGAAGCTCATCACCGAGTTCGCTCTGGAGGAAGGGCTCAAGATCACGGTATGCCACTTTCCTCCGGGAACCTCCAAGTGGAACAAGATTGAGCATCGAATGTTCAGCCAGATCACCATGAACTGGCGAGGGCGCCCGTTGGAGAGTTATGAGACGATCGTCAGCCTTATCGGATCGACGACGACGTCGAAAGGCTTGAAGGTGGGATCGGCCTTGGATGAATCGGTCTATCAGAAGGGGATCAAGGTCAGCGATCAGGAACTGGCGGACTTGCCTATCCACCCTCATTTGTACCACGGCGACTGGAACTACACTGTTGGCCACTCCGAAGATCTCAAATAATGTAGTTATTCATTTATGCGCCCTAACCAGTAGAGTCCACCGACCACGTCAACCACGGCTTCCGGGCAACACTGCAGGTCAGGGGGTTGGTCCCCACCGGTTGGTGGGGGTACCCCACAATCATCGTTCGCGAGATCTTCTCCCAGCATTCTCCCCGACACGGCAACTCACCCTGGGCCGCCCTCATCGACCGTCACCATCAGGCGAACATGGTCGGCGTCGTGGAATCTGGTGGCCGCTCGGGTGTTCGGCTGATTGCTGAGCCGACGCCGTCAAGCCGAGCCCGCTCGTGACATTCTGATCTTGATGAGCCGACGGTCGGGCAGTTGGATGAGGCGCAGCGGTTGGCGATGGCCGGGCCGAGGCAGAGATCGCGCATCTTGTAGGTGATCGGGTGGGTCGCCACCTCAGATCACTTGATGCGCCCAGATCACGAGAATCGAGGTCACGAGGGTGTCCGGGCCTGCAGAACGCCGGCGGGCAATGCCAGCAGGCGGCAGTACCACGGTGTTTCTCTCACACTCGCAGAGCGATCAGGCATGGGCATCGTGGCTGGCGGATCGACTCGAAGACGGGGGACTCAACGTCTTTGCGGCGGGACGGGACGCCGAACCCGGCGACGTCCTGGTGCAGCAAATCGAGGCCATGCTGGGGCAAGCCGCCACAGGTCTACTGCTGATCGGTGTCGGCGAGCGTCTGACACCCGCACAGTGCGACGAGTACGCAGCCTTGCTGCTGGGGGCCCAGCACCGCGGGCTACGTCTCATCCCGGTCCTGCACGGTCAAGCCTCGATCGACGTCAACCAACTCGCCGCAGGCACCGTCCCGATCGATCTTCGGTCGCTTGACGTGGATGCCCTTGGCGCCAGGGTCCGGCAGCTCGCGACAGTCATCCGCACTGGACAGGGTCCAACGGGCGGACTCCAGGAAACGCTCGACGTCGTACGCGCCTTGGATGACAACGCTCCGGCCTCACCGCCCGAACCGAACTTCGTCGTCACCTACGCCAGATCGGGGGCGTCACTCGAGTACGGACGGGAGCTGACAAAGCACCTGTCTGCGTGTGGGCTACCCGCCTGGTCCATCGCGGACCTGGTTTGGGGCGACCGGTGGATCCAAGAGATCCGCGACCGGATCAAGGTGGCGTTGGGACTCCTCGTCGTGATGTCGCCACAAGCGGAACAGGCCGACAGCATCGCGCGGGAGATCCTGGAGGGCCAGCGGCACGGCAAACCAATCTTCCCCGTCCTGGTCGAGGGGCAGCCGTTGTTCCTGCTCGCCAGCAGTTGGTTTTACGACGCCCGGGACGGTCGGTTGCCTGGCTCCGACGAACTGGAGCACCTACGTACGATCCGGGATCGACTCACCGGTGAACGGGCCAGGACGGCGACGCCAAACCAGATCCGAGGGATCTCACCCACGACGTCGTCGTGGGTTGGCCCCGGGAATCTCGCCGGAGTCGAGCCGCCCCAGCCTCAGCCTGCCCGCCAGCACTCCGGGTTCCCGGTCACGGACCGACCACGGCAAGTTGCGGAACTGCTCGGCGACGGCGAACTCGAACTAGCCGACCTGATGACGACGTCCGTCCTGCTGGCGGCCTGTGGGCGGTCCGACCAGGGCTGGCTGCGTGGCGGGGACGGCTCCCGCTTGGAGCGTGGCATGCTTACTGACCTCGACCGGCTTTGGACACAGGCCACACATGGACGCCACGGGCTCAGCCGCCAACAGGCCCTGTTCCGGCAGATCGGCGCCGATGGGCGCGATTTCCCGGCAGCCGCCCACGCCGTCGGATGGCGTATCGACCGGCCTCGAACCGCCGCCGGCCCGATCTCCCCCGTGCCGCGCTACCCCGAATTGGTGGCCCCGCCGGTCCCGGACGGCTTCTTCCCCACGTTGCGTAACCCCCAACTCGAGGACCGGCCGGGCTGGTACGACCGCTGGCGCCACACCGTCGTCACCGTCCACACCCGGTACCGAGAATGGAGCGCCTCATGGAATGGATGAAATGGGTCGTCGGAGCCCTCCTGGCCGTCATCGTCGTGGCAGTCGCCGTAGTAACCCCGAGGCTGTTTCGTTCCGGGCTGGTCGTCGTGACTGCCGGGCGGGTAGGGGTGATCCGTAAGCGGTGGGGGCGTCAGCACCCCGACGATGACGGGCTCGACGTCAAGATCGCGGGTTCGCCGGGGCCGCAGGCCAGGATCCTGCGCCCGAACTCCCGGACTTGGCTGCCCCCGGTCCTGTACTCGGTCGAGCAGGTCGAGCAGGTGTTCGTGCCACCCGGAACCATCGGACTGGTGGAGGCCAAGGCAGGCCGTATCCGCCCACCCAGCCGGAGCGTGGGCCGGTACGTCGAGTGCAACTACTTCCAGGACGGCGCGACATTCCTGCGAGCAGGCGGTGAGCAGGGCCCCCAACTGGGTGTCCTGCCAGGAGGATCGCGCTACAGCATCAATCCGACCCTTTTCGACGTGGTCACTGTGGACACCATCCGGCCAGGACGTCCTGACGGGTTGACCGCAGCGTCCCTGCAGGTGATCGAGGTGAAGGAAGGAACCGCCGGCGTGGTGATCGTGCAGCAGGGCAGCAGCCCACCGGAGGGAGAACACGGTGTCGCACCGATCATCCCCGGCCACGACCACTTCCAGCTCCCCTGGGTCTTCCTGGCCCAAGGCGGCAGACGGGGAGTGCAGCAGGAGACGCTGGGATCCGGCGGCCGGTACGCCATCAACCCCTGGTTCGTCCGGGTGGTTCTGGTACCGACCCGGATGGTCCAGCTGAACTGGACCCGCAGGGAATCCAAGTCCCCCTCGAACCTGGACTCGGCCCTCGACCAGATCCAGGTGGACATCGAGGGCTACGTCCTGAACCTTGAACTGTCGCAGGTGCTGCACATTCCGCCGGACGCAGCCCCGAGACTGGTCCGCCAATTCGGGGAGACGGAGACACCGGACCACGAAGGCCAGGCCACGGGGGTCACGACGGCGCCCGTGCAACGGTTCGTCCGCGACGTGCTCAGCCCCGTGGTGGCCGGATACTTCACTGAGATCGTGGCCAAGTACAAGGTCCGCGAGTTCATCGAGGAATACGACGAGGTCAAACTGCAACTGCAAGATCTGGTCACCACCAGCCTCGCCCAGTGGGGAGTCATCGCCGGGGAGACCAGCCTGGGCGACTTCACCCCGGCAAACGACGACCCGGCGTTCTACGAGCTACGCCGTGAGGTGGCCAGGAGCCGCCAACAAGGCGAGCTCCTCCAACAGGAACGACAGAACGCCACCGTCCGCAAGGAGATCGAACTCATCGCGATCGCCCTCAAGACGGCACGGAAGACCGGCGAGCTCAAGGCCCTCATCGACATCCTCGGACCGGACCAAGTCTCCGCCGAACGGCTCAGCGAGATCCTGGCTAAAGCACAGGTCCCGACGACCATGGTCGGAACAAACGCCGCCGACCAACTACTGCCCTCACAGGTGATCCTCAACCTCCTGCAATCGATGACTTCCGCCACTACTCCTGCCCCACCCGCAGCTATCGACGATGAGGAGACCCGCGTCATCGTGCTCCCCTCAGAAGAGATCCCCGAAGACGGACAGCGGCGACGTCCCCCTCCTCCGCGCTGACGACGTGGAGGTCGCTGTGGATGCCCAGTTGGTTATTGGCGTGGTTACTGCGCTGGTCGCGGTGCCCGGGGTCTACTTCGCCTACCTCACCGTGCCCGCCGGGCGGCTTCCCCGAAGGCCACGGTGGCGGATCCGAGCCTGGCGCCACCGCCGTGTTGCCACCGCCCCGGCGACACCGACGCTGCCCGAGGGTAACCACGAGGTCTTCATCTCCCACACCGCATCAGACGCACCGATCGCGGAGCGACTGGCCAGCGGCCTGCAGTCATCGGGCCTGCGAGTCTTCCTCGCCCAGTGGGTCACCCCCGGCCTGGTCACGTCGCTGGAGGCGGACCAGGCCCTGCGGACCATCAGCCACGGCATCCTGCTCTTCAGCGAATCAACCCAGCAGGATCCGCGTGTCATGGACGACTACGCCGCCGCGCTCCAACGGGTCCACACCGCCGGCCAACGACTCGTCCCCGTGCTCGTAGGGCACATCCACGAACAGAACCTGCCGCCACTCATCCGCATTCGACAGCCGCTCGACCTGCGGGACGCAACCAGCGCCAAGATCGACTGCGGCGCGAGGCAGTTGGCAAGCCTGATCCGCCGTGACCTGTCGCAACGGCCGTTCCGACACAGCTGACCATCATCACTGGGTACCCGAACGCCCTCCCCCGACTCCAGACCCGATGAGGCCTGCGCTGGCCTTGACCGATGATCTCCTGAACCTGCTCACGCGCTATCAGCAGGCCCTACCCATCCGCCCGGGACATCGGCGACCGCGCTGGCGAAGCGGTCACCCGCTACAACATCACCATGATCCACCGAGACCAGGGCGACCTGGACCAGGCCGTCGCAGAACTCGAACAGGTCATCGAACTCGATCGCCAGGTCTAGCACCCTGACCTGACAACCGACACCGCTGTATCCCTGTCTGCCGATAGGGCCTCACCGGCGTCGGCCTCGCACCGGCAGCAGCTATTGGCGGTCTGGGTTGCCGAGTTGCCCGGGGGGGAGATTCTCCCGGGTTACTCGGTGGTTTGGGTTGTGGTGTGGAGGAGGTTGGTGATGCCGGTGGTGAGGTCGGTGTGGGGGTGCCATCCGAGGAGGGTGGTGGCGCGGGTGATGTCGAGTTTCATGCGGGGGATGTCGCCGGGGCGGGTGGGGGTTTCTTGGGGTGGGGCGGTGGGGGTGAGGTGGGTGATGAGGGTGTGGAGGTCGCGGATGCTGGTTTCGGTGCCGCTGGCGATGTTGACGTGGCCGAGGGGTGGGGTGGTGCAGGCGGTGAGGAAGGCGTCGGTGACGTCGTTGATGTGGATGAAGTCGCGGGTGGTGTGGCCGTGGTTGTGCAGGACGGCGGGGGTGTTGGTGGTGGCGGCGGTGATGAAGCGGTCGATGACGGCGTGGGGTGTTCCGGTGCCGTAGACGTTGCCGAGGATCAGGGTGGTGACGGGGAGGTGGTGGTGGGTGGCGAACCAGTCGAGGTAGTGCACGGCGCTGGCTTTGCTCAGCCCGTAGGGGCTGATCGGTGCCAGCGGGGTGTTTTCGGTGACGGGCAGGCGCTCGGGGACGCCGTAGATGGCGCAGGTGGCGGCGAAGAGGAGTCGGGCGCCGACGGTTGCGGTCGCTTCGGCGACGGCAATGGTGCCTTGGATGTTGACGTCGGCATCGTGGCGGGGGTGCGTCACGGAGGCGGGGACGTGGGTCTGAGCGGCGAGGTGGATGACCGTGTCGGGGTGGTGGGCGGCGATGACGTCGGTCAGGTGGGGGGAACGGATGTCGCAGCGCACGGTGGGGACGGCGTGCTGTCGGGGGGTGGCGGAGACACGGTCCAGGCACAGGACGTGGGCGGTGGTGGTGGCGAGGCGGTGCAGGAGGTGGGTGCCGATGGCGCCGTGGGCGCCGGTGACGACGATGCGGCGTCCGGCGAGCTGGGCGGCCCAGTGAGGGGTATCTGTCATCGGTGGGGCTCGGTGAGGTGGGTGGTGTCGTTGTGTCGGATCAGTGCCCAGCGCAGTCCGTCGTGGGGGCGTAGCTGGGAGATGGGTTGTTGCTGCCAGGTGGTCAGCGCGGTGGGGGCGAGGGGGAACGCGATCGGCAGGGTGGGGGTGTCGCAGAACAGGTGGTGGGCGGCGGTGGCGGTTTCGCCGTGGGCGACGATCAGGATGCGGTGTCCGGTGTGCCGGTGGAGGAGGTCGCGCAGGACGGCATGGACGCGGTGTTGGTGGTGGTGCCAGGTTTCGGCGCCGTCGGCGATCGGCTGGTCGGGGTGGAGGGCGGGGGCTGCGCCGAAGGCGGTGATGACGTCGGCCCAGCGGGCGCCGTCAGCGGTGCCGTAGTCGGGTTCGCGGAGGTCGTCGATGACGGTGGCGGGGAGGCCGATTGTCGTGGAGATGATGGCGGCGGTTTGTCGGGCGCGGGGTAGTGGGGTGGTGTAGAGGGCGGTGATCGGGTGGTGGCGGTGGTCGGTGGCGAGCCGGTCCGCCAGTCGGGTTGCTTGTTGGTGGCCGGTGGGGGTGAGGCCGCGGCAGGTGGCCGGTCCGCCGATGGTCTGCTCGATGTTGCACCAGGCCTGGGCGTGCCGGGCGATGGTCAGGTGGGTGGGTCGCATGTCGATGTCCTGGTGATCTGTTCGTAGAAGGCCAGGCAGGCGGCGGCGTGCGTGGCGGGGCTGAAGCGGGGTGCCCGGCGGCGCGCGGCGGCCTGGAGGCGGGCCCGGTGGGGTGGGTCGGTGGCGTAGCGGTCGAGGGCTGCCGCGAGGGCGTGGGGGTCGCCGGGCGGCACGGTGACTCCGGCGCTGGCGGCGAGTTCGGGCAGGTTCGCGACGTCGGTGGTGATGACTGGCCGGGCTGCGGCGAGGTAGTCGGCGATCGCTCCGGAGCCTTGGAAGGTGGGGTGTGGCCGGTAGGGGAACACGCCGAGGTGGCTGCGGGTGACGAGGGCGGCGCGGGTGGGCGGGTCGAGGTAGGTGGGGACGACGACCAGTTCGGTGGCGTGGCCGAGGCGTTGCGGGTGGCCGATGGCGGGGCGCAGGTCGACGCCGGTGTGTGAGGGGTCGTCCCACAAGGGTCCGGCGAGGACGATCCTCAGCCGGGTCTGGGTGTGTTCCAGGGCGGTGATCAGGTCGGGGGCGGATTTCCAGGGGGCGGCGTAGCCGTAGAGGCTGGCCACCGTGGTGCCGGGGCGAGGGTCGTCGAGCGCCGCGGTCAGTGCGGGTCCGGTGGCGGGGCGGGTGCCGGCTGCGATGGTGGTCGGCAGGGGCACGACGCGGTTGGGGCGTGTGGTGACGGCGGGTAGCCGGGTGGCCAGCGCGGTGCGGGCGTAGTGGCCGAAGTAGATGAGGGCGTCCGCGTCGGTGAGGGTGGCGTCGACCAGGGCCCGTAGGTGCGGGGTGGGGCGGTGCACGGTGAACAGGGTGGGGTCCAGGGCATGGACGTGCACCACCACCGGGGGGAGCTGATCGTGGTGGAGGTGTCGCCACCGGGCGAGGAGGAGTTGTTCGGTCTCCAGGTTGCCGAAGTGCAGGCTGATGACGTCGTAGCGGCCGGGGTCGATCCGGGTGGCGAGCTGGTCGGCAATGGCGGTGATCTCGGCGGCGGTGAGGAACCCGCCGCGGTGGGTGTCGTAGGGGACACCGGTCGAGCCGAGGCGGTCGAGGCTGACGCCGAGGTGGCGTAGTCCGGTGGCGAGGGTGTCGAGGTAGGGCGGCAGGCTGCCCTGGGGATGGTCCGGTCCGATCAGCAGTACTTTCACCGGGCCGCCTGCGGGAGGGTCATGGCCTGGTAGATGGCGCAGGTGGCGGTCGTGGTGGCGTCCCAGGTGCAGTGGGCGGGTAGGTGTCCGGTCAGGTGCGGGCGCTGGTTGAGGATCTGGTGGAGGTCGGTTTCGTCGGTCCAGAGAAGACCGCTGACCCCGGGGGTGATCAGTTCGCTGGTGACGGCGAGGTCGGTGGGGAGCAGGGCCGGGGTGCCGCAGGCGAGGGCCTCGGCGATGGCCAGCCCGTACCCCTCCCACCGGGAGGTGGACAACAGGTACTCCGCCGCCCGGTACACCGCCGGGACGTCGGAGGTGTGCAGGTCCTGGCACAGCAGGACGTCGGCGGGCAGGTCGATCGGGTAGTGCACGTGGCCGTGGCCGAGCACGATGAGCAGGCGGGCGTGGTCGGGCAGGGCGGCGGCGATCCGGGTGAGCCGGTCGAAGCCCTTCATCTGGGTGGCCTTGCCGACCCACACCAGCCGGAGGAGGTCCTGGCTCGGGGTGAAGTAGGACGCCCAGGCCGGGTCGTGGCGGACGACGTCGGCGAGTGGCTGGCGTGTGGTGACCGTGCCGGTCCGGTCGAGGTGGATCTGCCATCCGGTGGCGGGGCGGGTCGGGCCGGTCGGGGTGAAGCGTGTCCGGTCGACGCCGTGAGGGATCACGGTGGGGCGGGGGAGGCCGTAGGCGGTGGACAGGTCGTCCGCGGCGAAGGCGCTGACCGCGACGACGGCGTCGGCGAGGCGGCACAGGTGGGCCTCGTCGGCGGCCAGGGCGTGGGCTCCCATGGTGGCGGCGGACAGATCTCCCCGCACCAGGACCGGGACGTGGCTCGGTTGCTGGGCGTAGGTGAGGAGCTCGGCCTCCCAGGTGGAGCACTCGGCCACGTCCGGGGCGAGGCGTGCGATGGTCGCGGCGACCGCCGTCCGGTGGGCGGCCAGGTCGTCGGTGCGTGGCAGTGTCACCACCGTGATCTGGTCGCGGACCACCGGGTGCTCGGTGGCCTGGGTGACCAGGATGACCTCGTGTCCGGCTCGGGTGAGGTGCTCGGCCAGGGCGAGGTAGAGGGTGCAGATACCGCCGCGGGTGATCTGGTGCAGGTCCCGGTGGACGAGGGCTACTCGCATCACAGCCGCCTGGCCAGGTCATGGACCCGGGCCTGGACGATGTCCCAGGTCGCCTGCAGGTAGGCCAGCCTGCTGGCGCGTAGGGGCCCGTCGGGCAGGTCGCGGTGGGTGCGTAGCTCTCGGACGCACACGGTGGCGGTGTTGACCCAGAACCCGGCCTGGTGCGGCAGGTCGTTCCCGGCGAGGTGTTCGGCGTCCCGGCGGGCGGCGGGCAGGTGTCCGAGCAGGATCCACAGCAGGGCGGCGTCCATGCCGGGCAGGAACAGGCCGGTGAACTCCCAGTCGAGCACGGCGGTGACGCCTCCCGCCTGGTGCAGCACGTTGGCGGGCAGCAGGTCGCCGTGAGCGGGCCGGTTCGGGGCGGCGATGCCGACGAGCGCGGTCAGGGCGGCCTCGTCGGCGGTGTCGAGCAGCCCGTAGACGGTGCGGTAGCGGTGGAAGCGGTGGGGGTAGTCCCACACGGTCGGGAACATCCCCTCCGGTGCGGACCAGTGGCCCAGGTCGCGGGCTGCCTGCAGCAGTGGTGCCGCGCCCGTGTCGTCCAGGTGTGTGGGGTACCGGACGGTGGCCACGGGGTCGCCGGGGAGCCGGGTCGTCACCAGGACCCCGGCGTCCGGGTCGGCGGCGAGCAGCCGGGGCGCGGGCACGGGGGGTGGCGTCACCGCGAACGCCCGGTAGGTCGCGATCTCGGCGGCGAACCTCGCCCGCCAGAACGGGTCGGTGGTCACCAGGACCTTGGCGACCACCGGGACGTCGTCCAGCGCCCCGGCGAGCAGGACCGTCTTGGCGCTGTGGTGCAGGACCGCGTCGGTGCGCAGGCCGGGACACACCGCCTTGGCCCGGTCGTCGACCTGGTGCGGGATCGTCGTACTCATCGCGGGGTCTCCGTCCGGGTGGTGGCAGTGCGGGGCCGGGGATCGGGGGCACGGTCCGCCGCGACGGCGGCGTCCAGAGCGGCCTCGGCGTCGGCCCGGTCCATCCCGGCGGTGATGGCGTCGGCGATGACCGGGAGGGCTTTCTCGTAGTAGAACGGGTCCACCGGCTGGCCGTGGAGGTGCCGGGCTCCGACGAGGTCGTACAGGTGGTGGGGCATCCACCGGGCCCGCCCCGCCCGGCTGCCCGGGTCGACGGGCCACCGCTGGTGCAGCCGCTGGTGTCCGACGGCGAACCGGCGGATCCCGGCCACCGTGGTCCCGGCGGCGCCGGTCATCGAGGCCACCGCCGGGATCCGGTGGTAGACCGTCGTGGCCGGGGCGAGATGCCGCATCCGCCACCCGTGGCCCCGGACCAGGCCGAGCCACATCGCCCAGTCCTCCTGGATCGCCCCTCGGGCGTCCACCATCGGATCCTCGGGGTCGAAGCGACGGGCCACGACCGAGATCACCGGGGTCAGGTTCGTCACCGCCAGCAGGTCGGCGTCGAACGGCACCGCGAACTGGTGTCGCGCCGCGACCGGCCGCCCCGGCTCTGCCAGGGTGTGCGCTACCAGGCACGTCGTGTACACGGCCTCGACCCCGCCCCTGTTGAGCCCGTCCAAC
>JAUPKJ010000183.1 GCA_030837505.1 Actinomycetota bacterium
CACCGACGGCATCCGAAAACTCGGCGACGACATCCAAGAAATCTAACGCCGAAGTAAACACGCCAAGAATACAAGGAGGCGCAAGGGATGCAGCTTCGGAAAGAGGCCCCAGTCCTTACAGAATTCCCCTTAAGGATGATGGTGCACCGGCTGGCGGTCACTCCTGGGGAACGGATAAAGCAAGTCCGACTGGGAAACCAAATTCCGTCTACACAAGGACGGGGCGCGACGGAACACCGGTACAAAACACGATTTACAACAACGATGGAGTTCAGATAGGCCACTTCGATTTCAAGAGCCACGGAACGGGTGGGCCCCACGGTCACATCTTCCGCGAACCAGGTAAACCGGGAGGCGGTCACGGAACGGGCACAAAGCACTTTTCCCCAGACGAGCTCCCTCCCGGCTGGTCTATACTTCCTTAAATCAACCACTACACCGAGGAAGTAATGGCAGTCACAGGCAAACCAGAGACAGCGACCAAGCTCTCTAGCGCAAGTGAAACAACACTGTTCCTGTCCAGATTCAATCATTTTGAGGACGGTGTTATTACCGGAATCCAACTTCACCTTCCCAGGACTTCCGAACATACCAGCGGGATATCGTTTGATATTCAGGCGATGGATGATGAGTCCAGTAACGAGTGGCGTCTCGTTAGGATCATCCTGCTGCGGGTCTACGAGTACCTGGTGCAGGAGAGAGAGGCTGCATTTGGCATGACGGTCCTGTCCGATGGATTGAATTGCCACTACTCTCCCGACAAATTTCTTCTTGATCTTGATCCTGGACCTGATGAATGGTCGCCTCACGGTGCGTACCCCGGAGGCATCTACGGTCGACAGTATGCTCGCGGTACTCACTGTTACTATCGTGTTCTTGACGGCCCTTTCATCTGACCCCATCCTGAACCTGCACACCGGAACTCAGGATGATCGGGTACCACAGCACAGGGGGACTTGTGTGGATGCTGTATGGCCGACATTGAACAAAACCTGCAGCTCCTAATACCATCGTAGCGGGCATTTTCCCTGGTCTTGTGAATATGAGCGTGGAAAGCGAGGCGGTTGATCGTGGGTGGGTCGTGGTCTCGGCTGCCGGTGGGTCCGGGGAGCCAGGGCAGGAACCGGTCGAGGGCCTCGCCGTCGAGGGGTTTACCGCTGGCTTCGGCGCAGGCGGTGAGGTAGTCGGTGAGGTAGGTCAGGGGTTCGAGGCTGTGGCGTTCGGCGGTGGCGGTGATGGTCCAGAGGCGGGCTGTCAGGTGGGCGGACCATTCGGCGTGGTTGCCGTAGTAGTTCTTGCGCCCGACGACCGGGGTGCGCAGGGCCCGCTCACTGCGGTTGTTGTCGAGATCGAGGTCGGGGAAGTCGCGGTGGCGGGCCAGGCCGTCCCCCTCGCGGTTCAGGGTGGCCGGCACCTTGGCGGCGGCCGGGTGCAGGCCGGGGCCGGATACCTACGTTGGGCGAGGTGGAAGTACAAGCGACTCAAACGCAGCAGCAAGAGAGCGGTTGCCTGACTGAAAGGAGTCCGGCAACGGGCACCTGGCCTATTCGCCCACTGGGCACTGCGGTACTGAAGCCCTGAGAACTGGACGGTACGGGCCGGATGAGCCGAGAGGTTCACGTCCGGATCTGTGGGGGCGGGCGGGTGAAACTCCCGCCCGCTACCCGGCGGCGCCTTGGTCGAGCGTCGCAAGTGTGCAACTTCGTTTAATGTCGGCCATACCCTGGTGCCAGGGTTGAGAACGGGGAATACAATGAAATTCGTGGAATCTCACCGATGAATCCCAACCGTTCAAGGTACATGGCAGCAGCTGAGAACTATCTGAAGCTGGGGGGCGAGATCGTGGCCAAGGTGAAATATTGGGAAGGCGATTGTTTTGGTGTTCCGTTGCGAAATGGTGGCTTCGCCCTCTGTGTCGCTTCCCGTGTAAGTCGTTCCGGCATGCTGGTGGGATATTTTTTCGGTCCGCGGCGTGATGAGATACCGAAGCACGGTGGCCTCACCGGGCTCAGAGCTGATAACGCTGTTTTGCTGGGTGCAGTTAGTGGCCTTGGGATTCGAGACGGAAGGTGGCCGGTCCTGGGACGTTTGAGCGATTGGAATCGTGCCGAGTGGTCGATGCCAGCATTCATCCGACACGAAGAAATCACTGAACGGTATTGGAGGGTGTTCTATTCCGACAGTGATCCGGCAGCGTGGTTACGTGATGAACTAATTCCTACGGGTAAGTCCAAGGAAGGACCTGAAGATGGGTTGATGGGATCTGGGTTCGCGGAAGCCGTACTGACCCGCCTGCTGGATCGATCCGATGATTAAAAACTCGTCAGACTCCGCTCGACTTTCGCCAGTTGCGTTTTCTTGTTTTGTGGGTTCCTGCTGCTTGGGTCCAGGTGGTGGTGACGGTGAGGATTTTCTTGTTGGTGGCCTGGCGTGGGCTTGTGCGCGTTGATCGGGTGGGGATGGTTACTCGGCGGAGGGTGTGGGTCAGGTCCTGGTACGAGACCTCGGTTTTGTGGGTGTATCAGGGCGAGGCGGTGTGGTGGGTGGTGACGTCATCGGTGGGGTTGCCGTGGCGGGTGTACCACAGGATGACCGGGGTGTGGGTGGTCAGATCGAACGGGAGGGTGCGTTCGACGGCGCGGGCGGTGTATTGGGTGAGGAGCTGTTCGGCGGGGGTGGTCAGGTCGGTGGTGATCAGTGCGAGGTCGTAGTACCTGCTGGGGTCGTGCAGCAGGATCAGCTGCACGGGTAGGTCCTGCCAGGGTCTGTACCACTGCCCTCGTTGGTCGGTCAGGGGGACGTTCGTGCTTCTGTCCGTGGCGGGCGACGGTGACCGGGCGACGGTGACCGGGCGCCGGGGGGCGCGGGTGGCGCTCTGGGTCAGGGTGCCCGGCGGGGCGCCCTTCTGGCGGGGACGTCCACGTTTCCCGGGGCGTGGTGGGGTCGGGCCGAGCAGGGTCGCGTTGGCGGCCAGGCGGGTGGTCCAGGTGATCCCGGTGGGCAGGGCTGCGACGCCGGGGTGGTGGTGGGCGGCGTCTGCGACGACGTGCACGATCCGCCCACCGGCGACGTGTTTGAGGTCCCGGGCCAGGGCCGGCTCGGACCGGCCGGCGGTGTCCTTGCCCCGCCACAGCCGGGCCGGCACCGACCGGGCGACCGGGCGACCGGAGAACGGCAGGTCGACCAGGATCGCCGCGACCACCCCCGTGTTCCCGAACCCGATCCTGTCCTTCGAGCGGGCCGACCCGTCAAGGGGTCCACAGCGCCGCCCACACCTTCTTGCCCCGCCGC
>JAUPKJ010000184.1 GCA_030837505.1 Actinomycetota bacterium
CCCAACACGTCCTCCGGCGGGAGGGCGAACCCAGCCGTCGCAGAACCAGCTGTCGCAGAACCGGGCCTTCACCGGTGTCCGGTGCCGCTGTCCAGGCGCAGCAGGAGGTCTACGACCTCCTGGGTCAGGTCGTCCTGGGGTCCGCGGACGACGAGCAGGTCGTCGCGCAGTTCCCGCAGCAGGTCACGGGCCCGGTCGGCCTCGCCGTCCGCGAGCAGGAGCAGGGCGATGGCGTGCCGCAGCTCCAGGCAGATCGACGAGGCGTCGCTGTGGGCCGGTGTGGCCAGGGCCAGCAACCGGCGGAACTCCGCGAGGGCCTCTGTGGTCCGCCCGAGTTCGGCCTGGCAGTGCGCGACCTGCCGGCTGCACTCCAGGGTCAGGAGAGCCGTCGGTCCCAGGGTGCGCGAGTACGCTCCGGCGAGGCGTTCGAACTCCGGCAGGGCCTGCCGGTACTCGCCCGCGACGAACAGGATCGCCGCCCGTTTGCGCCGCCAGTCCAGGACCTGGGGATACTCAGATCCCCGGACGGGGGCGACGACGTCGAGCAACCGTTGCATGATCTCCGCGGCCTGGGTGAAGCGGCCTTCGTCGCACAGGATGCCGCAGTCCCGCAGGCTCTCGGTGATCCGCTCGACCAGGGCGGTGTCCCCGGGGGCCGGGGTCGCCGGAGGCACGCAGGTCGGTACCGTCGGCAGGGTGTCCGGGAGCCGATCGCGGCGACGGGGACTGTTCGGACGCCGGTACACGAGGGTGGGGTCGGGCATCGGGATCGCCGTTCCCTCGACGGATTCCGGTTCGGCCCCGGGCAGCGGCAGGAACGGCAGCAGACGCTCGTACACGGCGTAGGCGTCGGGGGGCCGGTGGTCCGGGGCCTTGGCCAGCAGATCTCCGACGAGCCCCTCCAGGACCTCGGGAACCTCCTCCCGCAGGTTCCGCAGCGGGACCGGCATCTCGGCGAGGTGCTGGCACTGCAGATCGAAGTCCGACGGCCCGGGGAACACGTGTCGGCCGGTGAACAGTTCGTGCAGGAGGCATCCCAGGGCGTACAGGTCGCTGCGGGGGGTGACCCGCCCGCCCTGGACCTGTTCCGGGGGCATGTAGTGGAAGGTGCCCAGCAGGCCGCCGGTCCCGGTGAGCTTCGTGACGTCGGGCCGCAGGATCGCCGCGATCCCGAAGTCCAGGACGGCGATCGAACCGTCGGGGCGGACAAGGACGTTGTCGGGCTTGAGGTCCCGGTGGACGACGGGCACGGCGTGCGCGTGGGACAGCACCGTGCACAGTTGAGCGCCGACGGCCGCGACCCACGCGACCGGCAGGGGCCGGTCCGGGTCGACGAAGGCCCGCAGGTTCGTCCCGTGGACGAACTCCATGACCAGGAACAACCGTTCGCAGGAACCGTCAAGGACTGCATCGAACACCTGGGGCACCCCGTGGTGACCGATCCGCGCCGTGATCCGGGCCTCGCGCCGGAACCGCCCCGCGAGCTCCTCCGCGGCCCGCCGGGAGACGATCGCGTCCAGGCGGACCCGTTTGACGGCGACCGGACGATCCAGGACGGCGTCGTAGCCGCGCCAGATCTCCCCCATCCCTCCGGCCTCGATCGCCTCGATGAGCTGGTACCGGCCGGCGATCGTGTCCCTGTCCACGGTGTTCCCCCGTTCTTTCGGCTCGGTATCATCCTGTCGAGCCGAAAGAACCCCTGTCAGGCGTTCACCGCACCCGGCGCGATTCGTACGTGTCCGAGGAAGAAGGTCGAACCGACCGATCGGGCTGCGTGAGGATCGTCGGCCGTCAGACGGCGTCGTCGTTCACGCCCTCGGCATCGCGGATCATGCGCCAGGCCGCGCGGCGGGCACTGCGGTTCAGGCTGGTCTGGACCTCGCCGCCTTGCTTGAAGTACTCGCGTCCCAGCTCGGCGACCGTGTCGACGTGGTCCATCATCTTCTTCTCGAAGACGGGCTCGAAGACGTGGCCGAAGTTCTCCTCGTCGTTGTTGGCCACGGCTGCCCTGCGGACCTTCGGATCGTTCATGGCCTCTGTGAAAGGGCGGATGATGTCGTCCTGCGTGAACTGGGTGCCGTACTGGTCGTTGAACCGTTCGATGAGTTCGGACAGGGGCGAGCGCTCGGGATCGGGGGCACCGCCGGTTCCGGTGCCGAATCCGGGGAGTTCGACGGTCCCCTCGGGGCGCAGGCCCAGGTCGAGAACGCCCGTTCGTTCGACCCGCAGGTGGCTGAGGTCCAGGTCTCCCAGGTCGATCCCGAGGTCGGTGCGCCGGGGCAGGCGGGTCAGCAGATGCCGGCCGTAGACGTACAGGCTTTCCAGTTCAGCATCGGTGTACGGGATGATCTGGGAGAGGAACGCGTACTTGCGGGTGTAGTCGCCCAGGTCGGCCCGGAAGTCCTCTGCGGCCTCGCGGTCGGCCTCTTCGTCGGCGTCGAGCAGGTCGGTGAAGCGGGTGACGGCGGGTTCCAGGTGCCGGTACAGCTCGGCGTGGAGTCCCGCCGAACCCTTCCGGGCGCCCGGGGCCCGTTCCTCGGCGGCCAACAAGGCGTCGACGAAACCGTCCATCTCGGAATCCACGAGCACGCGGGGACGCAGGACCCGGCTCTGCGCCGTGTACAGGAGGTTCGCGTCCGTCGGGAGGGTCTCGGCCCGCTCGTGGTAGGGGAGGAAGGCCGCCCGGATGTCCTCGGCGTCGTTGACGAAGTCCAGGATGGCCAGGTCGCCCTGGGTCTTGCGCTCGGCGGTCCGGTTGAGCCGGGACAGGGTCTGCACGGCGGAGACCCCGGCGAGTTTCTTGTTCACGTACATGGTGGTCAGCAGGGGCTGATCGAAACCGGTCTGGTACTTCTCGGCCACGACGAGGATCCGGTACTCGGGCTGCCCCCGACCGTCGGATCCCGCGGCCGGGTCGTCGGCCCGGGTGTAGGCGAACGCCTTGGGCAGGCCGCTCTCGGACAGCCCGCCGTTCTCCGAACTCTCGGTGATCTCCTGCCCGTCGTACGTGAGGGTCCCGGAGAAGGCGACGAGCACCCCCGGGTCCGGGTACCCCCGGTCGCGCACATGCTGCCGGAGGGCCCGCGCCGTATCGACGGCGCTGCGCCGGGACGAGGTGACGACCATGGCCTTCGCCCGGCCCCCGAGCCGACCGGCCGTGTGAGCACGGAAGTGCCCGATAATGACCTCGGCGTGCTGGGCGACGGTGGAGGGGTGCAGGCGGGCGTACCGGGCCAGGAGAGGGCCGGCCCTGCCCGGGTCCACGACCCGGTCCTCGGAGTTGCGGTTGACGAGCTTGTAGTAGGTCGCGTACGTGACGTACGTGCGCAGCGGGTCGAGGATGAAGCCCTCCTCGATCGCCTGCCGCATCGAGTACGTGTGGAACGGCCGGTACGCGCCGCCCCCGTCGGGCGTGCCGAACAGTTCGAGGGTCTTGGCCTTCGGGGTCGCGGTGAACGCGAAGTACGACAGGTTCCCGGCGCGCTGCCGCAGGGCCGCCCGGTCGGCGAGCCTGCGGGCCCGGTCCGACGGCCCACCGTCGGCGCCGGGACCGGGGGCAGCGGCGTCCCCGGGGGCGAGGCTCGTGGCGCCCGGGGTGTCGTCGTCGGCGTCCAGGCCGAGGTCGCGCAGGACGGCGCGGACGGACACCGCGGCGTCCCCGGACTGCGAGGAGTGGGCCTCGTCCAGGACGATCGCGAACCGGCGGCCGCGGATCTCGGTGGGTTCACGGCGCAGGTAGTCGACGAGGGCGGGGAAGGTGTGCAGGGTGACCGTGACGATCTTCCCGGACTCGCGGGACAGGACCTGCGCGAGCTGCTCGGACTTCGCCCCCTGACGATCGTCGATTTTCACGACCAGACCGGCGGTGCGTTCGAAACTCCCCACGGTGTCGCGCAACTGGGCATCGAGGTTCCGGCGGTCCGTGATGACCAGGATCTTGTCGAACACCAGGGAGCCCGGCCGGAGCCCTGCGGTCGCGGCAGCCGGATCGAGGTCTGCGGGGTCGGTGGGGGCGTGCAGGGACGCCAAGCGGTGGGCGAGCCACGCGATCGTGTTGGACTTGCCCGACCCGGCGGAGGCCATGACGAGATAGTGGTGCCCGGCCCCGTGGCGGGCAGCGTGTTCGGTGAGGGCCGTGACGGCGTGCCACTGGTGGTACCGAGGGAAGATCAGCTCAGGTAGGGTCCCGCGGCCGGGGCCGGGAACCCTCCGCTGGTGGACGAACCGTTCGAGCAGGTCCAGCCAGGTGTCGGGCCGCCAGATCTGTTCCCACAGGTACGAGGCGGGGTAGGTGCCGGGGGCCCTCGCGGGAGGGTTGCCCGCTCCCCCGGGGTTTCCCGGGCCCGCCGACCCGGTGTTGAACGGCAGGAACCGGGTCCGTTCCCCGCGCAGGGCCGTGGTCACGAAAACCCGGTCGGGGTCGACCGCGAAGTTCGCAACGACACGACGCCGGAAGATCGGCTCACTCGGGTCGCGGTCGGACCGGTACTGGGCGATGGCCTGTTCGACCCCTTGGCCGGTGAGGGGGTTCTTGAGTTCTGCGGTGGCCACGGGCAGACCGTTGAGGAACAGCGTGAGGTCGAGCCGGTGCCCCTGGTCGGTCGGTCTGGTGGCGTAGGGCAGTTCGCGCACGACGGTGAGCCGGTTGGCCCGGTAGTCGTCCAGGATGGCGTCGTCCAGCACGAGCGAGGGCCGGAAGTACGCCAGACGGAGCGTGACCCCGTGGTCCTTGACGCCCTTGCGCAGGACGTCGAGGATCCCGTCGACGGTGATGGCCTGGTCCAGGCGCCGGACGAAGCCGCTCTGCGCGGCGTCCGCGTCGCCGCCGTACCGGGCCACGAGGTCCCTCCAGGCGTCGGCCTGGGTGGCACCGAGGAAGGTGAGGAGTTGTCGGGTGTCCACGCAGACGTCGGCCCGGTAGTCCCCCGGTTCCCCGACCCGCCACCCCCGTTCCCGCATCGACGCGAAAACGGCATCCCCGAACGCCGCCTCGTCATACACAGGGCTCATGCTCTACACCGTCCCCCTCCCCGAAGCCGTCGAAACATCGAACTCCCCCGTCACCGCCGCCGTGATCAACGCCCTCTTCCGCTCCCCGAGCAACTCGATCTGACGTTGCAGAGCGTCTGCCATCCGAGTAATACCACTGATCATTCCATGGGACTCGCTGGCCAGTTCCCGCTGACGACCCAGAGACGGGAGCGGGATTCTGAAGTCGAGAATTTTACTGCTGTTCGTGGACGCAAGATTTGTGGTCCTGGAACCGGTACTCTCAAAGTAGCATCGACCGTGAGCTGTCCGGGTCATCAACGAAAGATATTCACCGTCGAGCAGGCCCTGATCGGGACGCAGTGCAAAAATATGATTCTGATGAAGGCACCCGGGGATCTCGTCGTGCCAGACAGCCCCCCTGCCCAACTTATCCAAATCACCCCCCTCCGTCATCAGGACGTCTCCGCGTCGGAGAGTGCTACGGGCCGCTGTCTCCCTCGGAACGGTGACCTCGACAACGGTGTCGAGATCCACATGGCCGGCCTGGACATTGGCCACACGCAGGTACGGTAACGTCACCACGTCACCGGCCAATTTTCTTTTGTTGTCGATAGTGATTCCATTCTGCAACCGGCAGATGTGTCCCAGTTTCACCAACGGCCTGTCCTGCGGAATTGACGGGAGCCACGGAAAAGGCAATTTCCCCTCAGGACCGGAGCAACTACCTGGGACCAGGGTCTCAGACAGACCCGAGAAGATTTTCTCCTCGATAAGAGCAATCTGTCGCTCCCGAATCAGTACAAGCCTGTCGATCCTCCTCGTCTCCTCGTCGAGGAAGTCGGCGATGCGGCGCTGTTCGTCGAGAGGAGGCGTTCGGATTGGCCAGTCCATGACGAACTCATCCGGAACACGCTGCTGTCCGGCCACTCCGTACATTGCAGCGTGGCCGAGCTTGAGAAAGCTGTCCGTTCTCAAGGAATACGCGAGAAAACTAGATTCAACTGACGCCCCGGAGCGAAACACAAGCGGTTCCGTCGTTCCAGCACCAACCACAGAACACAAACCGTCGACGATCACGGTCCGGTCACCCTCAAAAGTC
>JAUPKJ010000023.1 GCA_030837505.1 Actinomycetota bacterium
AGATGTCCCGTTCAGCCTCGGCCCGGTAGCGCCTGCGGGTGCCATCGGTCACGCCGGAGAGGGAGTCGATGTGCCGCTGGACGGCCTCGGCGACCGTCAGTGACGCCACGGTGGCCTCGGATCCGTCCTCGACCCCGTCCAGCAGGCGCAGGCCCTCCGCTGGCCCGTGGAAGGTCCGGCCCTCCGGCCGGCCGTCTATCCGATACCGCAGCTGCCACCGGGAATCGCCTCGGGGCGTTGTCCGAACGCGCAGGCTGAAGTCGGTCACATGATCACCACCATGGGTCATTGTGGCCCCGATATGGCCCCGCAACGCAAAACATAAGGGCGACCGACCTGATTATGCTGGTCAGCCGCCCTTGAGAAGAGTGTCCGAGGGGGGACTTGAACCCCCATGCCCTTTCGGGCACTAGCACCTCAAGCTAGCGCGTCTGCCTATTCCGCCACCCGGACGTGGAGCATGCGGAGTTGGCCCGTGGGCGCCGTCCGCGGGAACGAGATTAGCACGGTCCGGGGTCGCTCCTCTCGGGGGAGGAAGGCGCTGCGGGAGGGGGTGGGCAGCGGGGCCGGGGCTCGACGGAGGTGCCGGTGGCGCGGCGTGTCCGAAGGTCAGAAGGCGCGGGTCACGCGGATGATCCGGCGTCTCAGCCGGACCTTGCGAGCGCCGCTGCGGTGCAGGCGGACACGGTCGAGTTCCCATTGTCCGTATTCGGCGTGGTCGGTGAGGATCTGTCGGGTCTCGGTGCGGGAGAACGTGCGGGGCAGGTCCAGGATCCGGTACTCGTAGTGTCCGCGGAACGGCCCGGGGGCGGTGTGGGCGGCGCTCTCGGGGTGGGGTCGGGGGTCCTCGTGGGGAGGGTTTCCGTGGGGGCCCGGCCCTGGTTCGTCCGGGGGCTGCGGGGTGTTCCCGGGGGGGACACGCTGCCGTGGGCCGGCGTTCCCGAGGGGGTCGTTCGAGGGTTCATGGCGTGGCGTGGGCTGGCTCATCCCCACCATGTCATCACGAACCGATACCGTCATGCCATGACGACGGACCCTCGCGCCGCACTCGACCGTTTGATCGCGGCGCTTGAGGCACATCTGAACGCGGTGATCCAGCGGACCGGGGAGACCGATCCGGCGGTGGTCAACGCCTATCAGCGCCTCTCGGACGCCTTCGAGGTCTACGACGAGGCCCTGTACACCAACCACGACGAGGTCACCCCGTTCGTCCTCTACGACGAGGACGAGGACTCCGAGGACGACCTCGACGAGGACCTCGACGAGGAGGATCTCGACGACCTCGAGGACGAGGATCTGGAGGTCGAGGACGAGGACGACCTCGACGAGGAGGATCTCGACGACGATCTCGAAGCGGTCGAGGACGATCTCGGCGTCGAGGACGACCTCGAGGACGAGATCGGGGCCAGGGCCGAAGTCGGGGCCGAGATCGGCGACGGGGCCGGTTCGGCGGCCCACAGCGGGTGACGATGGCGCCCGCAGGCGGGCGGAACGTGGAGGTTTCAGAACCTTTCGGGGTAGCCGATCCGGGGAGCTGAGACCTCGTCGAGGGCTGCGCGGATCTCGTGGGGGAGAGTGACCTGTTCGCTGCTCAGGGCGCACCGGAGTTGCGCTGCGGTGCGGGCTCCCAGGAGAACGCAGGCCACGGGGTCCTGTTCGCGGACCCAGGCGAGGGCCACTTCCACGGGTGAGCAGCCCAGGCCGTCGGCTGCCGTCACGACGGCGTCCACGACCCGCCGTGATCCGGTGTCCAGGTACTGGCCCACGAAGGCCGCCAGGTGGGGGGAGGCCGCGCGGGAGTCCGCGGGGGTCCCCGAGCGGTACTTGCCCGACAGGACGCCTCGGCCCAGGGGGGACCAGGCGAACACTCCCATGCCCAGGTGGAGGGCTGCGGGGAGCACTTCGCGTTCCACGCCCCGCTGGACGAGGGAGTACTCGACCTCTGTGACGACGGGGCTCGCGGGGCCGGTCACGCGGGCCGCTGCCAGGGCCGTCTGCCAGCCGGCGTAGTTCGAGATGCCCGTGTACCGGGCGCGGCCGGTGCTCACAGCGTGTTCGAGGGCCGAGAGGGTCTCGGCGAGGGGGACCTCGTCGCTCCAGGCGTGCACGAGCCACAGGTCCACGTGGTCGGTGCGCAACCTGCGCAGGGAGCCGTCCAGTCCGGCGAGCATGGCCCGGCGGGAGGTGTCCAGGCGCCGGGCGCCGTCCTTGCCCGAGACACCGGCCTTGGTGCACAGGACGACGTCGTCGCGTTCGACGGTGCCGGTGAGCAGGGATCCCACGAGTTCTTCCGCGGCGCCCTCACCGTAGGAGGCCGCGGTGTCGATCAGGTTTCCGCCGGCCTCCACGAAGGCCCGCAGCTGGTCGGCGGCCTCGTGCTCATCGGTGTCCCGGCCCCAGGTCAGGGTTCCCAGCCCGAGCCGGGACACGCGGAGCCCGCTGCGCCCGACGGCATGTTCCTCCACGGCCACCCAACCTAGTGCCCTGGGCGGGGGCCCCGGGGGCTGACCCGCTCCCGGACGCCGAAAGACGGTCGGGGACCGGGCCGGGGTCTCCCCGGGCCTCGCCGGGTCGCCCCGGAGGAGCGTGCGTCGGTCACGGCGGGAGCTGCGCAGCCGGTCGGCACCGGGGGAGCAGGCCGTGGGGCGAGCCCGCGCGGATCCGGATGGGGACGCGCTGAACGGCCTGTATATCGTCTTGCGCATGCCGCTGGTGTTCCAGGACGACATCTCCGGGGTCGCGATCGACGTCCCGGCTCACAGACAATTCTTCTCCTCACGGACGGGCACCTCGTGAGCGACGCACTCGGGTACACGGATGCGATCGTCCTCGGGATCGTCGAGGGGCTGACGGAGTTCCTCCCCGTCTCCAGCACCGGTCACCTCACGGTGACGGAGGGGCTGCTGGGGTTGAAGGTGGACGACCCGGCGGTGACGGCCTTCACAGCGATCATCCAGTTCGGGGCCATCGTCGCGACGTTCCTGTACTTCCGCCAGGACTTCCTGCGCCTGGCCAAGGCGTGGGGGCGGGGCCTCCTCCGGCACCTCTACGGGCGTCAGCTGCGCCGCAAGGGCAACCCGGCGATGGCGGAGATGGTCCTGAGGGACGACCCGGACTATCGCTTCTCGTGGTGTGTCCTCGTGGGCGCCGTTCCGGTGATCGTGGTGGCCCTGATCTTCAAGGATCTGATCACCGGTCCTCTGCGCAACCTGTGGGTCGTGGCGTTCGCCCTGATCGGCTGGTGCGCCGTCATCTACCTGGGGGAGGCGCGGGGCACGCAGAAGGTCGACGAGGACCAGCTCACGATCCGTCAGGCCCTGTTGATCGGGTTGGCGCAGTGCGCGTCGCTCGTGCCGGGGGTCTCCCGTTCGGGATCCACGATCGCCGCCGGCATGATGATGGGGGTGACCCGGGTCGCAGCGACCCGGCTGTCCTTCTTCCTGGCGATCCCGGTCCTGACGGGCGCGGGCGTGTCCCAGCTGGGAGAGATCGACACCTCGGTCGTGGGCTGGGGACCGCTGTTCGTGGGAACTCTCGTCTCCTTCGTCGTGGCCTACGCCTCGATCGCCTGGCTGCTGAAGTTCGTCTCCTCCCACCCGATCACCGCCTTCATCCCTTATCGGATCTTCGCG
Organism: Actinomycetota bacterium; assembly: GCA_030837505.1. Lineage (GTDB taxonomy): Bacteria > Actinomycetota > Actinomycetes > Actinomycetales > Kineosporiaceae > JAUPKJ01. The sequence continues at coordinate 3,633 of JAUPKJ010000023.1, forward strand.
GGATTCGCCGTGATCGCGCTGTTGCTCACCAACACCATCGAGGCCACCTGAGGCAGCTCGGAGGTCCACCGGCCGAGGCCCTCTCCTGGCGGACCCTCTTTCGGCCACAGCGACGAGGCCCGCTTCCCGGACAGGCCCCCGGGCCGGAAACGGTCACGTAGGCTCGAACGATGCCCACCGTGTTGCTCGTGCGTCATGGCAGGACCACTGCCAATGCCGCGGGGGTCCTCCCGGGTTGGACCCCCGGGATCCACCTGGACGACAGAGGGCGGAACCAGGCCGGGGCCCTGGCCCGACGGCTGGCCCCGCTGCCTCTCGTCGCCGTGGTCACCAGCCCTTTGGAACGGTGTCGCCAGACGGCGGAGCTGCTCCTGTCGGCGGCCCTCGTCCCGTCGGCCTGTTCCCACCAGTCCGGGCAGCCCCCCCGGACCGTCCCCGCCCCGGCCCCCGCCCCCCGGACCGATGACGAATCGTCCGGTCCGCCGGAGGGACGGCCGCCGGGATCGGCGCCCGTCGTGGTCGACGACCGGCTGGGGGAGTGCCGTTACGGGGACTGGACCGGCCGCAGGCTGCGGGACCTGAGGGGTGATCCTCTGTGGCCGATCGTCCAGGCCCATCCGTCGGCCGTTGTCTTCCCCGGCCCGGAGGGGGAGTCCCTGCGGGACCTGCAGCACAGGGCCGTGTCCGCCATCAGGGACCACGACGCGCGGGTGCACGGTTCCCACGGCCCGCACGCCCTGTGGCTGGCCGTGACCCACGGGGACGTGATCAAGGTGATCCTGGCCGATGCCCTCGGTCTGCACCTGGACGGTTTCCAACGCCTGGTGGTGGATCCCTGTTCGGTCAGTGCCGTGCGCTACACGCCTTTGCGCCCTTTCGTCCTGAAAGTCAACGACACGGGGGAGGACCTCTCCGGGCTGCGACCGGAGTCCCGGAACGGGCACAGGGCCCTGTCCTCGGACGCCGTCGTGGGCGGCGGGGCCGGTCCGAGCGGCCCTCAGGGCCTCGGGGAGGTCCTTCCCCCGCCGTCCGACGGCCCGGATGCTGCCGGTCGCCGGGTCACCCCGTAGGGTCGCGCCATGCCCCGACAGGTCTTCGACCACGACTCACCCGACCGGTTCGTCGCCGGTGCCGTGGGCGAGCCGGGATCGCGCACCTTCTTCCTCCAGGCGCGCACAGGACGCCGCCTGAACAGCGTCGCGCTGGAGAAGCAACAGGTCTCGGTCCTGGCCGAACGCATCGACGAGCTCCTGGACGAGGTGCTCCGCCGCAGCGGTGGGACGGCTCCCGTTCCCGCGATCGCGCCCTCGGACAGCGACGACAACGACCCTCTGGACACCCCGATCGAGGAGGAGTTCCGGGTCGGGACCATGAGCCTGGCCTGGGACGGTGAGACCGACCGCGTCGTCGTGGAGTGCTACTCCGAGGGAGTGTCGGTCGACGAGGAGGAAGAAGAAGAGCAGCCCGACCCCGGCCCGCAGCAACAGGAGGGCGCCGTCCTGAGGGTGTCCCTCAGCGGCACGGCGGCCAGGGTCTTCGCCAAGCGGGCCCTGTCCGTGGTGGCGGCGGGCCGTCCCCCGTGCCCGTTCTGCGCCAATCCTCTGGACGCCGAGGGCCACATTTGTCCCCGGGCCAACGGCTACCGCCGCTGAGGCCCGTGTCGTCCCTCACCGATCCGGCGTGGCCAGGTCCGGACGAGTCCTCGGCGTTGGAGATCCTGCGCTGGGGGGATCTGACCGTCCTGGGCCGGTTGGTCGACGCCAGCAACGCCACCCTGCTGGCCAGGGCCGCCCTGGACGACGTCGAGACCTACTGCGTCTACAAACCGATCTCCGGAGAGCGCCCGCTGTGGGACTTCCCCCGGCGGACCCTCGCCCACCGCGAGGTCGCAGCCTACGTCCTGTCCGTCGCCACGGGGTGGGACCTGGTGCCCCCGACGGTCCTGCGGGACGGGCCCTTCGGACCCGGCAGCGTGCAGTGGTGGGTCAGGGAACGGCCCGAGGACACCCACGACGTCGAACACGGGCCCCGGATTCCCGCGATGGCCGAACCCGGGGGCGGCCTGGTGGACGTCCTGGACGAGCGGGAGGTCCCCGCCGGCTGGTTGCACGTGCTGGACGCCGAGGACCTCGACGGCGCCCCCGTGGTCCTGGCCCACGCCGACGACGCGGGCCTGCGCCGCATGGCGGTCTTCGACGTCGTGGCCAACAACGCCGACCGCAAGGGCGGGCATGTGCTGCGGGACTCCACGGGCTGCGTGTTCGGCGTGGACCACGGGCTGACGTTCAATGTCGAGGACAAGATGCGGACCGTCCTGTGGGGATGGTCCGGTGACCCCCTGCCCGCGGAGGTCTGCGGCGTCCTCGCGGCCCTCGGAACGGATCTGCAGGCCGACAGTTCCCTGCACCGGGAACTGTCGGCCGTGCTCAGCCCCGACGAGGTGGGCCGGACGGCCCGACGGGCCGAATCGCTCCTGGCCTCCGGCCGGCACCCCGGCCCGCTCCCCGACCGCCCGTCCCTTCCCTGGCCCGCGTTCTGAAAGGCCCGCCCGGCGAGCTGTCCCTCCCACCGTCCCTCCCACGAGGGCCTCCTCCCGCGGGGGTCCGTCCCGCAGGATCGTCCTGTTCGAGGCCCGGTTACGCTCCCGGAGTGACCGCCTGGAACGCTCCCGAGCTCGTGCCCCTGCCCGACCGGAGGGACCCGGCTCTCCCCGCCCTCCCCGGACCTCTGCCCCCGCCCCCGCCGGGGAACCGACCGGGCCGCGGACCGCTCGTCCACCTGCACGACACGGCCACGAACAAGCTCCTGCCCTCGGCCACGGGGGACGTCGCACGTCTGTACGTCTGCGGGATCACCCCCTACGACGCCACCCACCTGGGCCACGCAGCCACCTACATCGCCTTCGACCTGTTGAACCGGGCCTGGAGGGACGCGGGACTGGACGTGATCTACGTCCAGAACGTCACCGACGTCGACGACCCCCTGCTGGAACGCGCGCAGGCCACCGGGCAGGACTGGCAGGACCTGGCCCGCGAACAAACCGCCCTGTTCGCCCAGGACATGCAGGCCCTGAGAGTCCTGCCCCCCCAGGAGTACCGGTCCGCGACGCAGGCCGTCCCGCTCGTCGTCCAGGCCGCGACCCGACTGCTGGAACAGGGCCACGCCTACCGGGTCCCTGGCACGAACGGCGGCCCCGACGGCGACGTCTACTTCTCCGTCCACGCCGACCCGGGCTTCGGCAGGATCGGCAACCTGAGCCCAGAACACATGCTCGAACTCTTCGCCGAACGCGGCGGCGACCCGGACCGACCGGGCAAACGCCACCCCCTGGACTGTCTGCTGTGGCGGGTCCAGCGCCCGGGAGAACCCTCCTGGGACGGCGGCACACTGGGCCGGGGACGCCCCGGATGGCACATCGAGTGCACGACGATCGCCCTGGAACACCTGGGGATCTCCTTCGACGTCCAGGGCGGGGGCTCCGACCTCGTCTTCCCGCACCACGAGATGGGAGCTGCCGAAGGACACCTGTTGGCCGGAACGGAACCCTTCGCCCGGCTCTACGCCCACACGGGCCTGGTCGGCCTGGACGGGCACAAGATGAGCAAGTCCCGCGGCAACCTCGTGTTCGTCTCCACCCTGCGCCGCCAGGGCGTGGACCCGGCGGCGATCCGCCTGGCGATCCTGGCCCACCACTACCGCCACGACTGGGAATGGACCACCGAAGGTCTACGAGAGGCCCAGGACCGCCTGGAACGCTGGCGAGCCGCAGCGGCCCGTGCGCTCGCCCAGAACCCTCCCGGGGAACCCGCCGCGCAGTGGCAGGTCGTCGAGGCCCTGCGCGAGCGACTCGCCGACGACCTCGACGCCCCCGGGGCCCTGGGGATCGTGGACTCCTGGGCCGAAGCCCTCCTCACGGGAAACGGCGCTCGCGGGCCGTTGGTCCCCACCGCCGTGTCCGCCCTGCTGGGGATCGAGGTGCTGCCCGAGCACCAGCCCCGCTGAGCACCAGCCCCGCTGAGGACCACCGACATGCTGAGGACCACCGCCCCGTTCGACACGACACGCGCCGGTCCCGTGCTCCTCAGCGGGTCGGGCCCGGGTCGTCGCGGCGGCGCAGGTAGCGCTCGAACTCCCGGGCGATGGCCTCGCCGCTGGCCTCGGGCAGGTCGGCGGTGTCCTTGGCCTGTTCCAGCTGGCGGACGTACTCGCCGATCTCGTTGTCCTCCTGGGCCAGCTCGTTCACCCCGCGTTCCCAGGCCCTGGCGTCCTCGGGCAGTTCTTCCAGGGGGACCGAGACGTTCAGGTACTCCTCGACGCTGCGCAGGAGAGCCAGCACGGCCTTGGGCGACGGCGAGGTGCCCACGTAGTGCGGGACGGCGGCCCAGATCGACAGGGCCGGCAGCCCGCAGCGGGCCGCTTCGTCCTGCAGGACGCCCACGATCCCGGTCGGTCCCTCGTACCGGGAGGGCTCGATCCCCAGCTCCTGCATGAGGCGGGGGTCCTCGCTCGTGCTGGTCACCGGGATCGGCCGGGTGTGGGGAACGTCGGCCAGCAGCGCCCCGAGGGTCACGATCGTGGTGACACCCAGTTTCCGGGCGTGTTCCAGCAGGTCGGCCGCGTACCCCTTCCAGCGCATCGACGGCTCGATACCCCGGACCAGGACGACGTCGCGCGCGGCCCCGGTCCGGCCGGCCAACGACAGGCGGGTCGTCGGCCAGATGATCTCCCGGTGTCCTTGTTCGTCCAGTTTGACCTGGGGACGGCTGACCTGGAAGTCGTGGTAGTCCTCCGGGTCCAGTTCCGCCAGGGGCTGGGCCTTCCAGACCCGCTCCAGGTGCTCCACGGCACCGCTGGCGGCCTCGCCGGCGTCGTTCCACCCCTCGAAGGCAGCGATCATCGCCGGGTCGCGCAGCGGTGGCCCCGCCGATTGCTCGCTCACGCGTCTCTCCCTTCGACACTGCCCCGGCGAACTGACGGGTCCAGCCTACGGGCGAGCGCGCGGCGCGAGGTCCGCCCCCACCCGGTGTGCCGATTCCCGACGCCTGCCGCCCCGGCTCGGACCACCGGCCGGGTTTTCCTCGTAGACTCCTGACAATGAGCAGCCGCTCCGATCTCCTACGCAGCATCCTGGCCGAACGCGTCGTCGTGGCCGACGGCGCCATGGGCACGATGCTCCAAGCAGCCGACCCCTCCCTGGAGGACTTCGAAGGCCACGAGGGCTGCAACGAAGTCCTCAACGTGACCCGCCCCGACATCGTGCGTTCGGTGCACGACGCCTACCTGCAGGCAGGGGTCGATTGCGTCGAGACCAACACGTTCGGCGCCAACCTGAGCAATCTCGCCGAGTACGGCCTCGAGCACCGGATCCGGGAGCTCGCCGCGGCCGGGGCCGCGGTCGCCCGCGAGGCCGCGGACGCCTGGAGCACCCCGGAACGTCCCAGGTTCGTCCTGGGGTCCCTGGGACCGGGCACGAAACTGCCGTCCCTGGGGCACGTGACCTGCGCGACCCTGCGCGAGGCCTACCGCAGGGAGGTCGCCGGCCTCGTCGAGGGCGGGGCCGACCTGCTGCTCGTGGAGACCGTCCAGGACCTGTTGCAGGCCAAGGCCGCGATCCTGGGCTCGCGGGACGCCCTGGCCGAGGCGGGGGAAGACCTTCCGATCTTCGTGCACGTCACGGTCGAGACCACCGGCACGATGCTCCTGGGCACCGAGATCGGCGCGGCCCTGACGTCCCTGCGCGCCCTGCGCGTGGACGGGGTCGGTCTGAACTGCGCCACCGGACCGGCCGAGATGCGCGAGCACCTGCGCCACCTCGCCCGGCACGGCGACCTGCTGCTGAGCTGCATGCCCAACGCGGGCCTGCCGGAGCTGTCCGCCCAGGGCGCCCGCTATCCCCTGGCGCCGCAGCAGTTGGCCGACGCCCACGAGGAGTTCGTCACCGAGTTCGGCCTGAACCTGGTGGGCGGCTGCTGCGGCACCACCCCCGAGCACCTGCGGCAGGTCGTGCAACGGGTCCGGCCCCTGACGCCCGCCCGGCGCGATCCGAGCCCCGAGCCGGGGGTGGCCAGCCTCTACCAGCACGTTCCGTTCCGTCAGGACTCCAGCTACCTGTCGATCGGCGAGCGCACCAACGCGAACGGGTCCAAGGCCTTCCGGGAGGCGATGCTCCAGGAGCGCTGGGACGACTGCGTCGCGATCGCCCGGGACCAGACGCGCGACGGCGCGCACCTGCTGGACGTGTGCGTGGACTACGTGGGCCGCGACGGGGTGGCCGACATCGGGCAGGTCGTGGGCCGTCTGGCGACCGAATCGACCCTGCCGCTGGTGCTGGACTCCACCGAGCCGGCGGTTCTGCGGGCCGGGCTGGAGCTGACGGGCGGCCGCCCAGTGATCAACTCCGTGAACTTCGAGGACGGCGACGGGCCCGAGAGCAGGTTCGGCCGGATCATGCCGTTGGTCGCCGAGCACGGGGCCGCCGTCGTGGCCCTGACCATCGACGAGCAGGGGCAGGCCCGCACGGTCGAGCACAAGGTCGAGGTCGCCGACAGGCTCGTGCGGACCCTGACCGGGCAGTGGGGGATGCGCGAGGAGGACATCCTCGTGGACTGTCTGACCTTCCCGATCGCCACGGGTCAGGAGGAGACGCGCCGCGACGGGCTGGCCACGCTGGGGGCCATCACCGAGATCAAGCGCCGTCATCCGGCGGTGCAGACGACCCTGGGGGTCTCGAACATCTCCTTCGGGTTGAACCCGGCGGCCCGGGTCGTGCTGAACTCGGTGTTCCTGGACGAGGCCGTCAAGGCCGGCCTGGATTCGGCGATCGTGCA
>JAUPKJ010000185.1 GCA_030837505.1 Actinomycetota bacterium
GCGCCCCGCCCGCCCCGGGCACCGTGCGCGAGCTGCTGGCCCGCGCCGGGGCGGCACCGCAGGCCCTGCGCGACGCCCTGCCCGAGGTCCGCGGGCACGGCCGCGTCACGACGCCGGACCCCGAGGGCACCTTCAAGGCCCTGGAGAAGTACGGCCTGGACCTCACGGAACAGGCCCGGCAGGGGCGCCTGGACCCGGTGATCGGGCGGGACGCCGAGATCCGGCGGGTCATCCAGGTCCTCAGCCGACGCACGAAGAACAACCCCGTGCTCATCGGGGAACCCGGGGTCGGCAAGACCGCCGTGGTCGAGGGGCTCGCCCAGCGGATCGTCACGGGCGACGTCCCCGAGTCCCTGCGTGGCAAACGCCTGATCTCCCTGGACCTGAGTGCCATGGTCGCGGGGGCCAAGTACCGCGGGGAGTTCGAGGAACGGCTCAAGTCCGTGCTGGAGGAGATCCGGTCCTCGGACGGCGAGGTCGTCACCTTCCTCGACGAACTGCACACCGTGGTCGGGGCCGGCGCGGGCTCCGAGGGCGCCCTGGACGCTGGCAACATGCTCAAACCCATGCTCGCCCGCGGGGAGCTGCGGCTGGTCGGCGCCACGACCCTGGACGAGTACCGCGAACACATCGAGAAGGACGCCGCGCTGGAGCGCCGTTTCCAACAGGTCTACGTCGGTGAGCCCAGCGTGGCCGACACGATCGGGATCCTGCGGGGGCTCAAAGAACGCTACGAGGCCCACCACAAGGTGGCCATCGCGGACGCGGCCCTCGTGGCCGCCGCGAGCCTGTCAGACCGCCACCTGCCCGGACGCCGTCTGCCCGACAAGGCGATCGACCTCATCGACGAGGCAGCCAGCCGCCTGCGCATGGAGATCGATTCCTCCCCCGAGGAAGTCGACGCCCTGCGCCGTCACGTGGACCGGCTGCGCATGGAGGACATGGCCCTCGAACGGGAGGACGACCCGGCCTCCCGGGCCCGTCGCGAACGCCTCCGGGCCGACCTGGCCGACGCCTCCGAACGCCTGGCCGCCCTCACCGACCGGTGGGAACGCGAGAAAGCCGGGCTGAACAGGGTCGGTGAACTCAAGGAGAAGCTGGACGCCGTCCGGTCGCGGGCCGAGCTGCTGCAGCGGGACGGCGACCTGGAGGGGGCATCGCGGCTCCTGTACGGGCAGATCCCGACCCTGGAGAAGGAACTCGTGCAGGCCCAGCGGGCGCAGGCCCGGCAAGCTCAGGCCCGGCAGACGCAGGGCGGTGCGGCGACCCCGGGGCCCGCCCAGCTCGACGCCGCCGGGACCGGGACCGCCGCCGGAACCGACACCGACGCCGACGCCGAACAGCTCATGGTCAAGGAACACGTGGGGCCGGACGACGTCGCGGAGGTCGTGTCGGCGTGGACGGGCATTCCGGTGGGTCGCCTGCTGGCAACTCAGAGCGAGAAGCTCCTGCACATGGAGGAGATCATCGGGGGGAGGCTGGTGGGGCAGTCGCAGGCCGTGCGGGTGGTCTCGGACGCGGTGCGCCGGTCCCGGACGGGGATCAGCGACCCGGACCGGCCCACGGGGTCCTTCCTGTTCCTCGGGCCCACGGGGGTCGGGAAGACCGAGCTGGCCAGGGCCCTCGCGGACTTCCTGTTCGACGACGAACGGGCCATGGTCCGCATCGACATGAGCGAGTACGGCGAGAAGCACTCCGTGGCCCGGCTGGTCGGGGCCCCTCCGGGGTACGTGGGGTACCAGGAGGGCGGACAGCTGACCGAGGCGGTGCGGCGTCGTCCGTACTCCGTGGTCCTGTTCGACGAGGTGGAGAAGGCCCACACGGAGGTTTTCGACATCCTGCTGCAGATGCTCGACGACGGCCGGCTGACCGATGGGCAGGGGCGCACGGTCGACTTCCGCTCGACGATCCTGGTCCTGACCTCGAACCTGGGCTCGCAGTTCCTGTCCGATCCCACGCTGGGGGGGCACGCCCGGACCGAGGCCGTGATGGCGGCGGTGCGCGGGGCGTTCAAACCGGAGTTCCTCAACAGGCTCGACGAGATCGTGCTGTTCGACGAACTGAGCACCGACGAGCTGGCGAGGATCGTGGACCTGCAGGTGGAGCTGCTGGCCCGGCGTCTGGCAGAGCGGCGGCTGCGGTTGCGGGTCACCCCGGCGGCCCGGGAACGTCTCGCCGTGGCCGGGTACGACCCGGCCTTCGGCGCGCGGCCGCTGCGCAGGCTCGTCCAGCGCGAGATCGGTGACCGGTTGGCCAGGGGCCTGCTGACCGGTCAGATCAAGGAGGGGCAGGGGGTTCTGGTCGACGTCGCGCCCGTCGACGTCGCGCCCGCCGGCAGGACGGACGGCGACGGCGGGGCCCAGGACCCGCGGCGGGGGGCTGGCTCGGTGGCGAACCTCGTCCTGACCCGGGACGACGAGGACTTCGACGAGGTCGGGGCTGGGACCTAAGTCCCGGTCCTGCCCTCCGGGGAGGAACCACGAGAAGGAGGGGTCCCCCTTACGGTGCAGTAGGTTACGGTGTCGGAGGTTACTCCTCGGTAGCCTGGTGGGAAGACGACCGGGACGATTCACCCCTGGAGGTGCCGACGATGCTGGTCACGCTGATGGCTCAGAAAGCGGGCTCGGTGATGGCAGGGCATGTCCTGCCCGAGATCGGGGCCCTGATCGGGATTGCTCTGGCACCGCTCGCGCTCGATTTCCACGAACTCGACCTGGGGAACCTGGCCGACGAGACCTGGTTCTGAAGGTTCTGACGTGTTCTGAAGGTTCTGACGTGTTCTGATGGCCCGTCAGTACTCCGGGCCCGTCAGTCCTCCGGGGGGCGAGGGTTGCAGCAACACCCGTTCGACCCGCCGCCCGCGCATCGTGTCGACCGTGACCAGGACGTCCTCGAACACGGCGTGGTCCCCGACCTGCGGGATCCGCCCCAGCTCGTGCAGGACCCATCCGGCTGCGGTGTTGTAGGGGCCGTCGGGGAAACGGATCCCCGTCGCCTCCTCGAACTCGTCCAGGCGCAGCTGGGCGTAGACCGGCGCCGTCGGCATCCGGCTGCCCTCGTCCCGACCCTGCGCGTCGACCCCCTGCCGGCCGTCCTGGGGCGTCTGCGGGTCGAACTCGTCGGTGATGTCCCCCACGAGTTCTTCCAGGAGATCCTCCAGGGTGACGATCCCCGCGGCGCCCCCGTACTCGTCCACGACCACGGCCAGGTGGGACCCGGCCCGTCGCATCTCGGCGAGGGCCGGCAGGGCCCGGCGGCTGTCGGGCAGGCGCATCACGGGGCGGGCCCGCCGGCGCAGCGTGACGGACACGGGCGGGTCGATTTCCCGGAACAGGTCCCTGACGTGCACGAAGCCCACGACGTCGTCCAGGCCGCCATCGACGACCGGGTACCGGGAGTGGGGCAGGTTCTGAACAGCCGCGATGGCCTCGGCGACGGGCAGGTCCGCGGACAGCGCACTCACGTCCAGTCGGGGCACCATCACCTCCCGGATCGGCCGGTCCCCTGCGTCCAGGACCTCTGCGATGAGCTGCCGCGCGTCGAGGGTGAGATCGACGCTGCCGGCCACGATGTCCCGCAGCTCCTCCTCCGTCATCTCCTCGCGACTCTGCCTCGGGTCGACCCCCGCCATCCGGACCAGCAGGCCGCTGCTCGCGCCCAGCAGCCAGATCACCGGGGTCGAGATCCTGGCGACCATCTCCAGAGGTCCTGCGGCGAGCAAGGAGATCGCCTCGGCGCGCTGCAGACCGATCCTCTTGGGCGCCAACTCCCCGACCACGAGGGACAAATAGGCCACCAACATCGTCACGGTGGGCAGGGCCAGGGTCCGGGCCGCGCCCTCGGACAGCCCCGTGCGCTGCAACCAGTCCGCCAGGGGGTCGCTGAAGACGACCGCCCCCACCGCGGAGGACAGGAAACCCGTGAGGGTGACCCCGAGCTGGACTGCCGACAGGAAACGGTTCGGCTCGGTCAACAGCCGCTGGACCGTCACACCGCTCCGTCTGGTCGCGACCATCCTGGTCACCTGCCCCGGCCGCAGGGAGACCAGGGCGATCTCGGCAGCGGCGAAGCAGCCGCCGATCACGACAAGGGCCAGCATCAGGGCGATCTCGCCCGCCACGGGCAATCACTCCCTCCAGGCCGGGGACGGTGACGCGGAGCGAACCGTACATCGTCGAACGGCCGATACTGTCCTGCGGCCTCGAATCCGCATCCGCTCCGCCCTTTCGATCATCCCTGAAGCGGGCCCGGCCCGCCTTCCGGGATCCCTCGGCCCCACGGCCGGCATCTTCCCGGAGTGACTCGGCCGGAGGGCGCAGGCCCTGGAGAGAGTGTTCCGGAGACGTTCGGCGGGATCGGGCACGGGATCGGACACGAGGTCGGGCACGGGCTTCAGGCCGGGACCGGTGCCGGGAATTCATAGGCCCAGCAGGAGCTTCCCGGAAGGGGATGCAAACGGATCCGTCGGGAGAACGTGCGAGCCACCTCGTACAGCATCGTCGGCAAATGCATCTCGACCTCGTGGACGGCGTCGAGGTCCACGGTGATCACACCGCCGGAGGCCGCTGCTGTCGCCAACACCCCGGTGACGAGGTGGGCGGCGGCGCTTGTCCCGCAGTAGCCGGGATCCACGGCCATCAGTCCCAGGTGCCAGACCCTGCCCTGCCGCAGTTGCTCCGGCCAGCGGTCGACCAGGCGACGGGGGTCGGGCAGCTCCCCGTCGGACGAGCCGTTCGAGCAAGCCGTGCTGTTCGAACAATCACTGCCGTTCGAACAGCACGAACCGTTCGAAGCAGGATTCCCTGGGCCGACGGGCAGGAGCTCACGCAGCCCGACCGCGGGTCCCAGGGTCGCGAAGGCCGCCACCGACCTGCCCTCCAAGAGATCCACGACGAGGAACTTGGTGATCCGCAGGTCGTGCAGGGCCAGGTCGAACAGCTCCCGGGGCATGGGAGCCGGAGCACCCGGACGATTCCGGCGGCGTCTGCCGAAGGCCCGTGAGTACAGCGTCCACAGGGCGTCGGCATCGGCTCCGGTGACGTCCGCTCTCTGGACGAGCTGCATCGACATCTCCCGCGGCTGTCGTCGCGCATGAGACGCGCGGCCCCGAGCAGATGGTGCCCGAGACGGCGGGCGGACGCGTGTCCTGGGAGATATTTCCTCCGAACGGGGGATGTCCCGTTCTCAGGGGTTCCGCCTCAGTCGTCGAGGTCCACCACGACGGGCGCGTGGTCGGAGGCGCCCTTGCCCTTGCGCTCCTGCCGGTCGACCGAGGCGGATCGCACCCTGGCGGTCAGGGCCGGGCCTGCCAGCACGAAGTCGATCCGCATCCCCTGTCCCCGGGGGAAACGCAACTTTTGGTAGTCCCAGTAGGTGTAGACCCCCGGGCCCGGCAGGCGGGGGCGGACGACGTCGTGGAAACCCGTGTCCAGGACGGCTTGGAAAGCCTGTCGCTCCTGAGACGAGACGTGGGTCGTGCCCTCGAACTCGGCCATGTCCCAGACGTCCTCGTCCTGCGGGGCCACGTTCCAATCCCCGAGCAGGGCGATCGGGGTGTCGGGCCCCTCGGCCAACCAGGACCGGGCCGCGTCGCGCAGCGCGCCCAACCACTGGAGTTTGTACTCCATGTGGGGGTCGGTCAGGTCTCGGCCGTTGGGAACGTACAGGCTCCAGACCCGTACTCCGCCGCAGGTGGCTCCCAGGGCCCTGGCCTCGGGGGCACGAGGGTCCCCCCAACCGGGCATCCCGGGGAAACCGGTCTCACCGGCCAGCAGGCCGACCCGGGAGACGATGGCCACCCCGTTCCACTGCGACAGCCCGTGGTGCAGCACCTCGTAGCCCAGGGCGGTGAAGACCTCGGTCGGGAACTGTGCGTCGCGGCACTTGGTCTCCTGCAGTGCGAGCACATCGATGTCGTTGCGGACCAGCCAGGAGGTCACCCTGTCCAGGCGGGCTCGGATCGAGTTCACGTTCCAGGTGGCCAGGCGCATCGTCCGAGCTTAGAGCGAGGCGGCAAGAGGTGGCTTCGCTCAGGTGAGCGGCGTGGCGCGGGGTCCTGGCCGGCTGTGACCGACCACGGCGCCGTGTCCCCCACTCGGGTGGTATCTGCCCTTGAACTGTCGATCTGACTACGGATAGCGTTCGAATAGATACGTAGCGCGACGATCGTTGTGTGTCCGGTGGAGTCGAGAGGGGGAATGTCGGTGCAGAAACGCCCATTTCTCCCGACCCCCCGGGAGAACCAGCTCCCCGGCCCCCGGAAGGGCGGCCTTCCGACGCCCCGGAAAGGAACGGCCCCCACCCCGGGGGGAGCCGGTGTGCGGGGCCCGGGGAAGAAGACGCCCGGCCTGCGGCGGCGCGATCGCCGGTCGTCCGAGCGACCCGAACGCGTCGCGGGCACCGGGAGCTTTGCTGCGGGCACTGCGGGCACTGCGGGTGCTGCGGGCCGGCGCAAGGGCGGACGGAACGATCCGGGCCGGCGCGACACGGGCAGGGCCCGACCCCCGTCCGGTGAGGGACGCCGCGCCTCGGCACGGGATCCCGTCGTCGCGCCGGGGAACGAACCTGCGGGCCAGCGGCTGCGCACCGTTGTCCTGATCCTGTTGGCCCTCGGCCTGGCCTGGGCCGGAACATCGCTCCTCGAACGGCCGCCGACGGTCGCGTCCCTGCGGGCGATCCCCTGGTGGCTGCCGACCGGGCTGTTCGTCGTCGCCGGGATCGCCCAGATCCGACTGCATCCGCGCCGCGCGACCCCTGCCCTCGACCTGGTCGGGGTTCCGCTGGTCATGGGGCTGTTCCTCATGGACCCCGGCGGACTGGTCCTCTCCCGGGGAGTGGCGAGCCTGTCCGTCGCCCTGGTGTACCACCGGTTGCGCCCCCTGCGGGCGCTGCGGGAAGCCTCGACGGCCGCCCTGGCCACGGCCGTGGCCTGCGGGGTCTTCGGGCTGCTCATAGGGCAGGGCACGACCGGGACGAGAGCGGCGGGGGTCGCGGTTCTCGCTGCCCTCGTCGGGGCCGTGACACGGTTCGCGGCGCTGCTGTTGACCGTGGAGGGGAGCCTGGAACTGGATCCCGGCCCCCACCGGACCTGGTGGGACAGGGCGGGGCAACTGGGCTTGGTCGCCGTCTCCGGTGCCCTGGGCTACCTCCTGGTCCGCACGAGCGTCGGCGGCGACGCCGCAGTACCGCTCGGGGTCGCCGGGGGGATCGCGGCCCTGGCCTATCGGGCGTTCATCGAACTGTCCGACAGACATGTCCGGTTGCAGCGCCTCTACGAGCTCTCCGACGCCCTGGCCGAGGCGTCCTCCCTGTCGGACGTCGCAGGTCAGCTCGTCCTGCGCTCCCGCCAGCTGCTGGGGGCACGGTTCTCCGAGGTGATGCTGACCGGACTGGACGGCACCGCCAGAACGGTGTGGTCCTGGTCGGAGGAGAACGGCCTGACCGGGCCGCAGGACCTGGCCTGGGCCGTCCTGCCCCCGGGGGTTCTCCCGACGGGGCCGAGCGCGGTTCTGCGGCCCACGAGTCACGAGACCCGGGCGGTCCTGCGGGCCCGGCGCCTGGACGCCGCGGTCGTCGTCCCCCTGAAGGTGGACGGGACGGTGGCGGGGCATCTCCTGGTGGGCAGGCGCGAGAGCCAGGACGGGCGGTTCGCGTCGGGCCAGGCCCGACTGTTGGAGGCCATCGCCAACCACGGCTCGGTCGCCCTGCGCAACGGACGTCTGATCGACCAACTCCATTTCGAGGCCCGCCACGACGCCCTGACCGGCCTGCCCAACAGGGCGAGCTTCCACGCCCTTCTGCACGAGGCCGCGCGTCAGGCGACGGCGGGCGGCCCGGCCTGCGCCGTCATGATGCTGGACCTCGACGGTTTCAAGGCGATCAACGACACCCTCGGGCACCAGACCGGGGACGACCTGCTCAAGGAGATCTCGCGGCGGCTGTTCCGGACGGCCGGACAGGACGCGACAGTGGCCCGTCTGGGCGGGGACGAGTTCGCGGTCGTGAGCACGCGGTGCGGTGACCACCGCAGGGCCGTGGAACTGGGGCGGCGGCTGCTGGGGTCCCTGGACGTGCCCGTCGTCCTGGGGGAGAACCGGCTGCGCGTGGGCGGTTCCCTCGGGATCAGCCTGGGGCCGGTGCAGGGGCGGCTCGGCGTCGACCTCATGCGCAATGCGGACATCGCCATGTACGCGGCCAAACGCGGGGCCGGAGGTCTGCGGCTCTTCTCGGAGGACCTCGTCGAGAACTCCACAGAGTCGCTGACCCTGGCCGGTGATCTGCGCGACGCCCTCGAAGGCCACGAGATCACCGCGATGGTGCAGCCGATCGTGAACCTGCAGACGGCGTCCGTCCACTCCGTGGAGGTCTTCCCCCATTGGGAACACCCCGGGGCCGGGGAGATCCCCCTGGAGACCGTCTTCGACACCGCCGCGAGATCGGGCCAGGTGCCGGCGCTCACGATGCGGATCCTGGACATGGCGCTCTCCCTGTGCGGCGAATGGCGCCGGGGCGGCACCCCGCTGCGCGTGGCCGTGAACCTCACGGACCGGTGCCTGTCCGATCCCGCGGCCCCCCGCTGGGTGACCGAGGCGCTCGAACGCCACGAGGTCCCCCCGGAGCTGCTCTGCCTGGAGATCTCCGAGAACGGGGTCAACACCGACTCCAAACAAGTGGACCTCAACCTCGAGCAGTTCCGGCAAATGGGTGTTCACCTGTCCGTCGACGACTTCGGTACGGGGTTCTCGTCCCTCGTCCACGTCAGTCGCCTGCCCGTCAACCAGCTGAAGATCGATCGACAGTTCGTGCGGAGGCTGCACGGCAACGCCAGGGAGCGGGCCGTCGTCCGCTCCATCCTCGACCTGGGACACAACCTGGAGCTGGAGGTCGTGGCCAAGGACGTGCCGGACAACTCCACGCGCGAACTGCTCGTGAGCATGGGATGCCGCCTCGCCCAGGGCGAGATCTTCGCCCGGGCCATGGACCCGCAGCGCCTGGCCTCCCTGCTGGGGCTCGCGGACGCCCCCGAGATCGATCCCGGAGCCCGCCCGGACCAGGGGCCCGCGAGGGTCGCGCTTCGCCGTTTCAGTGCCTGATCAACTGCGTCGATCCCCGAACGAACAGCTACTCTGACCGGCGTGAACCCAACCGAGGACCCGACCGTGGACCTGACCGTGGACCCGACCGTCCCCCGCGAAGCGGCGCCTCGTCCGTCCTGCGACCTGCGGGCAGACCACGAGCAGCTCAAGGAACTCGTGCGTTCCCTGGCCGTGGTGCACGGCCGCGTGCGGCTCGCCAGCGGGCGCGAGGCCGACTACTACGTGGACCTGCGGCGGATCACACTGCACGCCCTCGCGGCGCCGCTCGTCGGCCGGATCATGCTGGACCTGGTGAAGGACTGGGACTTCGAGGCCGTCGGCGGGCTGACCCTCGGGGCGGACCCCGTGGCCACCGCGATGCTGCACTCCGCAGCGGTCACCGGAAGGCGGTTGGACGCCTTCGTGGTGCGCAAGGAGGGCAAGGCCCACGGGCTGCAGCGTCGGATCGAGGGACCCGAGGTGGCCGGGCGGCGCGTGCTCGCCGTCGAGGACACCTCCACCACCGGCGGATCGGTCCTGATGGCCGTCGAGGCCCTGCGCGAGGCCGGGGCCCAGGTCGTGGGTGTCGCCGTGATCGTCGACCGGGACACGGGTTCCCGACAGGCCATCGAGGCCGCAGGTCTGCCCTACCGGGCCGCCTACGGCCTGGAGGACCTGAACCTGCCCGCCACCTGAAAAGGGGCCTGCCCGCCACCTGAGAAGTGGCGGAACCGGCCGCGGAACCGGCCGCGCACCTGCGTCTTCGTCGTCTTCGGACCATCCTCATGACAAATCGCGGTTACGATGCCGCACGCGGGACGGATACCGGCTGTGAGGAGAGGGCCAGGTGGCGGTCGGGGCGGTGACTTTGTTGGGGGCCCTCGGCTCCTTGCTGGGGATCGTCGTGTGGTCCGCGGGCTCCTACAACAGCCTGGTCCGGCTGCGGGAACTGGTCACGGAAGCCTGGCAGCAGATCGAACGGGAACTGGACCGCCGTCTGGAACTGGTCCCGGACCTCGTGAAGGGCCTGCGGGCCCATGTGCCGCAGAACGCCGTGCAACCCGTCCTGCGGGCCCGCGCCAGGGTCCGCAACGCCGGCCGGGATCCGCGGACCAGGGCCCCGGCCGAGAACGAACTCATCCGCGCTCTGGCAGAGCTGCTGCGGGCGGCCGAGAACCGGCCGGCTCTCGACTCCGACCAGGGCTTCCAGGCGCTGCGCTGCGAACTGGCCTCGATCGAGGACCGGATCGCCGCCAGCCGCAGGTTCTACAACGCCTCTGCGGACGCGCTCAACGCCAGGGTCCGCGGAAGGTCCCGACTCACGGCGATCCTGGTGGGGATCCGCCGGGCCGACTCCTTCGAGGGCGTGGACGGCTGCGCGGCCTGGACCGAACAGGCCCGTTGAGTTTTCTCCCGCCGGCACCCCTGATCGGGCAGGGCCGGCCCACCGGGTTCGCCCACAGGGTTCGCCCAGCGGGTTCGCCGTCGGTCATCGTCGCCGTCGGTCATCGCCGGGGGGTTTCCCCCTCTTCCTGACCCTCCAACGGGAGGACAGCCCCGTAGAGGTGGTAGCTGTGGGCGCCCTCGGGGTGCTCCTCCCGTGCGACGAAGGGCCTGACCAGGGCATCGACCTGCCGCATCAGGTCCTCGACCTCCGACCGGGTCATGGTCGCCGCCAGCACGGCGAGGTCGACGAGCGGGTCGGCGTCGGGTTTGCGCTCGACCAGGGCCAGGCCGCGCGTGAGATCGGCCCTCAGCAGGTCGATGAGGCTGCTCAGGAGCTGGTCCTGCGCGGCCCTCACCGAGGCCCCGCGCCCGCCGCCGACATGGATCCTGCGGGCGGCGGCCCTCCACGGTCGCTCCCTGCCGTCCCCCGTCGCCTCGGCCCGCACGATCAACCCCCATCTCTCCAGGGCCCGCAGGTGGTAGCTCATGGCACTGGGGGAGATACCGGCGATCCGCGCGCACTCGGTCGCGGTCAGGACCTCCCCTGCGAACAGATGATCCACCGCAGCTATCCGGGCCGGATGGGCCAGAGCCCTGATGGCCCGGGGATCGTCCAGGGTGATCACGTCCCGTTCCGGGACGAGCGGGACGACGGGGGCGTCGTCCTCCTCGAACTCCGTTTCCGGGAGGTCGTCCCCGACGTGGCCGTCCGGTTCCACCGGGCCCTCGGGCGCGTGGAAACCGACCGGGTGGAGGCCGGTCTCGTCGGATCCGTGGAACGGGGCGGTCGTGAACCGGGACGTCGGCGCGCAGGGCGACACTGTCCCGTCGCCGGGAGAGGTCGGGTCCGGCGACACACCGGCCGAGTCACCGGTCGAAGGCGGTCCGGAGGTCATGCTCCGAGATTACGGGCTCCGCAGGGCTCGGGCCGGGAGATACCGGGGCGGGTCCGCCCCCGGAAGGGGCAGCAGCGTCAGGATCCGGATCCCGGGACGACGGATCCCGGGACGATGCCGGTCGGGACGACGGCGTCGACCGCCCCGGATCGTTGCCCCCGAGGACCCGAAGCAGTACTTTTACGTATATGAAAGAAGTCTTTCAGAATTCCCCGGGGAGTGCGCGCGACATCCGCCTCATCGCCCTGGGCCGGGGGATTTCCTTTGCCGGGGACCTCGTCGCGGCGAACGCCCTCGTCCTGCACGCCTACGACCGCGGATGGGGCACCCCGGGGGTGTCGGCAATCATGATCGCGGCCGGGGCCCCTCTGATCATCGGTGCTCCCGTGGCCGGCCGGATCGTCGACCGCCTCGACTCCCGCCTGCTGACCCTGACGGCAGCGCTCTGGGAGGGCTGCTGCGCCGCGCTCCTCGCCCTGGTGCTGGCACTGGCCCCGGGCGGGCCGCTCGCCGTGGCGGGGATCCTCGCGCTGATCTTCGTGATGGGGTGCGGGCAGGCCGTGTCCGGTCCGGCCTGGAGCGCCCTCATCCCCTCCGCGGTCCCCGAGGACCAGGTCGGCAGGGCCGTCTCGACGGTGCAGTCCGTGACCTCGCTGGCCATGGTCGCCGGGCCGGCCCTCGCCGGCGTCCTGGTCGGCACCTGGTCCGTGGCCGCAGCGCTGTGGGTGGACGCCGCCAGTTTCGGCGCGCTGCTGATCATCGCAGCCTGCCTGCGGACCCGACGGCGACCGGGCCCGACCGACGATGTCGGGATCCAGGGCCCCTGGGCCGGTGCGATCGTGCTGCGCCGCGACCCGGTCCTGGGACCCCTCGTGGCCGGGCTGCTGATCCTGGCGCTCAGCCTGCACTCCGTCCTGGTCGTGGAGGTCTTCCTGGTCCGGGGGGCGCTCCATGGCACGGCCGTGGACTACGGACTGATCAGCGCGGCGCTCGCCGTCTTCCTGCTGGTGGGGTCCCTCCTGAGCAGGAGGATCGACAGCGAGGCCGGCAGGATCCGGGGGATCCTCGGCTCGATGGCCCTCGTCCCCTGCTGCATCCTGGCCGCCGGGTTCGCGTGGTCCCTGCCGGCGCTTGCCGTGGTGATGGCTCTCGTGGGCGCGGCCAACGGGGTCCTCAACGTCGCCCTGAACTCCCTGATGCTCCTGCGGGTGCCCGAGGCGCTGCGCGGGCGGACCCTCGCCGTGCTGGTCGGCGGGCTGCAGGTCTGCAACCTTGCGGGCACGGCGGTCGGCGGCCCGCTGGGATCCCTGGTCGCGACCCGGACCATCTTCGTGGCCGCCGGCCTGCTCGGGGTCCTCGTAGCGGCTGTGGTGATCTTCGTTTGCCGCTCCCTGCTGACGGATCGCGGGACCACGGATCGCGGAACGACGGATCGCGGAACGATGCAGGTCGGGACGACGGCGCCCCGCGACCCGGGGTGAGGGGCGCGGGGCGGACGGCGTTGTTCGGACCGGTGGATCCGGTCGCCGGGGGTCAGGCTGCGGAGTTCTCGGGGACCTGCTTGTCGTTGGCGACGCGACGGCGCTCCCGCAACAACTCGACGAAGACCGGGACCACCGACAACAGGACGATCCCGATGAAGATCACCTCGATGTACTCCCGGACGAACTCCACCGTCCCCAGGGCATTGCCCAGGAGGGTCACCCCCGTGGCCCACAGGAGAGCCCCGATCCCGCTGTACACGAGGTACCGGCGGCGGTCCATCCGGCCGACCCCGGCCGTGACGGTGATGAACGTGCGCACGATCGGAACGAACCGGGCCAGGACGATGGCGCGGGGTCCGTGCCTGTCGAAGAAGGCGACCGTCTTGTCCACGTATTCCTTGCGGAACAGGCGCGAGTCGGGCCGGTTGAAAACGGCCGGCCCGGCGGCCTTACCGATCTCGTAGCCGACCACGTTGCCCAGGAAGGCCGCCGATGTGAGGGCCAGACAGGCCAGCCACAGCGGCTGATCGATGTCGCCGCTGCCGATGAACATGCCGAGGGTGAACAGCAGGGAGTCACCGGGCAGGAAGAAACCCAGGAGGAGCCCGCACTCCGCGAAAAGAATGGCAGCCGTACCCCACATGGCCCACGGTCCCAGGGCGTCGAGGATTTTCTCCGGATCGAGCCAGTCCGTGACGGCGGTGAGAACTGTGGTGGTCATCACAGTCACAGGGTACGGGCAGAGAACCCGGAGATCTCCCCGGTGTCACCCCACAGTGAGCTGTGAAACTCGGTGTTGCCACCCGGACACTGTCCGTTCACCATCGGGTTCTCGAGACACAGGTTCCGAGGTACCGGGTTTCCGGCGGACGGAGAACCCGATCGAGCCCTGCGCAACCGAACAGCTCGGGCCGAGACCTACATTCCCACCATGGAGAAGTCGATCCCGGACCCGATCGGAACAGTGGACCAGGACGCCGTCGGAGTCGGGCCCTGGCCGGGGCCCTGGCCCCAGGACCCCCGCTACGACCCGCAACTGCTGCGGGACGGCGACCGCCGCAACGTCGTGGACCAGTACCGGTACTGGACGGTCGAGGCGATCCGGGCCGACCTGGACACGCGGCGGCATCCCGTGCACGTGGCGGTCGAGAACTGGGTGCACGACCTGAACATCGGGTCCGTGGTCCGCACCGCCAACGCCGTCAACGTCGCCGGGGTGCACATCGTGGGCCGACGGCGGTGGAACCGTCGCGGAGCGATGGTCACCGACCGGTACCTGCACGTCCACCACCACCCGGACGCCGAGGAACTGCACGCCTGGGCGAGGGAACGCGGCTTGCCCGTGCTGGGGATCGACAACCTGCCCGGCTCGGTCCCCCTGGAGAACCACCAACTGCCCGAATCCTGCGTGCTCCTGTTCGGCCAGGAGGGCCCCGGCCTGTCCGAACAAGCCCGAGAAAATTGCGACGCCGTGCTCTCGATCGCCCAGTTCGGGTCCACGCGCTCCCTCAATGCCGCGGCCGCCGCAGCGATCGCCCTGCACCGGTGGGTCTGCCTGCACGCGCGGATCCCCGACTGCCCCCCGCCCGGCCCCGACGGGCCCCTCGACCCGGCCCGGCCCCCGGCGGCACCGGCGGCTTGTCAGTACTCGACGGCCTTGACCTCGGGGGAATACCCGTTCCAGGTCGCGAACAAGGACGAGTGATCGTTGCTGGAGGTGAACTCCACCCGCAGCCACCCCGTCTGAGTCCAGCTCTGGACCTGGAACCCGTCCCGGGGGGTCGCTGAGATCAATTCCGCGCGGTCCGGGCTGATCTCCAGGACAACGTGCCCGCCCTCCAGGGAGTAACTGCGCACGACCGTCGAGCCCGACGCCGGCGGCGTCTGTTCGTTCTGTTCCGGAGAGTTTTGTTGCGTCCCGCCTCCCGAGCCTGTCGGAAGGGCGGCCGGGGAAGTGGTCTTCGCCGGCCCCGCGGCGCTTTCCCCGCCGTCGGGCCGACGAGAAACCGTCGGGGAAGGGCTCCGGCTGTTCGGAACACTCGGGGAGGGGGAACCCGAGGGGCCCGTCCGTCGGCCCGTCGGCCGATCGGTCGAGGCCGTGGTCGAGACCGGGGCCGGGTCCACCAGGGCCACGCCACCCCCCGGAGGCGCTCCGCTCACCGAATCGGGAACCCCGATCCCCGTGCTGTTCAGAACGTCGCGGATGGCCACCCAGGTCAGGCCCGTGGCCAACGAGGCCGCGCACAACCAGCCGAGGCCGTGACGCAGTCCGGTGTGCACCGCGCCATTGTCCCCCCGCTGTCCACCCCGACCGTTCGCAGGAGTCCTCCGCGGGAGTCACTGTGATCCACAGCCGGTTCGGGCCTGGCACTAGAGTCTGCCCGTGGCTGTGGTCCTGGTCGTCGAGGACGATCCTTTCGTACGTTCGGCCCTGGTCCGCGAGCTGACCGAGTTCGGGCACGGGGTACGCAGCGTGGGCACGGCCCTGGACGCCCTGCGCGACGCCGTCGGCAACCCCCCGGACATCGTCCTGCTCGACCTCGGCCTGCCCGACCTGCCCGGGGCCCAGGCCCTGCGCATGCTCCGCGGGGTCCGGGACGTCCCCGTGATCATCGCGACGGCCCAGGACGACGACGCGGAGATCGTCCGCCTGCTCAACGCCGGCGCCGACGACTACCTGATCAAACCGTTCTCGGGATCACAACTGAACGCCCGGGTGGCCGCCGTCCTGCGACGGGCCGGACGGTCCCGCCCCGCCGAGGTCCTGCAGATCGGCGACCTGCGGATCGACATGCCCCGCCGCGAGGTCACCGTCCGCGGCGAACTCGTGCACCTCACGCGCCGCGAATTCGACCTCCTGTCCTACCTGGCGGCCCGCCCCGACGAAGTGGTCACGCGCCGCGAACTCCTCGCGGAGGTCTGGCACCAGGCCTACGGGCAGGACCAGACCCTCGACGTCCATCTCTCCTGGCTGCGTCGCAAACTGGGGGAGACCGCCCAGAAACCCCGCTACCTGCACACCGTGCGCGGCGTCGGGGTACGTCTGTCCGCTCCGCGGTGAGGCGCTCCCTCGCGGGGATCTCCGCCGCCGTCACCTCCCTGGTCGCCGTCGCCTTCCTCGTGCCCCTCTGGGCCCTCGTGGCCGGCACCGTCCAGGAACGCGCCGTCTCCGATGCTTTTCGGAACGCCTCGGCCATTGCCCCCGTCCTGGCCCTGACCACGGACACCGGAGAGGTCAGCCGCGCCATGGCCGGGATCCCCGCCGGAGAGGGGAACCGGATGACGGTCTACCTGCCCGGCTGGACCCCCGGCTCGCAGGACCGGGTGGTCGGGGTCCCCCGAGCCCCCGCGGGCACCGTCAGCACCACCCAACAGGACGGGCGTTCCCGGACCGTCGGCGTCGGCAACACCCTGGTGGTCCTCCAACCCGTCCTGTTGCGGGCCCAGCGGATCGCCGTCGTGGAGGTCCTCGTCCGGGAACAGGACCTGTCCCGGGGCGTCGAACGCTCCCGCGCCGTCCTGCTCGGCATCGCCCTGATCCTCGTGGCCGGCTCTGTCGCGGTCTCCGACCGCCTGGCCTCCCGGGTCGTGCGCTCGACCCGCAAACTCGGCGAAGCTGCCACCCGCCTGGGATCGGGGGAACTCGACATCAGGATCAGACCCCAGGGACCCGCAGAACTGCAGGAGACCGCCGTGGCCTTCAACACCATGGCCGCCCGGATGACCCGCATGGTCGCGGCGGAGAGAGAACTCGCCGCCGACCTCTCCCACCGCCTGCGGACCCCCATGGCCGGGCTCGTCCTGGCCTGCCGCGGCCTGGGCAACGGCCCCCAGGCCGACCAGCTGCGGGCCCTGGCGGCCAATCTCGAAGAAGAAATCGACACGATCATCCGCGAGGCCCGCAGCACCCGGAAAGCACAGGACGCCACCTGCGACGCCGTGGCCGTGCTCCGCGAACGCCTGGACTTCTGGGGCGCGCTCGCGGAGGACCAGGGGCGCGGGTGGCGGTTGTCGGTCCCGTCCGGCTCGGTGGCCCTTCCCACGACGCCTCAGGATCTCTCGGCGGTCGCCGACGCCCTCCTGGGGAACATTTTCCTGCATACCCCCGAGGGCACGGGTTTTCAGGTAGAGCTGAGCCCGTTGCCCGACGGCGTGGTCCGTCTGTCGGTCGAGGACGCCGGCCCGGGCATCGCCGACCCCGAACAGGCCCTGACCCGGGGGAACAGCTCGGCCGGTTCGACGGGCCTGGGCCTGGACATCGCCCGCAACCTGGCCGAACGCTGCCATGGCCAGGTGACGCTCACCCGTTCGCGCGCCCTGGGCGGCGCGGCCGTCGTCCTGACCCTCCGCCTGTCCCCGACGCCCTGAAGGCGGTGGGTGGGGCGGCAGGAGGGAGTCCTGTCCACCCACGTCCCCCGAGGACTCCATCGTCGTGGCGACACGGACGCCCCGGCGCGCTGGACCCCGGACGCCGGGCACTGTTGGTCCTGGCGCGCATGCGCCGTTGTCCCGACCGACACCGGCGCCACCCCTGCGAACAGGCCGAACGGGGTCGGTCGCCCGATGGCGCGCAGCAGATACCGGACCGTAGCCGCTGCTGCACGGCGCACCAGTTTGTCTTCTACCGCCCGGCCTGCGTGGATCGCGTTCACGCGATTACCGAGCATAGGGCTGGCGTGGCGAACAGCGTCGGCGAACCCCGGTACGTCCCACGCCTGTCGTAGCCAGCTCCGACAGGACTCGGCGTCGCCCAGTTCCGGCCACCAGTCAGAATCGACGGTCAGCGGTAGGACCGCCGCCCGCAGCAGGGCACCGCCGCTGTGTCGATACAGCGATGAAGGTTCAGGTGAGCGCATCACACGTCCTTCGGCCTGGGTGGGAACGGGATTCCGGTGGGATCGGAGGCGACTCCGACCACACCGGGATCAGTCGAGTTCTGTCACGCGTGGCTTGTGCAAGACGACGCACAGGTGGGTGCGCAGCCGGCGCTGGTGTCACAACCACGACCGGCCTCACCGACGTTGGCGTCGGTAATGATCCGCACGTCGAGGGCGAACATGTTGTCGGTCGTTTCCAGTGTTGCTGGCATGGGGATCTGCCTTTCATCTCTAACGATTGGCAAACCGATCCCGGACGGGTTCTACGAGGACGGGGATCTACGTACCGCGTTGGCCCGCTATGACTTCGGCGCGGTGTTCGCCGCCGTGCGGCAGCACACCGGACTGTCCCAACTCCAACTCGCCGGCCTGCTGGATCTATCGCAATCGCGGGTATCGGCTGTCGAGCGGGGCGAGCGGCGGTTGACTCACGTCAAGCTGGCAGCCCGCCTGGCCACCCTCCTGCGCATCCCACCACGATTGCTCGGTTTCCCGGCCGAAGTCACAGGTAGCCTGGCAGCTCAGGAGGAGGCGAATTGGTGGGAGCGTAGGGACTTTCTTGCCCTGGTCACGGCCGCCACCTTGGGGTCGGATCTGCATCCA
>JAUPKJ010000186.1 GCA_030837505.1 Actinomycetota bacterium
CGGGCATGTGTTCGTGCAGCAGCACGGTGCCGCACAGGAACTGCAGCACCGGGGTCAGGTACTGCAACAGGCCCAGGGTGCTCAGGGGGATCCTGCGGGCCGCCCCGGCGAACAGCAGCAGGGGAACGGCCGTGACAACGCCGGTCGTGGACAGCCACAGGGCCAGGGCCGGGTCGTCGGGGGTGAAGGACCCCGAGCCGTCGAGGGCCAGGGGGACGACCCCGGCCAGGGCGAGGGGGGAGAGCAGCAGCGTCTCGACGGTCAGGCCGCTGAGGGCGTCGACCCCCTCGCCGGCCCGTTTTTTCAGCAGGCCGTAGAGGCCGAAGGACAGCGCGAGGGTCAGGGCGATGACGGGTGGCCGCCCGTGGCCGACCGTGAGTACTCCCACGGCAGCCACGGCGACCCCGACGGCCACCCACTGGACGACCCGCAACCGTTCGGACAGCAGGACGACCCCGAAGACGATCGAGACCAGGGGGTTGATGAAGTAGCCGAGAGACGCCTCGACCACCTGGCCGGAGTTCACGGCGTAGATGTAGACGCCCCAGTTGAGGGCCAGGAATCCTGCGGCGATCCCCAATTGCAGCAACCGGGCCGGTCTGCGGGCCAGCGCCAGCAGAGGGGTCCAGGCCCGTGTCACCGCCACGAGGACGAGGCAGAAGAGCAGGGACCACAGCACCCGGTGGAAGACGATCTCGACGGCGCCCGCGTCGTCCAGCAGACGGAAGTAGAGCGGGAAACACCCCCACAGGACGTAGGCGAGGGCCCCCATGAACAGTCCGCGACGGGTCTCCACCGCTCGATCGTAGGACTCGCACCCGTGCGGGGCCGACCCGATATTGCAGGGACCCACGTCCCTGGTGCCCCCGGTCGAACCCGGATCTCCCGGCGGTGGCGAGACGTCCGACAGGCCCGCGGGACAGGACCGGTACCGGTCCTCGGCGTCGGTGCGGCTAGAGTTCGGGCCGTGGCAGGAGCGCAGTCGTGGGTGGTCGTCGGTGCGGTGATCGCAGGTGGTGTGCTGTTCTTCGCCGCCGGGGTCTTCGCGAACCGGATATTGCGGCCGAGTGTGCCCACTCCCGAGAAGATGACCACCTACGAGAGCGGGGTCGACCCCGTCGGCCACGGATGGTCGCAATCGCAGGTGCGCTATTACCTGTACGCCTATCTGTACGTGGTGTTCGCCGTCGACGCGGTGTACCTCTTCCCCTGGGCCACTGTCCTCCGGCAGTTCGGCTGGGCCACCCTCGGGGAGATGGGGGTCTTCCTCGGCATTCTGGCCGTGGGCCTGGTGCACGCGTGGCGTCGTGGCGCACTGCGTTGGTCGTGAGAGGACCACGGTGACCACGGAACTGGGAATGCCAACGCTCGGCGTCCTGCAGACGGCGGCGCCGCACCCGTTGCGCCTCGTGCTCAACTGGGGACGGCGCTACAGCCTGTGGGTCTTCAACTTCGGCCTGGCCTGCTGCGCCATCGAGTTCATCGCCACCAGCATGGCCCGGCACGACTTCATCCGCTTCGGTGTGATCCCCTTCGCGCACGGTCCGCGCCAGGCCGACCTCATGGTCACGTCCGGGACGGTCTCCGACAAGATGGCGCCGGCCCTGCGCCGCCTGTGGGAGCAGATGGCAGAGCCCAAGTACGTGATCTCCTTCGGCGCCTGCTCGAACAGCGGCGGCCCCTACTGGGACTCCTACTGCGTGACCAAGGGCGTCGACCAGATCATCCCGGTCGACGTCTACGTCCCGGGGTGTCCGCCGCGGCCCGAAGCCCTGCTCCAGGCCATCGTCAAGCTCCAGGAGAAGATCGCCGACGAGAACCTGCGGGACCGGTACACCCGGCGCGCCCCCGGGGTCGGCGCCCTGACCCGGGGCCTGGTGCACGGGTCTCCGACCGGCACGGTGACCGTCTCCGCCCCCTCCGCAGCCTCCGGGCAAGCCCCCGGGAGCGCCGACACTCCGAGGAGCAGTTCGTGAACCAGCCCGTGTCCGAGGCACACGGCTCCCAGGAGGCGCAGGGCTCCGAGGAGGCACAGGCGCAGGGCTCCCCGGAGGACACCGCCCGCCTGCTCGCCCGAGCGCTCGGCGGGGACGTCGAGGTCGGCCTCGACGCGCACGGCATTCCCAGTGCCCGGGTACCCCGGGAACTGTGGACGACCGCCGCCCGCTTCGTCAGGGACGACCTGGGGCTGGACTTCTTCGACTGGCTCTCGGCCGTCGATCAGTTCGACGCCGACCCGGCGGGACTCGACGTCGTCGTGCATGTCGCGGACTCGTACAGCGCCCACCGGGGCGCGGCCGATTCCTCGGGCGACGTGGTGGTCCGGCGAATGCTCCTGATGACCAGGGTGCCGCAGGACGACCTGACCCTGGAGAGCCTGACCTCGGTGTGGTCCGGCGCCGCGTGGCACGAACGGGAAACTTACGAGATGTTCGGCCTGAGCTTCACCGACTTCCACGAGGCCACGGGGTTGGGACTGCGGCCCCTGCTGTTGCCGGACGGCTTCGAGGGAAACCCGCTGCTCAAGTCCTTCCAGCTCGCCTCGCGCGCCGTCCGGCCGTGGCCCGGCGCGGGCGAACCGGGGGAGTCCGGGCAGGGTGCGGCCTCCCGACGCAACAAGGTCCAGGCGCCGGGGGTTCCCGACCCGGACACCTGGGGGCCCCGTGAGGCCGGCCCCGTCGCAGCCGACGTGCCTGGGGAGGACAGCGGTGATTGATCTCGGAATGGACCTGGGCGAGATCGTCGAGGTCGTCGTCCGCGCGGCGAGCATCATCGTGGCCTTCATCGCCCTGCCCCTGTTGCTCGGGCAGACGGAGCACAAGGTGATGGCCCACATGCAGGGCCGCCTCGGTCCCATGTACCCCGGAGGGTTCCACGGCTGGGCGCAGCTGGTCGCAGACGGCGCCAAGTTCGCTCAGAAAGAGGAGATCATCCCCGCCGCGGCGGACCGGTCGATCTTCCGGATCGCGCCGGCGGTCTCCCTGCTGCCCTATGCGGTGGCCCTGACCGCCGTCCCGCTGTCGGCCGACCTCGTGGGGGCCGACCTCGACTGCGGCCTGCTCTTCGTCCTGGCCGCCATGTCGGTCGGAGTCCTGGGCCCCCTGATGGCCGGCTGGTCGAGCGCCAACAAGTACGCCCTGCTCGGTGGCCTGAGGGCCGGTGCCCAGCTGCTCGCCTACGAGCTGCCGATGGTCCTGGCCGCCGCCAGCGTCGCGATGGCCGCCGGGACCCTGTCCCTGACCGGCATCGCGCAGGCGTGGGAGCCCTGGTGGCTCCTGTGGCAGGCCCCGGCGGCCCTGGTCTTCCTGACGGCGGGCCTGGCAGAACTGCAGCGCCCCCCCTTCGACCTGCCGATCGCCGATTCCGAGCTCGTCGTCGGTCCCTACACCGAGTACGCGGGGCTGAGGTTCGCCTTCTTCCTGCTGGCGGAGTACGCCGGTGCCGTGGTCCTGTCGGCGCTGTTCACCGTGCTCTTCCTGGGCGGGTGGCAGGGCCCCTTCGACGACGTCCTCGGCCCGGTGTGGACCCTGCTCAAGACCGGCCTGATGGGGATTGTGATCATCTGGCTGCGGGTCTCCTGGCCGCGGACCCGGGAGGACCAGCTGCAGCGTCTGGCCTGGACGCTGCTGGTGCCGCTCAGCCTGGCCCAGCTCGTGCTGACGGCCGTGGTCGTCGTCGCCGTCTGAGGTCACGCAGGTTCCCTTCTCCGCGCGGTCCATCGATCCGCGCGGAGCATTCTCGGACCGCAGAGGGGTAATCCCGACTTTCTGGTCAGATCCTTTGATCGGCGAGTAGGTTTTTGGGATGATCCGTCGCCGAGCCGACCTCCGGCGGGACGAGATCCTGGGTGCCGCCGTGGACGTGGTCGCCAGGAACGGTCTCGCCAGAACCCGCATGTCCGATGTCGCTGCGGAACTGGGAGTGAGCACGGCACTGCTCTTCTACCACTTCGCCACCAAGGAAAGGCTGCTCTCCGAGACCTTCGTCGCGGCGGCAGAGCGGGATCTGGCCCGGCTGGACCGCGTGGTGGGGACGCGGGCGTGCGCCACGGATCGCCTGAGATCCATCCTGCGTCTGTACGCCCCTGCGGGCAAGGCCCCCGGCTGGACCCTGGACATCGACGCCTGGGCGGAGGCCCTGCGCACTCCGGAGCTGCAGGACGCCTCCCGGAGGGTCAACCGCCGCTGGAGGACGGCGATCACCGCGGTGATCGCCGAGGGGAACGAGACCGGGGAGTTCACCTGCCCCGATCCCGTGGCCTCCGCCGAACGCATCGGGGCCATGCTCGACGGTCTGGCCGTGGCGACTCAGGTCCGCCGGAGTCTGCCCCGGCGGCGCGCGGCCCGTTGGGCCGCAGAACACGCGGCCGGGGAGGTCGGGATCCCCGTGGAGAAGCTCGCCGGGCACCGTTCGACGGGCCGGGAGGGGGGTGGTCCCACTCTTCGTGAGTCCAGGGACCAAGATGGGGGGCGTGCGACGTGTCGGCGGTGAAGCGATCCTCCAGGCAGTGACCGGGACGGGCAGTCGGCTGGGGTGGAAGGGGCCGGGGCGGAAAGGGCAGGGGCGGAAAGGACCGGGACGAGCGGACGCCGGTCACTTCCTGAACCCGACCGAACGTGCTACACGTTCCCTTCCCCGGCTCCGCCGGGCGCTGCGAACGGCGGGCGCATTCGCTCTGAACGGGTCCGACACGGCAGGATGCACGGCGTGAGCGCGCAGCCATCGGGAGCGGAACCGGTGACCGGAAGGACCGGCCGGCGCCGTATCGGGATCGGTACGGGGCTGGTACAGGGTCTGATCGTCACCGCGAAGACCATGCTCCGTCCGTCCCACACCGACGAGTACCCGGACGTGCGGCCCTCGTTGCCGTCCCGAAGTCGCGGGGTGATCGGGCTGGTGCAGGAGAACTGCACCTCCTGCGGCCTGTGCGCCAGGGAATGCCCCGACTGGTGCATCCAGATCGAGGCGCACAAGGAGACCCTCCCCGCCGTCGCGGGAGGCCGGGCCCGGCAGCGCAATGTGCTCGACAGCTTCACCATCGACTTCTCCCTGTGCATGTACTGCGGGATCTGTGTCGAGGTCTGCCCGTTCGACGCCCTGATCTGGAGCTCGGAGTTCGAGTACGCCGAGTACGACATCGTCGATCTGACCCACGACCGGGGACGCCTTTCTCAGTGGGCCGCGACAGCCCCGCCCCCGCCACCGGCCGACCCGGCCGCAGTGGAGCCCAAGGAGGTGGGGGCGGCCCGCAAGGCCCTGGAGCGCGCGGCCAAGAAGGCCGCTGCTCCCCGCACCGCCCCTGCGGGGGCCTCCCCAGCTGCCAAGAAGGCCGCTGCCGCCGAGAAGGCCGCAGCCGTGAAGAAGGCAGTACCGGTCGAGAAGGCAGTACCGGTCGAGAGACAGGCCACCGAACCCCCCGAGGAGCGGGGCACCGGGGCCCGCGGAGAGGCGGACTCGTGAGCGGGATCGAGCTGATCTTCGCTGCTTTCGCACTGCTGGCCTGGGGCTCCGGGCTGCTCGCCGTGACCAGCAAGCAGGTGGTGCACGCAGCGCTCTGGCTCGTCGTGGCCCTCGGCAGTCTGGCGGGCGTCTACCTGACCCTCGGCGCCGAGGTCGTCGCCCTCGTGCAGCTGCTCGTGTACGTGGGGGCGGTCGTCGTCCTCGTCCTGTTCGCCCTCATGCTCACGCGCGCGCCGATCGGGATCAGTCACGACCTCGACGCCTCGCGGGGCAGACGCCTCGCTGCGGCCCTCTGCGGGCTCGGGGTCGCCGGTCTGCTCGGCGGGACCCTGGTGGCGGCGGTCGGCGACCACGAGGTCGACCCCGACACCGCGACCGGTTCCCCCAGCGCCCTCGGCGAAGCGATCTTCGGCGGTTGGCTCCTGCCCTTCGAGGTCCTGTCCCTGCTCCTGCTCGCGGCGCTCGTCGCGGCCCTCACCGTCTCCCGGGGTGGTGGCGAGCGGTGAAATCACCGACCGGCGCCGAGCCGGCGGTCGTCGCCGTCCACGGGGACGGGAGCACCGGGACACCCATGGTCGCGGGGGACCACTGGATCGAGGCGCCCCTCGACCACCGCGATCCGGCCTCCGAACGCCTCCGCCTCTTCGCGCGCGAGGTGAGATCCGCGGAACATGCCCACGAGGACCAGCCCTACCTGCTCTACCTCCAGGGAGGACCGGGCAGCCGGTCGCCCCGCCCGGGGGACGACGCGCCCGCGTGGCTCAACCACCTCCTGTCCACCCACCGGGTCGTCCTGCTCGACCAGCGCGGCACGGGCCTTTCGACCCCGCAGGACCGGCACACCCTCGCAGCCCTGCCCGCAGCGGTCGCTGCCGACCGCCTGACCCACTTCAGGGCCGACTCGATAGTCCGGGACGCCGAGCTCCTGCGCCGCCATCTGCTCGGCGACGCCCCCTGGAGGGTCCTCGGCCAGTCCTTCGGCGGGTTCTGCGCCTGGACCTACCTGGGCCTGGCCCCCCAGGGGCTGGACCGGGTCATGGTCACCGGCGGGATCCCGCCTGTCGGCCGGCACCCCGACGACGTCTACCGCGCCACCCACCGGGCCCTGGCGCGCCGGGTGGAAGCCCTCGACCGGGCCAGACCGCAGGCCCGCCGCGAGTTGGCCCGCATCGCGCGGCACGTGGAGAAGGCCGACGAGCGCCTGCCCGGCGGGGAGCGCCTCACCCCGGCCCGGCTGCAGGAGATCGGCCGGGCTCTGGGCGGGGCCGCCGGCGTCGACCGGATCGGCATCCTCGTGGAGGACGCCTGGGCCCTGCCGGGCGAGAAACTCTCCGACACCTTCCTCGACGGCGTCCGCGACATCGTCGGCTACAGCGGCCAGCCCCTGTACGCGCTGCTGCACGAGGCCGTCTACGCCGAGGGCGGTGTGCGCACGGGCTGGTCCGCCCGGCGGATCCGCGACGAACTGGGGATCGGCACCACCGACTCCGGCGGGCCCGACGGCGTCGAACGCCTCGAACTGACCGGTGAGATGGTGTACCCGCACGATCTGACCGCCGACCCGGCCCTGGCCCCCCTGGCCGAGGTGGGCGAGCTGTTGGCGGAACGGGTATGGTCCGAGCCGCTCTACGACCGGCAGGCGCTGACCACCAACGACGTGCCGGTCGCGGCGTGCGTGTACACCCAGGACATGTACGTCGATCCGGAGTTTTCCCTGGGGACGGCCCGGGTCACCGGAGCGGTCAGAGTGGTCCGGGACGACGTCCATCACCACGACGGCCTGCGCCGTGACGGAGCGGGTGTTCTCGGCCGCTTGGCGGCCGCGTTGGAGGGCGAACCGACGGTGGAGGAGAGACAGATCAGTGAGCGGACCGAAGGATCGGCTCCGCGGGCGGGGGAGGTGAGCCGGTGATACACCTCGCGGGACCCCTCCTGCTGGCCGCTGCGCTGGCCGGCACCGGAATCTACGGACTCCTCGCCCGACGCAACGCCATCATGGTGCTGATCGGCGCGGAACTGCTGATGAACGCGGCGAACGTCCTGCTCGTCACGGCCTCCACCCTCCCGGCGGGAGGGCTGTCCGCCCTCGCGCGGGGCGCGAGCGGGCCGTCGGGGGACCCCCTGATCCCGGGGCAGGTCATGGCGGTCTTCGTCGTGACCATTGCGGCCGCGGAGATCGGGCTGGCCCTCGCCGTCATCCTGCTGCTGTTCCGGCGCAGGTCCACGAGCGATCTGACTCTGGTGACCGATCTGGGCGAGGCGTCGGAGTCCGGCTCGACACCGCCGCGACAGCGTGACGGCGAACCGGTGACGGCCGCCGCGGTCGGCGGCCAGAGCCTTCAGGAGGAACGATGACCACCACGGCGGCACTGCTGACCGTGATCATTCCTGCCGTGGTTTCGGTCCTCGGCCTGTTCACGGGCAGCCGATGGCGGCCCTGGGCCCGCGAATGGGCGGTCCTGGGCTCCCTCACCTGTCTGGGCGCTGCCGTCCTGGAGGTGTACGGCGTCCTGGCGGACGGTCCCGTCCGGCAGATCACGCTGCTGGGCGAGGTGGACACCGGGATCGCCGTCCTGTCCCTGGACCTGAGGGCCGACGAGCTGTCGGCCTTCGTCGCCGTGGCCGTCGCCCTGGTCGCCTGCTGCGTGCAGATCTACTCCACGGCCTACCTCGGCGGCGAGGGCACACCGGACGAGCCCCTGCGGTACCCGGCCTTCGCTGCCACGGTCTCCCTGTTCACCTCGGCCATGATGCTCGTGATCCATGCGGAGGACCTGGTCCTCCTGCTGATGGGTTGGGAGATCATGGGGATCAGCTCCTACCTGCTGATCGGTCACCACTCCGAGCGCGACTCGGCCCGGGCCGCTGCTGTCAAGGCCTTCCTCGTCACACGGTTCGGCGACCTCGGCGTCACCATCGCGGTCGTCATGCTGATCGTCACGGCGAGGACGACGGCCATCCGCGACCTGCTCGCCCGCGCAGAGGAACTCCCCCAGAGCACCGTCACAGCGGTCGCGCTCCTGCTGCTCATGGGGGTCGCGGGCAAGTCGGCCCAGTTCCCCCTGCACACCTGGCTGCCGGACGCGATGGAGGGCCCGACCCCGGTCTCGGCCCTCATCCACGCCGCCACCATGGTCGCCGCCGGGGTGTTCCTCGTGGCGCGGCTGCTGCCCCTGTTCCTCGCTGCCGACGCCGCCCTCACGGTGGCCGCGGTCATCGCGTCGATCACCATGCTGGGAGCGGCCCTGGCCGCCCTGGCCCAGGACGACCTCAAACGGGTCCTGGCCTGGTCCACGATCAGCCAGGTCGCCTACATGCTCGCCGGGGTCTCGATGGCCCAAGCGGCCACCGACGCCGGTCCCGGCGTCTTCCACCTGCTGTCCCACGCGGCGTTCAAGGCGATGCTCTTCCTCATCGCCGGCTGCGTCACGCACCTGGTGGGCTCGACCCTCATGGTCCACATGGGTGGTCTGCAACGCACGAACCTCAAGCTGTCCGTGCTGTTCGGAATCGGTCTGGCAGCCCTGGCCGGGGTCCCGCCGCTGAGCGGCTTCTGGTCCAAGGAGACCGTCCTGACCGCCGCTGAACACTCCGCGATGCACGGTGGCGGCTGGGCAGCCTGGCTGGTGCTGGTCAGCGGAATGCTGACGGCGCTCGTCACCGGGATCTACGCTGCCCGCGCGTACGGTCTGGTCTGTCTGGGAGATCGCAGACCCCCGCCCGCCGACGGCGGGCACGGCGTCCACGACCATCTGCCCTCGGCCATGACGGGCGTGCTGTACGTCCTGGCCGTGCCGACCGTCCTGCTCGGGCTGCTCATGGTGCACCCGCCGGAGCTGCTGGAATCGGCCGAGATCGCCCTGCCCACCGCGGCGCTGGGAACGCTGCTGCCGCTCGCGGGCATCGCCTGGGTCCTGCACCTGCAGGTGCGCTGCCACCGGGACGTCGCAGACCTGCTGCCCGGCGCTTTCAGGGCGTTCCTGCGCTCGGGGTACCGCCTCGACGACGTGCAGGACGCGCTCGTCGTGCGCCCCGTGAAGGCTCTGGCCAGGGTCGTGGCGGCCGGGGACCGGGACGTCGTCGACGCCGGTCCGCGGGGCACCGCGAGTCTGGCGCAAGCCGGCGGGATCGCCTTGCGACGGGCCCAGACCGGGTTGGCCACCGGCTACGTCACCTGGCTCGTCGCCGGTGCCCTCGCCGTCGGGATCGCTGGAGTGGTGCTGGCATGAACGTCCTGCTTCCGGCCATGATCGGCCTACCTCTGGCCGTGGCCCTGCTTCTGCTGCTGGTCAGGGGGATCTCCGACGGCGCGGCCGTCCGGATCGCCACGGGAACGGCCGCCGTGAACCTCGTGCTGGCCGTCGTCGCCTCCGTGCAGGCCGCGCCCTTCGACCGGTCCGGACCCGGCCTGGAGGTCGACGCCTCCTGGATCCCGGCGCTGGGCGTGCGGGCGCACCTGGGCATGGACGGCATCTCGACGCCGCTGGTCCTGCTGACGGCGCTCATGGGGCTGCTCGTCACGGCCCACGCCCTGAGGGTCCGGCCGTCCGCCGGGCGCCTGCCGGGGCTCATGGCCTGCTTCCTCGCGGTCGAGGGCGGCGCCCTGGCCACCTTCACCTCCCTGGACCTGGTCCTCTTCTACATCGCTTTCGAGGTCGTCCTCGTGCCGATGTGGTTCGTCATCGCCCTGTGGGGCGACGACAAACAGCCCCCGCGGCCGCGCCCCCGCTCGACGCCGCTTCCGGGGGGGCAGGCGGCCCGCACCGACGCCGCCTGGCGGTTCATGCTGTTCACGGCCGTCGGGTCCGCCATCATGCTGCTGGGTCTGCTGCTGGTGGCCCTCCAGACCGGCACGACCGATCTGGTCGTTCTGGCCGACGGCGCCGGGGCCGGGATGTCCCACGAAACCCAGGTCCTGGCCGCGTCGTTGATCGTCCTGGGGCTGGCGGTCAAGGCCCCGATGTTCCCGTTGCACACGTGGCTGCCCCCGGCGCACACGATCGCCCCCACGGGCGGGTCCATGCTGCTGGCGGCCGTCCTGCTGAAGATGGGCACCTACGGCCTGGTCCGCATCGCCCTGCCGGTGGCGCCGGAGGGCTTCGAGACGATCGCTCCCGCCCTGGGCATCCTGGGGATGGCCGGAGCCGTCTGGGGAGGTCTGGCCTGCCTGGTCGAACGGGATCTCAAGCGGCTCATCGCGTTCTCCTCCGTGGCCCACATGGGTTTCGTCCTCGTGGGGGTCGCCTCCATGACCCCCGAGGGACTCCAGGGGGCGCTCTTCGTCAACATCGCCCACGGGCTGATCACGGGTCTGCTGTTCCTGGTCGTCGGCTCCCTGAAGGACCGGCACCACACGGCGGACCTGCACGTGCTGGGCACGGGTCTGCGGGACCGGCTACCGACGATGGGCTGGCTGCTGGCCCTCGGATGCTTCGCCGGGCTCGGCCTGCCGGGGCTGGCGGGTTTCTGGGGGGAGCTGCTGGCGATCGTGGGTACCTGGGGCGGTGAGGACGCCCTGGGGGCCACGGCCCGCCCGCTGGCGGTGATCGGCGTGGTCAGCACTTTGATCGCCTCCGCTTATCTGCTGAGGGTCCTGTGGTCGATCTGGCACGGCCCGCGCGAGGAGCGTTGGCGCTCCGATCCAGACATCACCGATGCCACGGCGCACGAGGTGGCTCTGGCCGCTCCGCTCGTCGTGGCGACCGTTGCCCTGGGCCTGCTGCCGTGGCTCCTGCTCGACATCACCGGGGACGCCGTACGCCTGCTCCTGGGCGTGGGAGGGGTTACGCCGTGAATTCCGTCCAGGCCATCGACTTCTCGGCCGTCGCACCCGCGGCGGGTCCGGCTCTGGCCCTGATCGTCATCCTGCTCGTGGACGCCTTCGCGCCGCGCGGGGCGAAGCTGAGCAGGGTGCACGACCTCATCGCCCTGCTGGGCCTGGTGGGAGCCGGCGGCGCGGTCGCGTGGCTCGTGCGCACCGACGACCCGGCAGCCACGCTCTGCTCCCCGGACCCCCTGGGCTGCTCCTACATCTCCTCTGGCCTCACCTGGACCCTGCAGGGGCTCGTGGTCGGCGCTGCCGTCGTCTGCCTGATGCTGGCGGTCGACAGCGACGTCGCCGCGGACCGCACCCCGCACCACGTGCTGTTCCTGACGGCGACCGCTGGGGCCCTGACCCTCGCGGGCGCCCGGGACCTCGCCACCCTGGTCGTGGCCCTGGAGACGGCGTCCCTGCCGGTCATCGGTCTGGTCGCCCTGCGGAGGGACGCGCGCGGGGCCCAGGCCGGGGTCACGCTGCTGTTCACGGCGGTCGCCTCCCTCGGGATCATGCTCAGCGGCGTGGCTCTCCTGCTGCTGTCCACCGGATCGCTGCACCTGAACAGGATCGCCTTCGTCCTGTCGTCGCCGGAGCTGGACCATTCGGTCCGGGCCGTCGCCGTGCTGGGGACCCTTCTGGTCGTCGCCGGGATCGGGTTCAAGGTCTCGGTCGTGCCCTTCCACTGGTGGACCCCGGACACCTACGCGGGGACGTCCCTGCCGGTCGCAGCGTTCCTCGGCGCCGTCTCCAAGATCGCCGGCGTCAGCGCGATGGTGATTTTCCTGACGATCGGGTTGCCCGTGCTGGGTGACTCGTCGGCGCCGGTGCTGGGCGCTCTCGCGGTCCTGACCATCACGGTCGGGAACCTCGTCGCCCTCCGGCAGCGGATCGCCGTCCGCCTGCTGGCCTGGTCGACCGTGGCCCAGGCCGGATGGGTCCTGCTGCCCCTGGCCGCCGTGGGGGCCTCGAAGCCCTCCGCCGCGAGGGACGCTGCCGCAGCCTCCATCGGCTACCTCGTGGCCTACGTGGTGGCGGGGCTCGCGGCCTTCGGTGTCGTGATCGTTCTGGCCCGTCGTCACCCGGACGGCGAGCAGCATTCCTTGCAGGCCTATCGCGGCCTCGCGCGCACGCACCCCGCCGCAGGGATCGTCCTGGGCTTCGCCCTGCTGTGCCTGGCCGGTCTGCCCCCGGGCGTCATCGGCCTGGTCGCGAAGGTGGTGGCCCTGCAACCGGTCGTGGACGCCGGGATGTGGCCCGTCGCGGTCCTCGCTGCCCTCAACGTGGCCCTGGGCCTCATCTACTACCTGCGGTGGGCAGCTCTCCTCGTGCAGCAGCCCGAGGGGGAGCCTCGCTCCTGGAAGGTGACGCCGGCGGAGGTCCTCGCCTTGGGGGCAGCCTGCCTGGCCTGTGTCGTGCTGTCCGCCGCGCCGGAGCTCGCCGCCGGGATCGTGCCGGACATGATCCGCTGATACGGCTCCGCTGATACGGCCCGGAGTGCCGGACGCTCGGCGTCCGGCGGGTGCCCTCCGGCGTCCGGCGTTCGCCCGTCCGGCGTCCGAACGGGTGAATTCCGGCCGACGTTCCCCGCTGCCGTCGGCGGGGGGAACGTCGGTCAGGATCTCGCCGTTGTCCTGATAGGAGGGCACCGGAATCTAGCGGTGGCCCCTCTCCCGACGGCCCGGGAGCGCCGAGGCCTTCGGCGATGCACGCGGGCCCGGGAATCGGCGGCCTTGCATCATCAGGCGATCCGGAGAGGAGCGGCGAGCCATGGTTCACCGTCACCACAACGGTCTGAAGACCGCCCTGCTGTTCACCTCGATCTGGGTGGTTCTGCTCGGGGCCGGTTCCGTGATCGGTGGTGGGAGCTTCCTGTGGCTGTTCGCCGTCGCCGGCCTGGGGTTCACCTTCTACGGTTACTGGAAGAGCGACACCATCGCCCTGCGGGCCATGCGGGCGCGGCCGGTGAGCGAGGCCGAACAACCTGCCATGTACAGGATCGTGCGAGAGCTGTCCACGGCGGCCCGGCGTCCCATGCCCCGCCTGTACGTGTCGCCCACGAACGCGCCCAACGCCTTCGCCACGGGCCGCAATCCCCGCAACGCCGCCATCTGCTGCACCGAGGGGATCCTCACCCTGCTCGACGAGCGTGAGCTGCGCGGTGTCCTGGGCCATGAGCTCATGCACGTGTACAACCGTGACATCCTCACGTCCTCGATCGCCGCGGCCATCGCGGGGCTGATCACCTCCCTGGCGCAGATGGCCCTGTGGTTCAGCCTCTTCAGCGGGGACGACGAGGACCGTCCCAACCCGATCGCCCTGCTGCTGATGACCCTGCTGGCGCCCCTGGCAGCCACCGTGATCCAGCTGGCGATCAGCAGGACCCGGGAGTACGACGCCGACGAGGACAGCGCACGGCTCACGGGCGATCCCCTCGCCCTGGCCTCGGCCCTGCGCAAGCTGGAGTACGGCACCCGCAGCCTCCCCCTGCCGCCCGAGCGCGGACTCATGAACTCCGGCCACATGATGATCGCGAATCCCTTCCGCGGCGAGGGACTGTCGCGGTTGTTCAGCACGCATCCCCCGATGCCGGAGCGGATCGCGCGCCTGGAGTCGATGGCGGGCTATCGCCGCTGAGGGCGACCGGGCGGCGTCGGTTCCGGCCCGCCCTTGCCGGTCGCTCTCAGACCAGGTCCCGGAAGAATTTTTCGGCCTGCTCGTCCTGGGGATACATGAGTTCGATCCGCAGCTCGTCCAAGGTGATCTCGGCCGGGGCCTCGAACAGGGCGCCGACGAGGACTGTCCGGATCACTTCCCCGTTCAGGTCGAACCAGGGACAGAGCACGGGGCTCCGGGTGTCCTGGTCCGTGGGCACACAGTCGGCGACAGAGCCGGTCACGTCGTCGAGGGCTGTCTCCGCAAGAGCGACCAGCCGGTCGAGTTCCTCGTCCATGGGGTGCAGGCGCAGCAGGCGCCGCAGGCGGGTCAGCCCGGCCCGGCCCACCTCCGTCCAGTTGAGGACGAGTTCATGGGTCTTGCTGTGTCCGAAGTAGCGTTCGGCCAGGTTGCTGCCCACGATGTCGGGGCCCAACAGCCTCTTGCAGGCGAGGTTGGCCCTCAGGACCGTGGTGCGGGTGTCGGTCACGAGGGCGGGGAAGGGCTCGTGGGCCGTGAGGAGGCGGTCCATGACCTTGCGGTAGGGCAGCAGGTCGGGGGAGTCGAGGCCGGTCCGCCGGTACTCGGGTTCGAGTCCAGCGGCCTGCAACAACTGGTTGCGTTCCCGCAGGGAGATGTCGAGGGTGCTGGCCAGACGGAGCACAAGGCTCCGGGTGGGCCGGGCGCACGCGCTTTCCCAGCAGGACACCTGTCGGGCCGTGCAGCCCGCTCCCGTGGCCAGTTCCAGTTCGCTCATCCCGCGGGCGACCCGCCACTGCCGCAGTCTCTCCCCGAAGGGGACGAGGAGCGCAGGAAGGTCCCCATCGACGTCCTGTGCCGAATGCATGCAAGCACGATGGCACTTCGGCGCCCGAGGTTCCATCAGGCGGACGGGAGGATGCTCTGTCCCGTCCCCACACCTTCAGGAAAAAGGTCACTGGATGGGCAGAATCTCTCTGGAAGTGAGAAATTCCCGATGGGATTCCCGCATACCCAAGGGAGGGCGAGTAACGAGCCCCTGGGAGGGAAAACCCGGGGCCCGTGCTCGGCCTCGACTCAGCGGTAGTTGACGAACTGCAGGGCGACGTCCAGGTCGGCCCCCTTCAGCAGTGCGATCGCCGTCTGCAGGTCGTCCCGGCTCTTGCTGGACACCCGCACCTCGTCGCCCGTGATCTGAGCCTTGATCCCGCGGGGGCCCTCGTCCCGGATCAGCTTGGTGAGTTTCTTGGCGTTCTCCTGGGTCAGCCCCTCCTTGAGGGAACCCTCGATCCGGTACTCCTTGCCGGACTGGTGCGGCTCGCCGCAATCCAGGGCCTTCAACGAGACCCCCCGCCTGATGAGTTTCGTCTGGAAGACGTCTAGCACCGCAGCGACCCGGTCCTCGCTGCAAGCCTTCAGCACCACGTCCTGCTGGCCACTCCACTCGATCGAGGCACCGGTCCCCCGGAAGTCGTACCGCTGCCCGATCTCCTTCGCCGTCTGGTTGAGCGCATTGTCGACCTCCTGCCTGTCGACCTTGCTCACCACGTCGAACGACGACTCCCCAGCCACGGTCCTGCCCCTCTCCACAACGCGAACATGTCCCTTCCCCGGGCCACGGCGATACTCCGTACCGCGACCCGCGTACGGCTTGCTATCCTTCCACCTGTCGATCGGGCCTGTGCCCGGTAGTCATGGCGGGTTGCCCGAGCGGCCAAAGGGAGCGGTCTGTAAAACCGTCGGCTCAGCCTACGTTGGTTCGAATCCATCACCCGCCACACGCAGTACATCCGGCCCCCGACCTGTGGAAACGCAGGAAGGGGGCCGGTTCCGTTGTGTCCCACTGAGTACCGCTCAGGCCCCCTCGATCTCACTGGCCGTGTCGTAGACACGTCGGTGTTCTGGTGGAGGGCGGGCAGCCGGCGCTGTGGTGATGCGACGCGGGGAAGGTCACCGGGGCTACCGGGTACGCGGGGGCTGACCGAGTGTCGCCTGGTACAGGTCGGCGTCCAAGGCATCCTCGATCATGGTGTCCAGGGCTTCGCGTCGGGTGTGACGGCTCGCGTCCTGGTAGGTGATCAGGTCCGTGAGCATGACCCGGCGATGACGTCCACGCCTCTGGAAGGAGATCTGGCCGCTCTCCAGGAGCTTGACGAGGGTGGGGCGGGAGATCCCGAGGAATTCCGCGGCCTCCTGGGTGGTGAGCATTGCGTTGCGCGACGCGATCGTGACGCCCAGGCCCCGGGACAGAGCGGTGAGGACTTGCTGGAACGCCTCGAAGACCTGTGGGGGCAGTTCCAGGCGTTCACCGGTGGGGGTGACCAGAGCAGGGCCGGCGTCGGGGACCTGTCCGCCGCGGGCTGCCAACGCCTGGCAGAAGTCGATGATCTGCGCTGCCTCGGCCTCGGACTCCACGAGGTAGGTCGTGGCCTCCGAGGATGCTGATCTGTTGCTCATGGTGGGTTCCTCTCTCTTTAAAATTCTAGCTCTATTCGAAAAAAACGCAAGCACGACCGGCAAGAGGGGGCTTCGAC
Source organism: Actinomycetota bacterium (assembly GCA_030837505.1). GTDB lineage: Bacteria > Actinomycetota > Actinomycetes > Actinomycetales > Kineosporiaceae > JAUPKJ01. Next base: position 16,444 of record JAUPKJ010000186.1, read on the forward strand.
AGGTGAGCGGCGTGGCGGGGGGCCCGGCAAGGCGGCAGGAGGTCGGCGCCCTGGGTTGGGCGTCGTCCGACGACTGTCAGTCTGGTGGTCCCGGATCCCGTAAGGATCAACGCGGCCGGGCGCCTCCCGGACGCCGCTAGCCGAAGCCACCTCTTGCCGGTCGCTCTTACATCCGTGGGGTGTTGGTCCGGAGTCTTGGTGCCTTGAGAGGCGGCTCCGGTGAGGTGTGTGGAAATCGTGGCTTCACCGGATCAGCTCACCATCCACATCTATGCAATCCAGGGGATGTCGGACATTCGTTCCGGGATGTCGGATGCGATCCGGTGGCCTGTAGGGGAAAATGGTGTCATTGACCAGACCTGGATCGCAGACCGAGAGAGGGGAGGACACAGGATGGCCACTGCCGTGGATGTGATGCGATACATCAAGTCCCGCCTCACCCCCACGGGAGAGGTCCAGCTGCTGAAACTGGTCTATTACGCCCAGGCCTGGACAGTCACGTGGGACGGGGTTCCGTTGTTCCCCGAGCGTGTTGAGGCGTGGCGGATGGGACCGGTCGTCCCTGCAATCTGTCGTCGGACCGACGGCCCCGACCCTACCGACGGCCCCGATCCTGAGGCGCTGACGCCTGCCGAGCGCGCCAACGTGGACGCTGTCCTGGAATTCTACGGTAGACACCCTGGGTCCTGTCTGTCGGAGCAGAGCCACCAGGAACAACTCTGGCAGGAGGCCTGGGCCGGACGTGTGGGGGACGACTGGGGCAGTGAAGAGATCACTCACGATTCGATGCGGGAGTTCTACACGATTGTGGGGCTGGAGGGAAACGGCCCACAACGGAATCCCGTTCATCAGAAGGCGGACAGCGCAGAGGTTCTGCAAGTGGCTGCGGTGAACGCCGAACGCTGGCGTGAGACCCTCGCCATCCTCGCCCCATGACGAAAGTACTCACGGTGGAGCATTCTCTCCTTCACGGGATCACCGAACTCCTACGTATTCGGGTCGGCGTTTGCCGATGAGATCCCTGTTGCCTGCCAGCCCGGAGTCGGGCCCGCCGGGGCGGTGTTGCATCCCGGTGCCGGTGACTCGGTGTGTCTCGGGGGAGGGACGCGAGGTCTGCTGCCATGGTGACTCGCAAGGCCCCGGTTCCTGAGTGGACGGGGGCGGGAGCGGGCCGGGAGGCCCCGGTGGAGGGCGGTCGGAACGACATGGGACTGATCACCCAGGGTAGGTCGGGTTCTGCGCCGTCGGGGATGGTCGCCCTGGTGCAACTGCTGGCGGACGGGAGTCACCCTCTGGTGGCCGCGTTGGCGTCGTTGAACGGGAACTGCTTCGTGGCCGATCTGGATCTGAACCTGGTGTGGATGAACCGCCTGGCCACCGAACGGATGCAGTCGCTGGACCGGGAGATGCGTTCGACGTTCGGGGTCGACGCGTCCTCGGTCCTGGGGAAATCGATCCACCGTTTCCACAAGGACCCGGGCCGTATCGAGCAGATCCTCAACGATCCCGCGGAACTTCCGCGCAGCGCAATCTTCGCCTTCGGTGGGACGACCCTGTCGACGAACATCAACGCCATCCTCAACGACGACGGCGCCAAATACGGGTACGTCGTGCTGTGGCAGGACATCACGGAGAGAGTCCAGGACTACCGGCAGTTCGAGGAGTCCATGGCGGCCCTGTCCACGGTGTCGCAGACGATCGTCACCGCGGTGACGTCCAGTACCGACAGCGCGAACGCCGTGGCCGGCGCTGCGGAACAGTTGAGGACCTCGGTCGCCGAGATCGCCCGGTCGTCCGCCGACACCACGACCCAGGTGAGGGAGACGATCGAAGCGGCCCGGGCCGGGATGGTGCCCCTGCAGGCCCTGAAACGGACCAGTACGGAGATCGGGGACTTCCTCGGGCTCATCACCTCCGTGTCGGAGCAGACCAAGCTCCTGGCCCTGAACGCGACGATCGAGGCGGCCCGGGCCGGAGAGGCCGGCAAGGGTTTCGCCGTCGTCGCCGACGAGGTCAAGACCCTGGCGGGGAGAACGGCCGGCTCGATCAACGACATCGAGTCCCGTATCAGCGGGATCCAGGCCGCGGCCGAGGACAGTGTCCTGGCCTTGCAACGGATCGACTCCATGGTGGAGAAGATCAACGAGTCGCAGTCGGTGGTGGGGGCCGCCATCGAGGAACAGTCCGCCGTGATCAGCGAGATCTCCGCGTCGATCACCGGTATCGCTTCCGAGATCGGTCAGGCCGCCGACCAGGCCGGCACCATCGCACAGGCCGTCCAGGACGTCACCAGCCGCACCGAGAGACTCCTCGGCTCGACCGAGTGATTCTCCGGGGCCCCGACGGACGGGGACCCGCTTTCCGCGGGCGGGTTTCCGGGGGTTTCCGGGCCGTTTCGGGAGTAGTGTCCTGGGGGTGAGCGATGTGAGCACCCGCGCTGCCGTGATGATGATTCTCGCGGACCACGCGGCTCCGGATCCCGGGGGCCGGCTCAATCTCCTGGGGGCCGGCACCAGGGTGCTCGGGTACCAGCCGGGCCAGGGCACGACGGCGGCCTTCGGCCTGCTCGTGAGGATCACCGTGCCCCCGGCGCTCGTGGGGGCCGAGTGCGTCGTGGAGATCGGCCTTCACGACTCCGACGGCGCACCGGTCACCGCGCCGGGGCCCGGGGGCGAACCCCAGGTCGTGCGGATCGGGCACGCGGTCACCTTCGAGGACGTGGCCGGGCAGGACATCCCCGTTCCCCACCGGTCGCTGCGGCCCAGCGCGCAGTGGGCCGTGGCCTTCCCCACGGGCCTGCCGCTGCAGACCGGGCGCGTCCACTCGTGGCGGGTACGGATCGACCACGAGACCAGGGACGAGTGGGTCGAGGACTTCTACGTCGCCCCCCCACCCACGCCGATCACCCTGCCTCCCAACGGTCCTGTCGGCCCCGTCCTGGGCTGAGCGCTCCCCCCCCCGGACTTGTTCGGCTCCGGCGCCGCGGACGCCAGGGGTGGGGCGGTCCGGGCCGGACCGCCGCACCACCACCTGGAGGAAATCAGGTCTGTTCGCCCTCGGTCACTTGCCGTTCAGGGCGTTGAGGGTCCCGGTGTAGGCGGGCTTCTTGTTGCCGCTGTTGTCGAACAGCAGCGGGGTGGCGCTGGCACGCCAGGAGTCGCTGTCGCGCACGCCCCACACCGTGATGCCGGTGCACTTCGCCACGGCGAGACACGCCTTCACGACCTTGGTGTAGTTGTTCGACTGGGTCTGGCCGGAGCCTTCGATGTCCAGTTCTGTGATCTGGACCTCGACGCCGAGGTCGGCGAAGCGCTGGAGGTTCTGCTGGTAGTTGCCCGGAACGGGCGACTGGTTGTTGAAGTGGGACTGGAAGCCCACGCAGTCGATGGGAACGCCGCGGGCCTTGAAGTCCTTGACCATGTTGTACACGCCCTGGGTCTTGGCGTGGTTCATGTCGTCGGTGTTGTAGTCGTTGTAGCAGAGCTTGACGTCCGGGTCGGCGGCCCGAGCAGTCTTGAAGGCGACTTCGATCCAGTCGTTGCCCGTCTGCTGGAGGTTGGAATCCCGGCGGCTGCTGGAGCCGTCGGCGAAGGCCTCGTTGACGACGTCCCAGGCGTAGAGCTTGCCCTGGTAGTGCTGCATCACCTGGGTGATGTGGTTCTTCATGGCATTGCGCAGAGCCGTGCC
>JAUPKJ010000187.1 GCA_030837505.1 Actinomycetota bacterium
GTCCGATACGCGCTGGTCTGGCATAATGCTGTCAGTCCGCTGGCTCAGCGGGGTGGACGGGGACGGGGGCGGGGAGCGCGCGATGGCCGAGGGGACGTGGTCGGCGACGGTGGCTGCTGCTGTGCGGCTCGCCGATTTGTTGGCGACGGCGCAGAGGGCGGGGCAGACGACTACTGAGTCTTGTGAGCGGGCTGTGGATCTGATGGTGTTTCTTGGGATCCGGCCTTTGACCGAGCGGGGTCGGGCTGCTTTCAGTGTGTTCGAGGACGCGGATGCTGCTTTGGTCAGGGCTGCGGATTTGTGGGAGCAAGCTGTGGCCGCGGCTCGGGCGGTGGATCCTGACGCCGGTGTCTCGGGTGGGGGAGGTGGACAGGGTTCCGGTGGGGGTGCGGTGTTGTTGCCGGGGATGGTGGGGGATCGGGTGGCGGTCTCGGATCGTGGTGGCGGCCCGGGGGTGCCGGAGGCGGGGGCGGACACGGGGTCTGCGGTGCCTGCTGGGCCTGCGGGGGAGGGGGACGTGGAGGGTTCGGAGGCGGGGGCGGGGCGGATCGTGTTGCCGTTCGGGTGGGAGTCGAAGGGGCAGGAGTTGGTCGAGGGGTTGCCGGGGACGAGTACGCAGATCGAGGGTCGGGGGCAGGAGTGGGGTTTGACGAAGGTGGATCTGTATCGGGATCTGCAGGGTGCCGGTGCGGTGTTGGTGCATGTCGATCGGGACAGTACGACTGGTTATGATCCGGTTAATGATCCGTATTGGGGGCGGTTGGTGGGGCCGGACGGGGAGCTTTTGGAGGGCAAGGTTCTGCCGAATTTGCGTGATGAGTTCGCGCGTCCGGAGGGGGTGTATGAGCCGACGGAGGCGGAGAAGAGCCGTTCGCGTCTGGCGGGTTTCACCACCGGGACCGTTGAGCAGGCTGTGACGGGTCTTCTTCCGGGGGTCGTGGCGAATCTTGCCGGGCAGGTGTGGGGTCCGGCCAAGGAGGCTGCCACGCGGAAGTTGGCGGGTCGTGAGAATGATCCTGCGGCGCCGAGGAAGTTGGTGTTCTCCCGGGCCTTCGGGCGGATGAACATGACTCAGCTCGAACTGGTCCGCGCGGATTTTCCCCGTGTGGCGCGGGAGGACGCCCGGCGCGCCCAGTACGGGGAGCTCGAACGTCAGGCCCACCACCTGGGCGTGAGCGAACAGCGGCTCGACGCGGCGCGGGCCGCTGTCTCGAAGCTCCCGGGCTACCCGCGGTCGCCAGACGTCAAGTACAAGAAAAAGAGATGTTTGCGGGCGATTCAGATGCATCATCGGGAGGGGCGGCGGCTTCTTGCGGTGGACCTGTTGATGGGTGACCGTCGGGATGAGGAGTGAATGATGCAGGAACGCGATCTGTTGATGGATGGTGCGCTCGTGGAACGTTTCCTGGAAGGGGAGACGAGTCCGGAGGAGAACGCGGCATTGGCGCACGCCATGGCACGGTACTTTCCTCGCCCCCCGGATTCTTCCCCAGAGGATTTCCCTCCGGACATCAGCGAGCGGGTCAACCACATCATCAATTCCCTGGGTGGTTTCGCTGTGGTTGATGTGTGGATGCTCGGGGTGCCGGGGCTGCCGAGATTCATGGCCAATATTTCGCGGTTGGAGGACACTCTGTATGGCCTCCCGTCCCACAGCTGGACCGTGAAGGGTCTGGGACGGGTGCGGGTTCCGGAGGACCTGGAGTTCCAGTGGCGCAAGAACGACGACCGCGGCGGTGCCGACGAACTCGGCGAGACGCTGGGGGACCTGATTCGCGAGCGGACTTTCCCCGAGGCGGGGCGGCTGGCGGAGCGGGTCCTGCAGATCCTCCTGGATGTCGCCGCGTCGGGGGAGGACTCCCCCGAGGAGCGAGAGGAACTCACGGCCTGGTGCACCGAGGCCCGCGCCCTCCTCCGCGAGGACGCCGCCGGCCTGGGCTTCACCATCACCCCGCAGACCCCCTGAACCGTGAGACCCCCGCGTCGCACGTGCGGACGCCCGGCACGCCGTCCCGCCCACCGATCGTCCCGGCGTCGCCCTGCGATCGAAACACCACGTCACAGCCCCGCGCACTCTTCCGGCGCCAACTGGTGCCGTTGGGGGGCGGCTGTTCTGGCGGCGGGGCCCGTGACGGCCTGCACCGAATCACATAAGAGGATCATGATTCAGTACTGAGAGGTGACGATCGTGGCGGCTGTGTCTGTGGGGGCGCTGATTGATCGTGCTCGCCTGGCTGCGGGCCTGAGCCAGCGTGCGCTGGCCGACGCTGCGGGTCTTTCCCAACCCACCCTGTCGCGGATCATCTCCGGGGAACGGGTGGCGAAGATGCCTGAAATCGTGTCCATTGCGTGGGCCACCGGGCACACCGTGGCCCAGCTCACCGGGAGCGGGGCGGTGGCCGATCGGGTGCAGTGCTCGGCCGGGGCCACCGACGACTCCGGCCTGGAAAGCATGAGGCAGGCTATGACGGGTTTCCTGGAACTGGACGACCATCTCGACGGTCAGGCCATCCCCCGCGTGATCTGATCGGACGGCTTGAGCGATGAATGCCGAGGTCGAAGACCGGGAGGCGGCACTTCGGGCAGCAGGGCAAACCTCGACGCGACCCACGTCCGGAGGCGGCCCGGGGACGGACCTTCCCAGCTCGCTGCCGTACCGAGGGCGAACTCGGTCATGCTGCGCGTCGTGCTGGGCACCGAACGCAGCCACCTTCGAGGAGGTCACTTTGCGCGGTCTGGCATGATTCGTGTACAGGGGGTTCTGGGAATCCCCATGGGTCTGGGAGAATCATGTCAGTTGCCGTCGTGGAAGTGCCGCCTGCGTCGAGAACGGAGAATTCTTCCCGGGTACGACGCCTGTTCCGGGACCTTGCGCCGAGCGCCGGAGTTTCGACGGCTGTCACTGTTATCTATACCGCCCTGGCCACAGCACGCTTTCACACGATGCAGTGCGGCGTGGACTTGGCAATTTTCGCTCAAGCGACGCAGCAGTACGCGCGAGGGGAATTGCCGCGGTCGGACCTCAAAGCAGTGGATCAGTTCAACCTTCTTGGCGACCATTTTTCTCCCATTATTGCCCTGGCGGCACCTCTGTATCGTCTTTGTCCACACGTGTGGATCCTCTTGGTGCTTCAATCAGTGCTCGTGGGTCTCACGACGTTCTTGCTGTCAAGGGCCGCAACGGCCCTGCTCGGGAACTCCTGGGGAGTTGTCGTCGGAGTCCTGTACGGGTTCGCCTGGGGTACCCAGGCGTTGGCCCTGTACGAGTTCCA
>JAUPKJ010000188.1 GCA_030837505.1 Actinomycetota bacterium
CGAGGTGGAGACGGGATTTGAACCCGTGTAGACGGCTTTGCAGGCCGTTGCCTCGCCTCTCGGCCACTCCACCGTGAGGCGCGGAGCCCCGAGCGGACGACGGGATTCGAACCCGCGACCCTCACCTTGGCAAGGTGATGCTCTACCAACTGAGCCACGTCCGCATGCATTCGCCGGTTTCTTCCCGGCGTTCGCTACGCTCAGAACACTATCCGAAGCTCCCGGGAACAGTCCAACCGACCCCCGCCTGCTGTGGGTCGAGCCTTCTGACCAGGCCGGTTGCCTCGATGTTCAGCCGGTGCCCCACAGGGCCGGCGGTGGGGGAAAGGGAACGCCGTCGCGTGCTTCGTCCCGGGAAGGGCGCAGTCTTCATGATGGGATGACCGGAGCCGGAGAGCCGTGCGCGTGGTGGACGGCCGGACCGAAGGGAAAGTTGGGACCGATGGGCGACGACGGCACGCGGGAAGACGACGGCACGCGGGAACCGGACGGGAACGGGCTCACCGAGGCGCGTGGCCCGGTGGTGTGGCTCGACGGGCGCACGGACCGGGACGGTCGTTCCCGGGTCCAGGCCCTCGACCACGGGATGACCGTTGGGGACGGGGCGTTCGAATCCCTCAAAGTGGTCCAGGGGCGCCCGTTCGCCCTCACCCGGCACCTGCGGCGGCTGGGGCATTCCCTGAACGCTCTGGGGCTGGAGGTCCCGTCCGACGGCGCCCTGCGGTCCGCCGTGGCCCAGACTCTCGAAGAACTCGGCCAGGTCCCCCTGGCCCGCCTGCGGATCACAGTCACCGGTGGGGCCGGTCCGTTGGGGTCGAACCGGGGAAAATCGGATCCCACCCTGATCGTCGCTGCTGAAGCCACGTCGCCCTGGCCGGAACGGATCAACGTCATCACGGTTCCCTGGGTCCGCAACGAGCGTTCGGCCCTCGTGGGCGTGAAGTCCACCTCCTACGCGGAGAACGTCGTGGCCCTGAAGGCTGCCCACGATCGGGGCGCGCACGAGGCCCTCCTGGCGAACACCCGGGGGGAGCTGTGCGAGGGAACCGGTTCGAACGTCTTCGTCGCCGTCGACGGCGAACTGCTCACTCCGCCGCTGTCGTCCGGGTGCCTGGGCGGGATCACGCGGGAGCTGCTGTTGGAGTGGGCGGCCCGGAGGGGCCTGCCGATCCGGGAGCGCACGCTGCCGATGTCGGTCCTGGACACGGCGCCCGAGGTGGTCCTCACCAGCTCGACCCGGGACGTCCAAGCCGCCGCGGAGATCGATGGCCGGTTGTTGCCGCCCGGTCCGCTCGGACGCGTCGCCGCCGACCTGTTCGCGGACTGCCTGCCCGAGGACCTGGACCCCTGACCCCCTGGCCGACCCTGATCGTTTCTCGGTCCCCGGCCCCGAACGGGGGGACAAGGGCTGCGAGCGGCGGCGAACGGCTTCGGAGGACCCCCGACTGGACCCGTAGGGTAATCAATGCTCTTCGCAGAGTAATGAAAGAGTGTTTCGTGTTGAAGCGTGAGGTACGCTTGAGTTATCACAGCCCGTGACAACGTGGGGGTGGTGAAAATCTCACAAAACTTTCAGATCGGGCAAGCTGTTCAAACCAGACATGGGGTGTCATGGTGTCTGGGGCCGATGGTTCCCGTGGTGAAGTCGGGCGTGGCGTGTTGAGGTCCGTGCAGTACCCGTGTTGCCTCTGACATGTGATGAAAATCATGTCGTCGTGGTGGTACCCGAAAGCCCCAGGGGTGGTGTTTTCAGGGACGGACCCCTGACCGATCGGTGGGACCGCCGCGGCGACGAGAGCGCGGCGACGAGAGCATGGGGGTGATGAGAGCGTGGGGAGGGGCGCGATGATGACAGGCCGCACGAAGAGAACCGTTCCGTGCGGGCGACGTGGTTCGCCGTCGCCGCGAGCGAGGGCTCGCGGTCGTGGGCCGGGCGACCGCGTCCCCTACCGCCTTCCGACCGCCTGGCGCTCGGTCGGTAATCCTGTGAAGTGCCGGTGCGTTCAGGCGAGCAGACGCTCCAGCGCAGCATCCAGATCCAGATACGAACTCTCGTCGCCGTCCGGGACCACGACGGCAGTGCGGTCCAGGAAGGTCCGCACGTCGTTGGCCGTGGCCTCCAGCACCGCCTGTCCGTCGGGGGAGGTCAGGGAGATCATCAAGAGTTCCCGTCCCGTGCCCCAGGAAGGCCAGACATGGACGTCGCCGTCACCGACCGGCGACGTGAGTCCTTTGCGGAGAAGGTCCCTGGCGAAGACCCACTCCACTTCCATTCCCTCACCTGAGAACACCGCGCGAACCGCGTATGGATCCGACGCGCTGTAACGCAGGCTGACAGGAAGAGGGACGGCGTCGGCGTCGGCGACGACTAGTCGGAGCTGGACCGACGCCTCCACGTCCACGTGCGGTTGCATGGTGCTCCCTCACTCGATCGGCGGCCACCCGGTTGGCCCTCGGCGGCTTCTTTCCCCGTACTCACAGAGGCGAAACCCCACCGGACGGGTGGTCTTGCAGTGTGATGGTGGCTGTCTTCGGCCCGAAGGTCCATCGGTATGGTTCAGGATGCCGCTAACGGGTGCCTCCTGGGCGCCATGAACCGCTCTGATGGAGGCCCACGGTGCACGCTGTGCGACGGAAAGTTCACGGCTGGCGCGAGAGGATCCGGGCACGCCGAGGTTGGTGCCTGGCCTACCGCATCCTGGTCGGCATCATCGGGACGGTCATCGTCGTCGGGGGCTTGGCCATGGTCCCCCTGCCCGGCCCGGGCTGGTTGATCGTCTTCCTCGGCCTGGCGATCCTGGGCTCGGAGTTCGCCTGGGCCAAGCGCCTGGAACTGTGGGTCCGCGGCGTCGTGGGCGTCTGGATCCACTGGATCACCCGCCAGAACCTCCTGGTGCGCTCCCTGATCGGCCTGGCGACCATGGCCTTCGTGGTCGGCGTCGTCTACGCGGTGCTCGTCGTGTACGGGATCCCGGAATGGGTCTCCGAGGAGTTCGTCCCCCCGCTGCCCGGCCTGACCAACTGACCGGCACCCACTGGAACCCACCCCAGGGGGCTTCCAGCGGCCTTTCAGGGCTCCCGGGTCGGGGAAGTCCCGTTCCGGCCCCCTGGTCTTCCTGGTCGAGGTCTCCGGGCCTCCCGCCGACGCTGGTGCTCCCGCCCGGGGCCGTCTTCCCGCCGGGGCCGTCTTCCTGCCGGGGTCCGTGTCCCTCGGGAACCGGGGTGAGAGCACCTCGACCGATCCGGTAGTGTGTACACCGTTCCACGGTGCACAACCGGTTCGTCGGCCCCTTCGTGGCTGGCGTACCCCCAGCAAAACGGAACCACAACCAGCAAACGGAATCACAACAGCATGACCCGGGCGATTAGCTCAGCGGGAGAGCGCCTCGTTCACACCGAGGAGGTCACTGGTTCGATCCCAGTATCGCCCACCACGATGACGCAGGTCCGAGGCCAGTTCCCGTGATCGGGAACTGGCCTTCGGCATGAGCCAAGGGCGTGGTGCTGTGGGCCGTGCGGGCCTCACGGAGCGGGGGCGTCCAGATCGTTGGGTTGCCACAGCCTGTCGATCGGCATGATGTGGATTCGGTCGCAGTGCGTGTAGGTGCGCTGTCCGGTCGTGAAGACGACACCGGCGCGGAAACGTGACCCGAGGACGTCGCGCAGTTGCTGGAGTCCGGACACGTCGGTCCTCGTGGCCCGCTGGCTCGCCTTGACCTCGAAGGCGAGGACCTGCCCGTCGTCGAATTCTGCGACGAGGTCGACCTCGGCCCCGTCGCTGGTCCGCCAGTGTCCGAGGGCGATGTGTTCGTCGAGCCAGGAAGCCTGTTTGCGCAGCTCGCCGACCACGAAGGTCTCCAGCAGGTTGCCGAACTCGGTGAGCGCGGCCGGGTCCACGGTGGCGAGTTTGGCAGGGGTGAGTCGCAGCAGCCGGGCCGCCAAGCCCGAGTCGACCAGGTGCACCTTCGGCCGCACGCTCACCCGGGAGCGCAAGGTCTTTCCCCAGCCGGGCAGGCGGACCACCAGGAACAGGTCCTCCAGCAGCCGCAAGTGGGCCTCTGCGGTCCTGCGCTCCACTCCGAGGGCTTCGGCGGCCTTGGTGATGTTGAGTAACTGTCCGGTCTGGGAAGCCATACGGGTCAGCAGTTCTGCGAGTGACTGCCGTTGACGCACCCGGCTCAGCTCAAGGGCGTCGCGCTCGACCGACTGACGAACGAAGTCGTCGAACCAGCGCGCACGGGCTGTCTCCGACCGGCGCACGGCGAGGGGGAGCCCACCGGCACAGACTCGCGCGACGTAGTCCTCGCGCGTGGTCTCCGAAGTGGGATGTTGTGGCACGACCGTTTCCGGATCAGCGCGAAGGGCCTCCAGCAGGTTCTCGTGACCGGCCGTCAGCTCACCCTGCGACAACGGCCAGATCGTGACCGTGTGGAGACGCCCGGTCAACGCTTGAGCCGTCGCTGGCAGGGCTTCCTGGCGCGTCGAACCGGTGATCACCGCGACGCCGGGACGACTCCCCTCCCGATTCAGCCTCGTCTTGATCGCATCCAGAACATCCGGAACCCGTTGGTACTCATCGATGCACAGGGGGGTCTCGCCGCCGGTGACCAGGGCCAGATTCCCCGCGAGAGCCTCCCTGGTCTCGACGTCGTCCAGGTCGATCACCTCGACGCCATGGTCCAGCGCGAGAACCCGCAGCACGGTCGACTTACCCACCGACCGCGGCCCATGCAGGGCGATCACGGGCTCCTCCGCCACCAGACGCGACAGCAACCCGTTCACTCGCCTCACGAGCAGCCCCGGCTCTCCGGTCATGACGTCAAACTACCAGACGTGAGCGGCTGAACTACCCAGACGTGAGCGGCTGAACTACCCAGACGTGAGCGGCTGAACTACCCAAACGTGAGTCATCGAACCGCCCAAGTCTGAGAGCGACCGGCAGGAGGGGGCTTCGACAGGTGCTCTTGCCACTCGGCCGGCGGTGGTGTCCACGCAGGCCCCGGGAGGCGCTGAGCCCGGCCTCCTCCCGGGGCCGGGCCGCTACCGGGCCGCGCTCCGGGTGGTCGTGCCCGCGGTGGTGGCGGGTGCTTCGCCCCAGACGATGGTGCCGGCGTCGTAGAGGGCCACGTGGGCGTTCTTGCCCGCGGACCAGTCGTTGGAGGAGTCCCAGGTGCCGGGGCGGGTCACCTGGATGCCCACGGGGGTCGTCCGTTGGTAGGTGGTGTTGCTGCCGGGGTGCACGGCGACACCGGTGCAGTCGAGATCGAAGTAATAGGTGCTGCCGGAGTGCTGCTTGGGCTGCCGGACGGCGCAGCCGCCCGACCCGCTGCTGGTCACCTTGATCTGGTCGGCGGTCGTGGAGCCGTCGAGGGTGAACCAGTAGCGCACCACGCCCTCGTCCAGGACCCGCGGGGCCCACCCGGACGCGTTGGTGATGGTCACGCGCAGGCTGGCCCCGTCAGGGCCGGAGTGGTCGGTGATGACATCCACGCTCATCTCCGTGTCGCGCACCGGGTCCACCAACTGGGAGTCGGGCACGGGGGTCCCGCCGTACTCCCCGGCCAGCCGGGCCGCGGCCGCCGTGAACCCGGCGTTGTAGTCCACGGCCACCTCGTTGCGCTGGTAGTCACCGCGGTCGTCGACCCACTTGTCGTTCTGGTCCGGGCCGCCGGCCAGGGCGCCGTAGATCACGTGGCGGTTCGGGCCCGTCAGGTCCGACATGTACCCGAGGTTCTGGCCGCTGGCGGCACGGTGGTGCACATGGGTCGGTGGGTTCGTGCCGTAGCCCACCACGTAGCTGTGCTTGCCGGGGTTGTCGCCCAGCGCGTAGTCGATCTGACGTTTGGCGAAATCGTGGTACCGGGAGTACAGGGCGTTCGAACTGCCCAGGTGGTCGGCGTACACCAGGGCGGCCCAGGCCGTGTGCGCTGCCATCCGCAGCGAACCCCAGTAGAAGATGTACGCCATCCCGCCGGGGGTGATCGTGCCCTTCTTCCCGTGGTAGCCCACGGTCCAGTAGTCCAGCCAGCGCTGCGCGTCCGTCTCGAACTGCTGCTCACCGGTCAACGACGCCATGAGCACGTACACGCCGTACTGCTTGTCGTTCCAACCCAGGCCGAAGGAGTACACGGGGACCTTCGACTGGCTGCCGGCCGGGTCGTCCTCCGAACCCATCTTCGGGTAGTACGTGCGGGCCTTCTGTAGATACGAGGCCTCGCCGGTCGCCCGGTGGAGCCAGGCCGAACCCCAGGCCAACTCGTCCCAGTACATCTTCGTGGCCCCCGGGTTGCCCCAGCCGCCCTCGTTGATCGAGTTGTAGTAGCCCTGGGCCGCGGTGACGCACGACACGTAGGCCGTGTCCCGCCCGTCCGTGCCCTTGGTGGACTCGGCGAAGGTCATCAGCTGCTCGGCGTGGGTCACCAGGGTCCGGGAGTACGCCGGGTCCTGCGAACGGAACGCCAGCGACGCCGCCGCCAGGGCCGCGGCGGTCTCCGCCGCCACGTCCGTGCCCGGACAACTGCGCGTGATCTTGTAGACGGGCCGGGAGTGCCCCAGGATGTCGATCATCTCGGGCGGACCCCAGTAGGCGTGGTCGATCCCGCCGTCCCCGACCTGCACGTAGAGGGTGTCGGGGCTCGGGTGCGCCGCCACGAGATAGTCGGTGGCCCACCGCAGGTTGTCGAGCATGGCGGTCAGCTGCCCGGCCTTCGTGTACGCCTGCGGGTTCTCCACCACCCCCCACGCGAGCATCGTGGTGGTGAAGGCCAGGGGGAAACCGAACTTCACGTGATCGCCCGCGTCGTACCAGCCCCCGGACAGGTCCACCCCGGCGCTGCCGCCGTCCTTCGTCGTGGCGTCCCCGCGCCATTCCACCCGGTTCCAGTCCGGCAGCTTCCCGGACTGCTGCGCCTCGTAGAAGAAGATCGATTTCTGCAGGGCCTCGGCGTAATCATGCCCCGTTGCCGCCGGGACAGCGGCCACGGAACCGGCTGCGGATCCCGCAGCTTCCCCCGCGGGCGACCCGGCGAGGGACGTCGCCCCGGCGGCGGGCGCGGTCAGGGGCACCAGGAGAAGGGCTGCCGCAGTGCCCACGACCGCGGACAAGGGGGTCCGGGACTCGCAGTGCCGTCCCGGCCATCGGACTCGCATCATGCCGACCTCGCTCATGGCGTCGCGGCGGCGCGGGCCGCCGACCCGTGGAAACAGTCCGGTGACCCGGCCTGCGGTCCACCGACAGGGCCGACCGGCACCGGCGGCGGCCCCCGGACGCCCGCTGCGCGACCGGGCGGCGGATCCGCCGCCATCCTCAGCGGCCCGGATCATGACGTCAACGGGTTCCTCCGGCGGCGCGGCCCCAGCGCGCGCGACACCCCACCGGACCGCGAAACGTACATGGACGAGGGCCCCGCGGGGAACCACGACCCCCCCACCGCCCGGCCCCTCGCGGAACCCGGCCTGCGAGCCGAATCATCCGTGGGATGATGCGCAGATGCTGGCTGACGGCGGGGCGCGCCTGGTTCTGTGGGACATCGACAACACCGTGCTGACGATCGGTCCGGTCAGCCGGGAGCTGTACGCAGCGGCCTTCCTGCAGATCACGGGCGAACCGATGACGAAGTGGACCGGCGGGGCCGGCATGACCGAACGCGCGATCGTCTCGAACACCCTGAGGGCCCACGACCTGCCCGAGACCGAGACCACGATCGAGGCCTTCTACCGGGCCCTCGGACAGGCCGCCGACGCCCTGCAACACCGGATGCGCGAGGTGGGCCGGCGACTGCCCGGGGCCGCCCGCGCGGTCGCGGACCTGGCCGACCACGGCACCGTCCAGTCGGTCGTCACGGGCAACCTCCGGTCCGTCGCCGTGCGCAAACTCCAGGTCTTCGGCCTGGGGGAGTACCTCGACCTGGAGATCGGCGCGTTCGGCGACGAGGGGGCCCTGCGCTCGCAACTCGTGCGCAACGCCGTCGAGCGGGCGGGGTCCGCCCACGGGGTGAGACTCACGGGGGACCGGGTCGTCGTCATCGGCGACACCGTGCACGACGTGCGCGGAGCCCAGGACGCCGGGACCCGCGCCGTCGGCGTGGCCACGGGCCCCGACTCCCTCGACGACCTGGTCGCCGCCGGCGCCGACGCCGTCCTGCAGGACCTGCGCGACCTGGACGCCCTGCGGGCCGCCGTGTTCGTGGGAGCCCCCACCGCAGGTTGATCCGACACCGACGGCTGGTCACGGATCCGTGACGGACTGGTGTCCGTAGAGCAAATATTCTTCACGCTGCGTGTTCATCAAAGCCTTTCAAGGTGCGTAGCAGGACAAGCCGACGAGCTCGTTTCTCGCCCTTCGTCGCAGGTCAGGTACTGTGCGAGGGCAGAGGCAAGCTGTTCGCCCGGCGGGAACGACGCCCGGAGCGGACACCTCGCCGGGGGTACCGCCATCCGTGACATTGCCGTCCGTCCAGGTGCGCCTCCTGTCTCCCTCAGCCTTGTCGAGCCGTCGCCGTCTGCGCGACGGCCGGGCCCGGGACGGCTCGCTTCGAGGAACATTCGGTGTCGACCCGGTGGGGGCGACCGGTGGAGAGGGACAGCACGTGAGAACTACAGGCGGTTCGGGGGACCTCGATCGCGTCCGTTGCCTACGGAGACGATCGGTTCGCAAGGGCGAGGGCTTCCCGGACGTGGTCCCGGACGAATTGTTCGCGCCGAGGGCCCTGTTCACACCGAGGGCCCAGGAACCCTCCCGGCGGGCCGGCCTCCGGCCGTCGCGCGAGGTGTCCTGCACCAGACCCATGCTCACCCGGTACGCGAACAGAACCTCCCCCGGCCTGCCCCTCCCCGGCCTGCCACCCGCTCCGACCGACGAGCCCACAACAGCAGCCCCCGACGCCACGACGCTCCCCGACGCCACGACGGACGAGCCCGCCCCCGCCCCCGCCGACGACCTGCGGGGAGTGGAACTGCTCGAGGACCTCCTGGGAGACCCGGCCGCGACTCGGACCACGTCCCGGGCCCGTCCCGCAAGAACCGACCACAGGGACCTGGCCGTCCTGGCGCTGTGGACGACCACCGCCCTGACGGTCGGGACCTTCATACTGCTGGGCCTGTGGTACGCCTTCCACCCCTGGTTCCACGCCGTGCGCTGGCCGTGGCTGTGGACCGCCTACGCCGCGGTCCCG
>JAUPKJ010000024.1 GCA_030837505.1 Actinomycetota bacterium
GCGCCCAGCCCGCGTACGAAACCGGCGCCCAGCCCGCGTACGAAACCGGCGCCCAGCCCGCGTACGAAACCGGCACCCAGCCCGCATACGAAACCGGCACCCAGCCCGCATACGAAGCGGATCCCTTCCCGAAGCCGGCTTCCCCGGTTCAGCACGCGCCCGCAGCCCCAGTCCCCGTTCCCGAGCGAGAGGCGTCGGTGGTCCCTGCCCGTCGTGCGGGATGGGCGGACGACACCTGGGCCGGGGTCCCGGTGGACGGGCAGACCAGCACCTTCGCCCTGCCCGCCGTCCGCGACGGCCAACCGCATCGCAGTTCCCTGAGCGGCCGGGGCGGGCGAGGTTCCTCGAGGACCAGGAAACAGGCCAGGGAGGAGGACCGGGACGATCAGCTGTTCGGTCGCCGGAACACCTTCCTGGCCGTGGCGGCCGGTGGGCTCGTCCTGGCCGCCCTCGGGCTCTTCGTCCTGCGGCCCCTGCTCGGGGACGGCGACAGCAGCCCTACGGCGGCCGACATCTCCTCCAAGGCTCCGGTCACGGGCTCGATCGCGGCCCCCGTCCTCACCACGGGGACCCTCTACACGGAAGCCGGGTTCGCTGAACAGGCCAGGAAGCTCGTGATCACGGCCAGTAACATGAAGGGCAAGGACCTCGACAACGACTCGGCTGCGGGCACGGGCAAGAAGACCGAGCAGGCCCAGCCCACGGGGGCGGCGGATTCGTCACTCTCCCAGGGGGACACCTCCCTGAAGGACCCGGTCAAACTGCACTCCTGTCTCGACGCCCTGAGCACCGACCCGGCGTCCTTGGTGGCGGTGGACCTGGCCCGTTTCGGAGAGCAAGATGCCGCCGTCGTCGTCATCCAGAGCAGCTCCGGCGGGTACGAGGTCTGGGCAGTTGCCCGCAACTGCAGCTCCGACGCCGACGGGACCTTGAAGTTCCAGGTTGTGCCGGAGGCGGCCGGCTGAGAACCCGGCGGGAGCGACCTTCCGCCGGACCAGGGAACAGTCGAGGGATCGCCACGGTTGATCCGATGACTTCACCGTCCAGGGAGACTCCATGAGCGACGACGTCCGCAATGTGATCATTATCGGGTCCGGTCCCGCCGGCTACACCGCAGCGGTGTACGCGGCCCGCGCCCAACTGGCGCCTCTGGTCCTCGAGGGATCCGTGACCTCGGGTGGTGCGCTCATGAACACCACAGAGGTCGAGAACTTCCCCGGCTTTCCCGACGGGGTCCAGGGACCAGACCTCATGGACAGCATGCGTCGCCAGGCCGAGAAGTTCGGGGCTGACCTGGTGGCGGACGACGCGGTCCGGGTCGACCTGACCGGCGAGGTCAAGGAGGTCGTCACCGGGGACGCCGATCTGGGCACCCCAGTGGTCCACCGGGCCAGAGCAGTGATCCTGGCCACGGGATCCGCCTACCGCCGCATGGGGCTGCCCAGTGAGGACAGGCTCTCCGGGCACGGTGTCAGCTGGTGTGCGACCTGTGACGGCTTCTTCTTCCGGGACCAGGACATCGCCGTCGTCGGAGGCGGGGATTCCGCCATCGAGGAAGCGACCTTCCTCACACGTTTCGCACGATCCGTGACCGTCATCCACCGCAGGGACGAACTGCGCGCTTCCAAGATCATGCAGGAGCGCGCCCTGTCCGATCCGAAGATCAAGTTCAGCTGGAACTCCCGCGTCACCGACGTGCTCGGCCAGGACAAGGTCTCAGGGCTGCGCCTGGAGGACACCCGGACGGGGACGACGTCCACCCTGGAGGTCACCGGCGTTTTCGTGGCCATCGGCCACGACCCCCGGGTGGAGCTGTTCGCGGACCAGGTGGCCCTGGACCGCGCAGGATACGTCGCGGTGCAGGGCCGTTCCTCCCGCACGAGTCTGCCGGGGGTTTTCGCCTGCGGAGACGTCGTCGATCATGAATATCGCCAGGCCATCACGGCCGCAGGCTCCGGCTGCTCCGCCGCCGTGGACGCCGAACGCTACCTGGCCGGCTTGGACACCCCCGCTGAAGGATCTAAGGAGCCCTGACATGAGCAGCTGCAAGGTCGTGACCGACGGCAGCTTCGAGACCGACGTGCTGCACGCGGACAAGCCCGTGGTGGTGGACTTCTGGGCAGCCTGGTGCGGCCCCTGCCGTCAGATCGCGCCGGTCCTGGAAGAGATCGCTGCGCAGAACGCCGACCGCATCACGATCGTCAAGCTGAACTCCGACGAGAACCCCCGGACCTGCACCCAGTACGGCGTCACCTCGCTGCCGACCCTCGCAGTCTTCGTGAACGGTGATGTCGTCAAGACCATCATCGGGGCCAAGCCCAAGGCCATGCTCCTGCGGGAACTCTCCGCCTGGATCGCCTGAACCGTCCGAACAACGCAGTCCGAACGACGCCGGCCCCCTGTCCGCACCCCACGATCGTTCCCCTTCGGGGGGAGGCCGTGGTGGGTGGACGGGGGGCCTTCAGCGTTCCAGGCCCTGGCCTGCGGTGAGGGCCGGTGAAGGTGCTCTCACGGATCCCAGGATCCGTTCCAACGCCTGTTCCACATCTTCCCGCCAGGAGAGCGCCGTGCGCAGCTCCAGACGCAGCCTGGGGTACCGGCGGTGCTGCCGGACCGTCTTGAACCCGACGGCCAGCAGCAGGCCGGCGGGCATGAGGCAGGCACCGCCCGCGCTGCCCGCGCCGTCCGGGTGTTCTACCGGGTGCTCGGCCGACTGCTCGGCCGGGGGGTCGTCCTCGGACCGTTCGGACTCGGCCAGACCGAACGCCTCGATCGCCCGCACCCCCCGCCGCGTGAGGTCCTTGGCCGCGGCCTGGACGAGCATCCTCGCCAGCCCCCCACCGGTGAACTGCGGCAGCACCCGGGTGACCATGAGCAGAACGGCATCGGCGCTCACGGGCGAGGTGGGGAAGGCCATCGAACGGGGGACCATGGCCGGGGGGGCATACATGACGAACCCGGCGGGCTCGTCGTCCACGTAGGCGATGCGGCCGCACGAGCCCCACTCCAGCAGGGTCGCCGAAACCCAGGCTTCCTTCTCGAACGCCGGGTCACCGGCCTCGCACGCCCTGCGGGCCGCGACAGGGTCGAGTTCCCAGGCGACGCAGTCCCGGCAGGGCTTGGGCAGGTCCGGCAAAGTGTCGAGGGTCAACGCCGCGAGGTGCCGCGCCATCAGCCGTTCTCTCCCCGGTGACAGCATCCGGCCACGTCATCGGACCCTGTTTGCCGATCGCGGGACTGCGGGCTGTCCAATTCGGTCCAGGGGTGGTACGGATGGATGGTGCGTGGCCGCAGGAGTGCTCCCAGGAACCCCAGTGCGGCCCCCAGCGCCACACCAGCAGCGACCAGACGACAGAGCCGCATGCCACACTCCCAGGAACCGGCGGACGACGGCGAAGTTCTCGCCGCCCTTTCTGAGATGGTACGCACACGGTCCTCGACGGGTGAAGGCACCGGGACGTGTCGCGTCGAGGCGTCCCCGAGCTGCTGTGTCGTGAACCCCTGACGGAGGAGAAGCAGTGCCGGAGCAGACCAGGACAACCCTGCCGACCAACGACGAACCCACGCTCGTGAACAGCGCAGCGGGCCTCTCGGAGTTCCCGGCACCACCCCCACTGTCCCCCGGGTCCCGGCTGGATCCCTGGGTCGAGGCGTACTCCGACCGGGCCGGGCAGCTGTCCGTCTCGGCCATCCGGGCGCTGTTCGCCGTGGCCAGTCGGCCGGAAGTGGTTTCCCTCGCCGGGGGGATGCCGGACCTGTCGGTTCTGCCCCTGGACCTCGTCGGGCAGACCCTCGGCCGGCTGGTCGCGCAGCGGGGGACCTCAGCCCTCCAGTACGGCTCCGGGCAGGGCGATCCGATTCTGCGTGAGCAGATCATGCAGGTCATGCGCCCTGTGCAGGCCGTGGCGGATCCGGACCGGATCGTGGTGACGACAGGGTCGCAGCAGGCTCTCGACCTGATCACCCGCATCTTCGTGAACCCGGGGGACGTGGTCGTCGCCGAGGCCCCCAGCTACGTCGGCGCCCTGGGGGTCTTCCGTTCCTTCCAGGCCGACGTCGTCCACGTACCGCTCGACCACGACGGGCTGGTCCCCGAAGAACTCGACCGCACACTCACCCGGTTGCGTTCCGAAGGCCGGACGGTGAAGTTCCTGTACACCGTTCCCAACCACCACAACCCGGCGGGCGTCACGCTCTCGGCCGAACGCCGCCCCCAGGTTGTGGACATCGCCCGTCGGCACGGCATCCTCGTCGTCGAGGACGATCCCTACGGCCTGTTGGGGTTCGACGGCCCGCCGCTGCCGTCTCTGCAGTCCCTGGACCCGGCCGGCGTCATTTTCCTGGGCAGCTTCTCCAAGACCTTCTCCCCCGGGGTGAGGGTCGGGTGGGCGCTCGCACCGCACGCCATCCGCGACAAACTGGTGCTGGCCCTGGAGTCGGCCATCCTGTGCCCCAGCGCCTTCGGGCAGATGGCGGTGAGCGCTTACCTGAGCAACCACGACTGGAAGGCTCAGATCGAGGCGTTTCGCACGATGTACCGCCAGCGCAGGGACACGACGCTCCAGGCCCTGTCCGAGCTGATCCCCCAGGCCACCTGGACCTGTCCGGCGGGCGGATTCTACGTCTGGCTCACCCTGCCCGAGGGGCTCGATGCCCGGGCCATGCTCCCGCGCGCCGTCACGGAGAGGGTCGCGTACGTTCCGGGAGAGGGCTTCTACGCGGACGGTCAGGGACAACGCCATCTGCGGATCTCCTACTGTTTCCCGACCCCCGACCGGATCCGCGAGGGAGTGCGCAGGTTGGCCGGGGTGGTCGAGGCAGAACAGGAAATGCTGGACACCTTCTCCCCCGGCTGCTGTTCGGCCTCGGACGGACCCCGGTCCGCAAGGACCTCGCCGACGGGCACCGGCGGTCGGTGAGAGCGACCCCCTGCGTCCTGATCCTGGCGGGCGGGCTCTCCCACGAGCGGGAGATCTCCCTGCGCTCGGGCAGAAGAGTCGCCCGGGAACTGGTCGACTCCGGGTGTCACGTGGAGGTCCGGGACGTGGACGCCGGTCTCTGGGACTCCCTGAGAAGCCTGCGTCCGGACGTCGTCTGGCCCCTGCTGCACGGTTCCAGCGGAGAGGACGGCGCCATTCGGGACGTCCTGGAGCTCGGTGGTTTCCGCTATCTCGGCTCCGGGCCCGAGGCCTGCCGCCTGGCCTGGGACAAATCAGTGGCCAAGTCGGTGGCCCGGGGGGCCGGGCTGAGGGTTCCCGACGCCGTGGCCCTGCCCCACGGGGTCTTCCGGGAGCTGGGGGCGCAGACCGTGTTGACGGCGCTCGTACGCCGCTTCGGACTGCCGCTGGTCATCAAACCCGCTCGGGGCGGCTCTGCCCTGGGGGTCACCGTCGTCCAGAGGATCGGGGAGCTGTCCAAGGCGATGGTGACCTGTTTTGCCTACGGGGAGGTCGCGGTCGTGGAACGCTGGATCGACGGGGTCGAGGTGGCCGTGAGCGTGGTGGACACCGGTTCGGGACCGGTGGCACTGCCCTCGGTCGAGATCGTGGCGGACAACGGGATCTACGGCTACGACGCCCGCTACACCGCGGGGGTCACACAGTTCTTCTGCCCGGCCCGGCTCACGCGGGAGTGCGGTGCCGAGGTGGCGGCGACCGGCGTCGCGGTCCACCGGGCGTTCGGCCTGCGTCATCTGTCCCGCAGCGACCTCATCGTGGACCGTGAGGGGCTCGTCTGGTTCCTGGAGGTCAACGTGGCCCCGGGGATGACGGAGACGTCCCTCTTCCCCCAGTCCGTGGAAGCCTCCGACCGTGACACCGGCCCCCTCTACCGTCGGCTCGTCGAGGCGGCGGTGGAGGGGGCCGGGTAGCGCTGCTGTCACTCGGCCTGGAACGCCTTGCGGACCTCGGGTGAGAGCAACTCGATGATCCTGTTGAGATCCTCGACGCTCGCGAAGTCGATGTTCAACCGACCCCGGTTCCGTCCCAGGCTCACCGAGACCCTGGTCTCCAGACGATCCCCCAACCGGGAAGCCAACTCGTCGAGTTCACTGGTGTGGGCCCCCGCCCGAGGACGCCGTTTGGCCGAAGCCGGACGGCCGGGCTCCCCGAGAGCAACGATCTCTTCCACGGCCCGGACCGACAGTCCCTCCGCGACGATCCGCTGGGCCAGCCTTTCCATGCCCGCAGGATCGTCCAGCCCCAGCAGGGCTCTGGCATGCCCTGCGGAAAGGACGGTGGCGGCGACCCGGCGCTGGACCCCCGGTGGCAGCCGGAGCAGGCGGATGGTGTTACTGATCTGGGGACGCGAGCGGCCGATCCTGGTGGCCAGTTCCTCGTGGGTGCAGCCGAAGTCGTCGAGCAGCTGCTGGTAGGCGGCAGCTTCCTCCAGAGGGTTCAGTTGGGCCCGGTGGAGGTTCTCCAGCAGGGCGTCCCGCAACAGGACGTCGTCCGAGGTGTCCCGGATTATCGCCGGGATGCGCTCCAGCCCGGCGTCCTGCGAGGCCCGCCAACGGCGTTCCCCCATGATGAGTTCGAAACTCGGTCCTTCCTCGTTGTCCTCCACCCTGCGGACGACGACCGGTTGCAGCACACCGATCTCCCGGACCGAATGCGCCAACTCGGCCATGGCGTCCTCATCGAAAACCTGACGAGGCTGCCGGGGGTTCGGAACGATCTGTGTCACCGGGATCTCGGCGAAGCAGGCTCCCGGGACCGGGAGGAGCTCGGTCCCGTCGTCGTCGGGCCGGGACGCGAACGTGGTCCGCCCCTGTCCGGGCAGACCGTCCTGGGCCGGGGAAGGCATCGGCAGACCCGGCCGGTACTCCTCGCGCAGCGCCGACTCGTGGGGGAGTACCCCCGCCGTGAGCTGTGCCGCTGAGGAGAGCGGGGCCAGTGGCGCCCGTTCCCTGCCCGGCAGGAAGATGTCCGGCGGCCGTTCGCCGTCGGTGGTCGTCGCCGGCACGGACGTCGGGATCAGAGCCCCGAGGCCACGGCCGAGTCCACGACGCTTCTCACTCACGCTGGTTCCTCCTGCGACAAGTTGCGGCCCCACGAGAGCACCTGTTCCGCGAGTTCCCTCGCCGTCTCGAGGTAGGACAGGGCACCGCTCGACTGCGGGTCATAGGTCATGACGGTCTGGCCGTGGCTGGGAGCCTCGGAGATTCTGACGGAGCGGGGAACCGACGTGCGCACGACCTGTTTGGGGAAGTGGGTGCGGACCTCGTCCGCTACCTGGGAGGAGAGCCTGGTCCTTCCGTCGTACATGGTCAGAAGGATCGTCGATACGTGGAGGCGGGGGTTCAGGTGTCCCCGGATCAGCTCCACATGTTTGAGCAGCTGGGACAGCCCCTCCAGGGCGTAGTACTCGCACTGGATCGGGATCAGCACCTCTGTGGCCGCCACGAAGGCGTTCACCGTGAGAAGGCTGAGGCTGGGAGGGCAGTCGACGAAGATGTAGTCGATCTGAGGCAATTGCTGTTCCCGGCGTTCCATCAGGAAGGTGTCCAGGGCCCTCTGCAGGCGGGTCTCTCTGGCGACCATCGAGACCAGTTCGATCTCGGCTCCCGCGAGGTCGATGGTCGCCGGAGCGCACCACAGGTTCGCGATGTCGGGGCAGGGCTGGATGACCTCGGCCAGAGGCCGGCCCTCGATCACCACGTCGTACAGGCTCGGGACCTCGGAGTGGTGATCGATCCCCAGGGCCGTGGAGGCATTGCCCTGCGGGTCGATGTCCAGGACCAGGACGTTCAATCCGGCCTGCGCCAGGCTGGCAGCGACATTGACCGTCGTGGTCGTCTTGCCGACTCCACCCTTCTGGTTGGCCACGGTGAGGATGCGGGTCCACGGAGGAGCAGGGAAGGTCCGCCCCACCAACGAGATCCGGCGCCGGGCGTCCTCGGCCACCTGGACAGCGAGCGGCGTGCTGTCGTCGACCGAGGGCAAGGACTCCAGAAGGTCCACTCGATGGGTGTCGTCGATCGGGGTGGCCGGTCCCCAGGATCCGGCTTCCGATGACGGTGGGCCGGTGGTGACCTCGTGCATGACGTCGCTCCCATCATTCGCTACGTCGGTTCCCGGCAGCGTAGTGGCGAAGTCGCTCACGCCGGGAGGTTCCCCTGTACACGGTGGCGTCCTCCTGGACGCGACCGCGACATCAGACGGTACGCCGTTCGGGCGGAGGAACGAAGCCGCCTGCACGGTATCCCGCAGGATCGGTGAGGGATTCTCCACTGTTTCACGGGAAACAACGGGGATGTTCCCCGCCTTCGACTCCCTCCCCGCCGGGCCGGACCGCTCCTGGCCGGACCGCCCTGGGTCGGGAGTTCTTCCCCGAGGAAGGGGAACTCCCCGGGCCGACTCACTCCTGGTCCACCCGGCGGCGAGAGTTGTCCACCCGGTGGAGGTGCCCCTCCTCCCACGGTTCCCTCCCTCCGACACCGGGGGACGAGCGCCCGGAGCTCCCGGAGGAGCGACTCCGGGAGCTCTCCCGGCTCTCCCCTCTATCAACCCCACCGTCCACCCCTGGATCCCTCCCCTGTGGGCAGAGCTTTCTCCGTGGTGTCTCCCCCGAGTCTCCGCTGCGGGCTCGGGGCGACCGCCCACTCCCTCCGCCCTGGGGATCCCCACGATGCGGGAACTCCGACACGGGTCCTCGGCTCCCCTCGGATTCCTGTCCCCTCCGACGGGAGATCTCCCTCCCGTCATCACCCCGCAGCCGCCCGCCGCGTGTCCGCGAGCGCGCGTCATCAACCCCCGCACGCGCGCTGCCCGCTCCGCGTGCTCCCGGAGCTCTCGGGGGTCGCCCCCTCCTGCTTCGGCGTTCCGGCCGTCCGAGGGGAGGAGCAGGAGCTCCTCCCAGGACCAGTTGTCGCCCGGGAGATCGGGCGGCTCCACCAGGACACCCTGCAGGCTCGGTAGCGACGCAGAGGATGTCAGGGCTCCCTCCTCCTGGCAGGGGAACGTCTCGCGACGGCCTCTCCTCGTTTCCCGTGAAACATGAGGCTCAGATCGCCCCGTCGACTCCCTCCCCCCGGGGATCCGTGTTTCACGGGAAACATCTGCGGGGAGCTCCCTCGAGGTGGCAGGAGTGTCCGAGACGGGAGCGGTGGCGGTGGCGGTGGCGGTGCGGGAGGACGTCCCAACCCCGGTCCCAGTTCCGCACCCGGTCCCAGTTCCAGTTCCAGGAGGACTCCACCCGCTCCATGGCCACCCACCGGGAGGCACCTGCGGACGAGGCCCGGACTCCGGGGCTGGTCCCCCGGAGCGGGAGGTGCTCTCCCCGTGCCGGCCCGGATCCTGAGGAGGGGGGACGACACGGGATCGCCTGCCGTGTTCCTGTGTCACCGTGAGGGAGTCCAGATCGACCACCGTGGCTTCCTCGCTCGGTGTTGCGCTCTCGTCCCGGGGGCGGCAGACCACCGGGAAACTCCCCTCACGGCGAGGGTGCTCCCCGCTCTCCCCGGGAGAGGCTGGGCCGACGGGACAAACTTGGGGAGCGCAGCCCTTCCACCCGTCCATCGGACCGATCCCGAGGTCCTCCCGTCCCCCAGCCCCCGTCTCGTGGAGTTTCCCGCCCTTGCAATGAGAGGCTCCCCAGGGCTCCATGGTTTCTCCCGGCTCTGTCTGCCCCCGACTCGTCTCTTCCTCGCCCCTGGGGGCTCGTCCCGTTCTCAGTGCTCCCGAGGCGCTCTCCTCGGATTCGATCGGCCGGGGGTTCTCCGGTGTTCCAGGTTCCCCCTCGTTCTCTCCGGTCCCTCCGGACCCGTGAACGCCGATCGGTACACGCGGTTCACGGATCGGAGGGGCCGACGCCGCCGCCGAGCCCAGACCTTCTCCTCCCAGAACATCTACGCCCAGACCCGCGCTGTCGGCCAGACCCGTACCGTCGCCCAGGCCGTCCTTCGCCGAGGCCGGGTAATCCCGTGAGTTCCCCGGGGCCGTCCTCGGAGAAGGTCGCTCTGTTTCACGGGAAACATCCGTGTCCCTGTCCAGGCCCTCGTCCCAGGACAGTGGTGTCAAACGGATCCCGTAGCCCCCGCAGAGGGGACAAAGGAGAGGAAGTTCCATCTCGTCCTTCAGACAAACCGCTTCCCCCCTTCCCGGCGGTCTCCTCCCCCCAGCCTTCGAGCTCTCCTCCGCCCGAGTGATGGCATGACACGCGGCTACCCGACGAGCTTCCTGGGCCCACGGCAGTAGGGAGGAACCGCTCGGTGCTCCTTCGGTGGGTACCGCTTCTGGAGGCTGAGGGCAGGGAGCAAGGGGCTCTCCCGGGGATCGGTGAGAGCAACGAGGGTCCTCCGGCCTCCCGTGGGAGTTCCCATCGACCGCATCGGCCCCATCGACCGCGCCGGCCGCGCCGGCCCGAGAATCAGGCGGGGGCTGGGACGCAGCCCCCCGGGGACGGGAAGGTGTCTGAGTCGAGGTCCACCACTGAGCCATCAACTGGTGGGCGCGGCGATCGAACTCGTCGGATTCACGTGAAACAGGAGTTGGCTCCGGCAAGGACGAACTCACTGTGTCCTCACCATCGCCTGCCCCACGTTCCGTGTCTTCCCGGCCGGGGCTCCTCGTCCCCCGGAGGGGAACAGTGGTGGGAGGACCGGGCCGATCGCTCTTCGCCGTCGCGGAGAGTTCTCCGGAGGGGGACGGCCCCTGAGGGGGTCCTGCGGCCGCCGTACCGGCAGTCCCCGGCCGTTCCAGCAGGGGGGTGAGATCCACGCGTCGCCAGCTGTCCCGGATCCGAGAGATTCTCTCGATCAACGGCCACCGGCGGGAAACTGGGATCGCCCCATGCCGGCCGCGGGCGAGGGTGGGAAGAATCTCGCCGTCAAATCCCCAGGGCGCAGTACCGGTTCCCCGGGGTGTCTTCTTCCCCCCTGAAACGCTCGATCCCCCCGAACCGCTTGAGCCGCTCGATCCGCTCGCCACGTTGCGAACCTCACTTCCTCCTCGCTCGCCCCGTTACCAGGGGCCTCGCACTGGGCAGTTCTGCTGCCCTTCGGCCCCTCGCCGTTCCCCGCCCGAGGGGATCGACTACCCCCTATCGGCACGATGGGCCATCAGGGTGAGGTTCCGAGGTCCGGAAGGACTCGACGATTACCGAGGCAGTGTTTCCCGTGAAACATGGCCCCGGTCCTGTCCGAAGCTCAAGTCCCGACCAGCGAGGGCATCAGCTCGGATCAGCATGGGGATCGTGCCCCTGCCCCTGCGCAAACCCCCGTCCCTGCCCGAGCCGTCCCTGCCCGGGCCCCAGCCTCCCCCGGGTCCGGACGCTCGACCACCGGACGAGTAAGAGCGCCCGCAGACAGACCTTCATCAGGCTGTCTGCGGGCGCTCTTACTCGTCCGCCTTCACTGTTGGGTTTGTCTGGCGTACGGCGGGGGACCTGCCCGACAGGAAAGGACCGAGGATCAGCCCCGGCCCCGCTTGCCGGTCCGTCTGCGCCGCTGCTCTCGCTCCCGGCCGCCTCGCTCCCGCCCACCTCGGTCGCCGGCACGGATTCGAACGACAGTGGTCGGCTCCTCCAGCAGAGAGCCACCGGCTCGTAGGAGTTCCCATCCCGCGGCTCCGGCCTGCCGGAGAGCCCGTTCGCTCGACCTCAGCTCATCGGCGGCAGTTCGACCCTTCAGGGCCAGGAAATGGCCTCCGGGTCGGACCAGGGGAAGACACCAGGTGGCAAGCTCTGCCAGCCCCGCAACGGCCCTCGCCATCGCAATGTCGACCGACACTTCCCCGGCCAGTTCCTCCGCCCTTCCCCGGACAACAGCGACGTGATCGAGGTGCAGATCCTCGATGACCTCTGTGAGCCATTGAACGCGGCGTTGCAGCGGCTCGACGAGAATCACCGAGAGATCCGGTCTCGCCAGCGCCACGGCCAGGCCGGGGAGGCCGGCTCCCGAACCGATGTCGGCCACACACGCCTGTTGAGGGATCAGTTCGCCCACGACAGCACAGTTGAGGATGTGCCGCTCCCACAGGCGCGGGACCTCGCGTGGGCCCACCAGCCCGCGTTCCACGGCAGTGCTCGCCAGATGCCCGGCATAGACCCGGGCCAGATCGGTACGTTCGCCGAAGAGCGCCTCGATCGCGGGGTTGTTCGCCCCGTGTCCCGTTGCTGGTTCTTCCGACACGGCCCCGGAAGTCCTAACCCGCCGCGGGGAAGATCACGACCCGGCGTTGGGGATCCTCGCCCTCCGACTCGCTCACGAGGCCCTTCTCGGCGACGACGTCGTGGATCACTTTGCGTTCGAAGGCCGACATGGGGTCCATGCGCACCGACTCACCCGAGTCCTTGACCTCCTGACAGGCCCGAGCACCGACCTCCCGGAGCCGCAGCTTCTGGTGGGCCCGGTGTCCGGCGATGTCCAGCATCAGACGACTCCGGTCGCCGGTCCGTGACTGGACCGCCAGACGGGTGAGGTCCTGGAGCGCATCGAGCACCTCGCCTCTCTGACCCACCAGACGGCGCAGGTCCCGTTCGGCCTGTCCCTCAGCGATCACAGAGACGGAGGCCCGCCCGTTCTCCACGTCGATGTCGATGTCGCCGTCGAGGTCGGCGATGTCGAGCAACTCCTCCAGATAGTCCGCTGCGACTTCGCCTTCCTCCTCCAACCGATTCAACGTCTCGGCCACCCGGGCGGACCGGTCCTCGGCCGTGTCCGTGGTGGGCTGGTCCCCGGCCTCGGTCTGTGGCATGGTCTCGGCCCCCGCCGGTTCCCGTGCCTCCGTGTCACTCACGGTGCTCCTCCTCGTCGTCACAGGGAGGATTCTCCCGGGCAGGCCGACCGCGCGCCCGGTTGAACCCCCGTACGCAGGTATCTGTCAGCTCCTGGCGCCCTTGGGGCGACCCTTACCGCCTGGGGCGGGGCGTTTGCCAGCGGGTGGTTTGGACGCGCCGCCGGCCTTGGCGCCATTCGCCCTGGTGGCCTCTGTCGCAGGCTTCGCGCTGCCGGTCTTCGCACCGCTGGAGGATTTGCTCCCCGCCGTCCCCCGCCGGCTCCGGGACTGCCGTTTGGGCTGCTGGCGCTGCCCGCTGGAGGGCTGCTGCTCAGCATTGTCGCCCCCCTCGACCGTGCTGAGGGGGAGCTGATTCTCGGGCAGATCCTTCCCGCGGCGGACGCGACGCTCCCGCAGGGCCTTCTCGGCCGGAGAACCCGGAGCGGGCATCCGCCGGATCACGAAGAACTGCTGCCCCATGGTCCACAGGTTGGTGGTCAGCCAATAGACCAGGACGCCGATGGGGAAGTTGATCCCGGAGAACGCGAAGATCAACGGAAGCACGTACAGCATGATCTTCTGCTGGCGCGCGAACGGGTTGTCCAACGCACTGGCCGGCATGTTCTTACGCATCAGCTGGTGCTGCGTCGTGAAGGTCGTCAACGACATCAGCGCCACGAGGGCGATGGTCAATATCTGCGTGGAGGTCGTGTCGGCGTTCATGAAGGTGTCCGACAACGGTGCGCCGAACAGGGTCGCGTCGTCGACCTGGGTGACGAGCTCTTTGTCCAGGGGGCCGATCGTGTTGTGCCGGGGGATTCCGTTCAGTACGCGGAACAGGGCGAAGAAGATGGGGGACTGCAGCAGGATCGGCAGGCAGGAGGCGAGGGGGTTCGTTCCTGTCCGGCGGTAGAGCTCCGTGGTCTCCCGCATCATCGCCTCGCGGGACGCCTGATCGCTCCGACCCTTGTACTTGTCCTGGATCTTCTTCATCTCCGGCTGGATCATCTGGAGTCCACGGGACGCCTTGATCTGCTTCACGAAGAGAGGGATCAGCAGGATACGGATGACGATGACCAGGCCGACGATGGACAGCGACCACGTCCAACCGGAGGTCTCCGGGAGCCCGAGTCTTGTCAGCACCGCGTGGAATGCGACCATGATCCACGCAACGCCCAGTTCGAGCGGGTGGAGGATCGCGTTGATCACGCTCATCGCAGGATCGGCTCCTTGGCTGTCACGTAGCGGTCCGACGCTCAGGACCGCCCACCTGATGGGGGCGTACGGAAGGGGTATGACACTGGTCCCTGGGAGGAACGAGATCCACTCCACCGGGGTTCCAGGGATGGCATCGAAGGATCCGGCGAAGGGTCAACCATCCACCTCGAAGCGCGCCGTGCTCTCGTACGGCCTGTACCCCATAGCTGGAGCATGTGGGATAAAAGCGGCAGGTCTGTCCATAGGTCGGTGAGACCAGGAGCTGCCAAAGTCTGAAAAAAGCAATAAGGGTGAGGCTCGGGAGCCGTCGTACCAGACGCAGTCCCGGGACAGCGAGGTCGAAGGGTCTTCGACTCATCGCCTGTCCTCTCGTGGGGCCGCAGGCCCCGGACGCTCCCGGTGTTGCCTGCTCTGCCCCGCCAGGATCCTGTTCAACGCACCGTCCAGGTCCCCACGCAGCCGATCCCCGGTGGCTGTTCCCGCTGCCGGCAGTGCCCGCACCACCAACAGTGTCCCCGGGGGGATCCGGTCCAATCTCTCGTGGAGCGCCGCTCGGAGCCTTCGCTTGACCCGATTGCGCACCACTGCACACCCGACCGCCCGCGAGACGACGAAGCCGATCCGGGCCGGTCGTGCTGTGCCCTCGTCAGGTCCGCTGTCGCACGCGGCTAGGTGAACGACGACCGTGGCGCTGCCTGCTCGGCGCCCTTTGCGCACCGCTCGGCCAAAGTCTTGGCCTTCGCGCATGCGATGGGCCGGAGGCAACGCCACCGATCGTCTGTCGTCGACTCAGGCGGACAGTTCCACACGGCCCTTGCGCCTGCGCGCAGAGAGGATGGCACGCCCCGCGCGGGTGCGCATGCGCAGCCTGAAGCCGTGGGTCTTCGCCCGGCGCCGATTGTTCGGCTGGAAGGTCCGCTTGCTCACCAGTTACTCCACGATCGCTATGCCATGAGATGGACTCGTTGCTCCCGGACACCACGACTGTGAAGTCCGTGACGCACGGGATGCTCGCTCTCGGAACCGGCCGGTACTTCTGCAAAAAGTGCCGGTGGCCTCCACTGTCAAGCCTTAACACGGTACGGCCAGGCACGATGCAGGGTCAAACCCGCCGCTCCGTCCCGGCAAGTTCGACGGTCCGTCCTGTTCCTTCTGCCCAGGAGCGGTTCGCCGGTGCTCCGGGCCGGGGCCCGAAGGCTCGCGCCGGCTGCGGCCCCCGCGGCTCGCCGCCGGGTGTTCGAAACACACGTGCTCTGGGACGGTTGCCGTGGGAGGTCTTATCCACAGGTTCGGTCCTCCCATGGACCGCGGCCCCGGATCCTGGCATGGTCGGTCCGTCGGCTTCAGGTCCAACCGTGATCTACAAATCTGGTCACGACTTTTCGCCACCCCGCCGGGTTCGTCATCGTCAGCGGGTTCGACATCGTGGGGGAAGTTCACCGGATTGTCGGTGGATTTCCCCGGACTCGTGGGCGTCCGCCGGGGAGAGAGGACTGGTCACAGATCGGGGAACGGGCGGAACGGGAGTCGGAGTGGTCGGACACGTCCTGTGCTCTCACCAGGGAAAAAGATCCGTCAGTGACACGATGGTCACTTTACGTAGAATCCAGGTCAGTCACCCGGACTCAGGCCCAACAGGCTATGGTCCTGTGGTGCCGGTTCCCTGAGTAATGCGACACGCCGCAACAGACGGCTGACGAGCATCGATTGAGAATCGCGATCAATTGAGGAGTGCCGTGCACGGCCTGCGAGGACCTGCCGAGACGGCTGCTGGGCACCCGGCGCACGACTTCATGCACAGACTGTGGATAACGATGTGGACCAAGGTCTGCTCGGTCAGGAACCGGAAGGGAGGCCCGCGGCGATGACAGCTGCCGGGGAGAGCTTCCCCAGCATCTGGCAGCGAGCGCTCAGTGCTCTCGACTCAGTGGGGATCACGCCGCAGCACCGAGCCTTCGTTCGGCTCGTGAAACCGGTCGGGCTCCTGGACGGTACCGCGTTGCTCGCTGCCCCCAACGATCTGACCAAGGAGTTCCTGGAACAGCGGATGCGCGATGTGATCACCACGGTGCTCGCTCGCGATCTGGGTCACCCCGTCCGGTTGGCGGTCACCGTCGACCCGACCCTTGGCGGTGGCCCGCTGCCCCCTGCCCCGGAGGACAGAGCCGCTCGCCTCTCGCCCTTCGACGAGCGCGAAGTGGTGGACATCCGTCCCTACGAACGCACGGCCGAGGTTCTGCCCGGGCAGCTTCCTGTGGACCAGGTGGGCCCCGCCGACCGTCTCGGGCCGATGGAGCGTTTCACCGGGGAGAGCCCTTCCCGGTACGAAGGGCCGTATTCAGATCATGAGCGGGGCCACCCGGCGGGGCAGGGTCCGTATCCAGGCCCCGAGCAGGGCTACGGGGATCCCCAGCGTCCTTACCAGAACCCGAGTTCGCCGTATCCCGGTCAGAACCGTGGCTACTCCGATCAGCCCAGGCCCCGCACGGAACCGGCGCCCCCCGGTGACCGGGTCCAGGGGCAGAGGTTCCTTCCCCTCTCCGACCAGGAGTCCACGGGCAATCGAACGCCTCCGTACGACGTTCCTCCGGTCGGGGCTCCCCCCCCGTCCGAGGGGCGAGAGGGTGACCCCGATCTGTCCCTGAGGGCCCCCGGCCCGGCACCGCAGGCTCCTGGCCCCGGTGCCGATCTCTCAGCGGCCTCTTCCCAGTCCCCTCAGTTGTTCCCCGGCCGGGGAACAACTGATCGGGAGCCTGTGGCCGACAGCGGGAGAGAACCGGCGGGCTCGTCCCCGGTTCCCGAGGCGTATCGCAGTGAGTTCCGGGACGACTACGGCGATGACTACCGGGACTCCCCGCACGGTGGGCCGGGGGACCGGGGCCGGCCCTTCGACCGGCCTCGCCCCGAGTTGTTCCGTGCCGGGACCGGGCGTTCCTCCGGGCAGCGTCCGCCCGCCGAGCCCGCTCGGCTCAACCCCAAGTACACCTTCGAGACCTTCGTCATAGGGGCCAGCAACCGTTTCGCCCATGCGGCTGCCGTCGCTGTGGCCGAGGCACCGGCCAAGGCGTACAACCCGCTCTTCGTGTACGGGGAGTCAGGTCTGGGCAAGACCCACCTTCTGCACGCCATCGGACACTACGCCCACAGCCTGTACTCCGGGGTCAGGGTCCGCTACGTGAACTCCGAGGAGTTCACCAACGACTTCATCAACAGTATCCGGGACGACAAGGCAAGCGCCTTCCAGCGCCGTTACCGGGACGTCGACGTGCTCCTCATCGACGACATCCAGTTCCTTCAGGGCAAGGTGCAGACCCAGGAGGAGTTCTTCCACACCTTCAACACCCTGCACAACGCCAACAAGCAGGTTGTGATCACTTCGGACGTCCCGCCCAAGAGGCTGGCGGGGTTCGAGGAACGGATGCGTTCCAGGTTCGAATGGGGACTGATCACCGACGTCCAGCCGCCCGACCTGGAGACCAGGATCGCGATCCTGCGCAAGAAGGCGATCGGGGAACGGCTGCAGGACAAGGACGACGTCCTGGAGTACATCGCCAGCAAGATCTCGACCAACATCCGTGAACTCGAGGGCGCCCTGATCCGGGTCACGGCCTTCGCCAGCCTCAACCGCCAGCAGGTGGATCTGTCGCTCGCCGAGATCGTGCTCAGGGACCTGATCCCCGCCGAGGACCCCCCGGAGATCACCGCACCAACGATCATGGCGCAGACGGCCGCGTACTTCGGTCTCACGATGGAGGACCTGTGCGGGGCCTCCCGTTCCCGAGTCCTGGTCAATGCCCGCCAGATCGCCATGTACCTCTGCCGTGAGCTGACGGACCTCTCCCTGCCCAAGATCGGCCAACAGTTCGGAGGCCGGGACCACACCACGGTCATCCACGCCGATCGCAAGATCCGGCATCTCATGGCAGAACGTCGCTCGATCTACAACCAGGTGACCGAGCTCACCAACAGGATCAAGCAGACCTCTCACTGAGGGGCTCGGGCGAGAAGAGGGTCCGGCACGAGGCTGCCTCGAACAGCCCTCACAGTCCTCACCTTGGTTATCCACAGGTTGTCCACAAGCTGGGGAGCTCTCGGGACCGACTTCCGGATCGAGGAGGGCCTCCGGCCCGCAATCGGTGCTGGCCCTCGCACCGGCTCAAGGAGTCCCCGGCTCTCGCGGCCGGGGCACAGAAAGCTCCTGCACCCTTCCGAGATGCCTGTGACCTGGGGAATCAAGGACTGAGGCCAGCAGGTCACCAGAGGGCGAGCAGTCGCCCGCCGGTGAGGAACGAAAAGGAACTCTGCGGACCGCGCTGAGGCCCGCACCGTGGATCCGTGCGTCGAGTGGGCAGGGCCCTGGCCCGTGAGGAAGAGCGAACAATACACAGCTGGGGACAACCCTGTGGACAAACTAATGGTTTGACAGAAGGTCGTTCGCGGGGCGGGCCAAGGCCCGTGTTCCGCTCTCATCACGGTGAGCCCGGCCCTGCGCCAGGAACGAAGATCTCACCATGAAAAGCCACACATCACAGCTGTCCGAAAGGTCGGATACTGTTCGGCGAATCCCCCGTTGCCTTCCAGGACGGTTGTCGTCCCTGACGCACTGAGAGCGACCGGCAAGAGATGGCTTCGACTCGCGACGGCAGAAGACTGATGCCGCCCTCACGATGGTGTTCGGTCCCCCCGAGTGTTGCTCGATCAGAGGGTTTTGCCAGCTCATTTCCCGTCGTGCCGGTCCTTGCACAGGACACTCGGAACGACGGATCCCCATCCTACGACACCGTCCGGGCTCCGGCCGGAGGGGCCTCCTACCGGAGACCCCAGCGGCCGATCGAGGCTCTCAGGGCTGCGACCAGGACGCCGTCCTCCCTGCCGGACTGCCGGACTGCCGGCCCCGGCCCGCCGCACCACTCACCTTTCGAAGCCCCCTGTTGCCGGTCGCTCTATGACAGTCATCACTTTGTGCGGCTCCGAGAACGGGGCTCCCACCGCTCCGCACCGGCGTGTCGGACCATCCAGGGTCCGCAGGGCTTGTGGGTAACCTGTGGACGGGGTGGGAATAACCCCCTCTTTTGTGTGGACAGCGAGAGCCAAACGGTGCATGACGGTGTAGAACCTCGGGGACGGCTCCGGTCCATCCACCGGTCGTCCACCGTTTGGCCCGAGTTATCTACAGCTCATCTACAGGGGTGCTCGTCGCTGACCTGCCAAAAGGACGGTTCTCCACAACTTCCACAAGCGCTACGACAAACCCGAGACCAAAGTTTGGGTAAGGGCGATCCGCCCACAAGCTCCCTGCCGATCTTTTGCTTCCTTACCGAGCCAGATCCGTTCCAGCCCTCCCGGACCCATCGGTCAGATCGAGTTCACCTCCGCCTCCCGGTTCGCGTACTGTCGTCCGCACGTGACCGTTGGGGCGAGGCCTGTCGGTCGAGTCCGGGGGACGACTCGGACAGCGACGCCGATCATCGGCCGGCTACGCCGGTCTCGATCGTCACCGCGACACGTCGTGAGCCCCCGCCCCGATCGTTGCCGTTGCCGGTGGCGCGGTTCACCATCGGCCACCTGGTTGCAGAAACATCAGAGGACACAGGCACACAAGACCGAGAGGCGGTCCCCGTGGAGTTCCGGGTGGAGCGAGACGTCCTGGCCGATGCCGTGATCTGGGCGGCACGGGCCCTGCCCAGCCGTCCTCCGGTACCGGTGCTGGCAGGCCTGCTGCTCGAGGCCGACGCCTCGGGGGTACTGAGGCTGGCCAGCTTCGACTACGAGGTGTCCGCCCGGGTCGAGGTGGCGGCAGAGGTCTCCGTCCCCGGCACTGCCCTGGTCTCGGGTCGTCTGCTGGCGGACATCTCCCGTTCCCTGCCCGCGAAACCCGTCGACTTCGCCGCGGAGGGCTCCCGTATCGCCGTCACCTGCGGGGCCAGTCGCTTCACCCTGCTCACCATGCCGGTGGACGAGTACCCGACGCTGCCGGTGATGCCCCAGTCCTCCGGGACGATCCCGGGGGACCTCTTCACCCAGGCCGTGAAGCAGGTCACCATCGCGGCCAGCCGGGACGAGACCCTCCCGATCCTCACGGGAGTTCGCATGGAGATCGAGGGCGAGACCCTGAGCCTGCTGGCCACGGACAGGTACCGCCTGGCCATGCGGACCCTCCCCTGGCGTCCCTCCGACCCCCACGCCAGCAGCATCGCCCTGGTCCGCGCCAGGACCCTCCTGGAGGTCTCCAAGGCCCTGGGAGCAGCCGGGGACGTGACGGTCGCCCTCGCGAGCGACGAGGAGTCCGAGCTCATCGGTTTCGAGGCCGCCGGGCGCAGGACCACCTCCCTCCTGCTGGACGGCGAGTACCCCACGAAGGTCAAGGCGCTCTTCCCCGACCACTCCCCCACCCACGCCGTCGTGCACGCCGCCTCCCTCATGGAGGCCGTCCGGCGAGTCGCGCTCGTGGCCGAACGCAACACTCCCGTCCGGCTGAACTTCGTGGACGGTTCGGTCACCCTGGAGGCCGGGCAGGGGGAGGACGCCCAGGCCTGCGAGGCCGTCGAAGCGACCCTGGAGGGTGAGGAGATCCCCATCGCCTTCAACCCCCAGTTCCTCCTGGACGGGTTGGACGCGCTGACCACTCCGTACGCAAGGCTGTCGTTCACGCATCGGCAGAAGCCGGCAGTGATCACCGGCCAGGTCGAGATCGACGGCCCGGACGACGGCACCTACCGCTACCTGCTGATGCCGATCCGGCTCTCGGACTGATCCACCGAGCCGGGGAGAACCTCCTCCGCCGTCGTCGGGAAACGGCAGATCCCGCCCGGGTACGCGGTGGAGCCAGATCACGCGAGCCGTCCGGCCGCCGGGCCGGACCGAGGGGAGAGAGCATGCACATCGGACTCGTCGGTCTGGGCCGGATGGGCGGGAGCATGCGCGAGCGCCTTCGGGGAGCAGGGCTCCGGGTGACCGGCTACGACCGCGACAGGACCCGCTCCGACGTCGACTCCCTCCCCGCCCTGGTGGAGGCGCTCCCCGCTCCCCGGATCGTGTGGGTGATGCTCCCCTCCGGAGCTCCCACCCGACTCACCGTGCGGGAACTGGCAGGAGTCCTGGAGGAGGGAGATCTGGTCATCGAGGGAGGGAACTCCCCCTACACCGACGACCTGCTCCTCTCCCGGGAACTGGCCTCCCAGGGAGTCGGCTACCTGGACTGCGGAGTCTCCGGCGGGGTCTGGGGCCTGGCGAACGGCTACGGGCTCATGGTGGGAGGCGAGCGGGAGCAGGTCGAGCGCGCCATGCCGATCTTCGACGCCCTGCGGCCCGAGGGCCCGCGGGAGGAGGGGTTCGTGCACGCGGGAGGCGTGGGCGCCGGGCACTACGCCAAGATGGTCCACAACGGCATCGAGTACGGCCTGATGCAGGCGTACGCCGAGGGCTTCGAGATCATGCACGCCAGCGACTACCCGCTGGACCTCGCCGCGATCTCCGAGATGTGGATGCACGGTTCCGTGGTCCGCTCGTGGCTGCTGGAGCTGATGGTCCGCGCGTTCAAGGCCAACGGCCAGGACCGGGACAACCTCAAGGGATGGGTTGCGGACTCCGGCGAGGGCC
>JAUPKJ010000189.1 GCA_030837505.1 Actinomycetota bacterium
ATTCGTACAGTCCCTCACGACGCAGCAGGGCGTATCTGGCACCGTATCCACCCAACGACTCGTCTTCGGACAGGATCTTCAGTTCGTAATCCGATGTGAAGTACCTCCGTCGGGGCCGGCCCGTTCGGAGACGACGTGTCCGAGATCAGGACCCCAAGTCATACAGGAGACCTGCTCCCCCATCTTCGGACAGGTCGCCGAACCCTACTGGCGTAGATCAGTGTCGGCGCCAAGGCGACCAGGAGGTCCAGTCACGGGCCTAGTGTTCGTTCGTCCAGGCCGGTGAGTTCCTTCCCACCGGTGAACGACTCCTCGCGATCGCACAAAATTTCTTGCGCAGCATCTCACTCGCTCAAGGCTCCCACCTGCGAAAACACCCAGTCTTGGAGCCCACCAACTCATCCAAACATCGCCTGGCGGCCACAGCCTCTACGGTGGCCACCACAGCCGCCCCGCATTCCCCAAACGCCACACATCAAGATCATCGGGACTGCTGCCCCACACCGCCCCCACCAACCACCAACATCACGAACTACGACTGCCGTACCAGCTGCCAGGGGTCAGGATTCCAGTGGATCTCGGATCGAGCGCTTCGTTGGATGAGGGAAAGGTACTCGTCAGAGGACGTCGTGGTATTAACCACGGTGGAGATCGATACGAGATCTGTCATCGTGGCCCTGCGTCGTCTGTGTGATTCGGCCATGCCCGACAACGAGATCCTCGACGAAGACCGTGGGGCGTTCTTGACCGCGGATCCTTGGCCTGAGGTCAGGGTGGAACTGGAGGATCAGGAGGGGGCTCCATTCATGTGGCACGGAATGAGCACCGGAGGGTCCACCCTGAGCGGTGTTATCCACCACGTTTTCTTACTCGGGAACAGAGACCGTCAATCCTTACGTGAAGTCACGGTCAACGTGGTCTCCGGAGACGAGATACCTCTCAACGAGACGGTCACCGTCACGCACTGACCGAGAGGGACACGGTGCGCCACACGGAGCCGGGCAACCTGAACCTGTTCTCCGACACATGATTGAGGCAGGACCGCACGTGGAGGTCATTGGGCCTTTCCGCGTAACGCACCCAGTCGTTGCGCGGAAAGGCCCAACGACCATGTAGATGCGGTCGATCTCCCCCTCGGACACCCCACCGAGGCAGGCCCTGGGGTCTTCACGCGGGCGTGGCACGGTCGCGATCGTCCCGATCAGGATCCGGTAGTCGATGACCGTGACGAGCGCCGCGCCGACGGCGATCGAGATGACCTGCGGGACGCCGACGAGCATCTCCACCGCCGTCGCGACCCTCCCGAGCACGGCGATCGGTGTTCGACGCTGGACGAGCGTCATCAAGCCGACGACCAGCCAGGGAACGCCGAACCCGAGCACCGCCATCCCGATGACGACGACCGGTAGGCACGGTGGAATGAGCAGGCCGGTGCCGATGGCGAAGGCTGCCATCCCGAAACCAGTCGTCCGGGGCTCGCCGAACCGCTTCACGGCCATCGTCGCGGTGATTCCTCCCAGGACAGCGCCTACACCTTGGACCGAGACGAGCACACCGATGAACATCGGCGGACGGTCGAGCCCGTGCTCAACCACCGGGAAGATGATCGCTTCGGCAAAACCGATGCTCAGCAACGCAACCGCGGTACTGAACACCACCTGCCGCAGGACGGTGACACCCGCGATGTGCCGCACACCAGTAGTGGCGTCGGACCAGAAGTCCAGGTCCCCTCTCTCTGGCTTCGCCTCGTCAAGCCGGATCATGCCGGTGAGGACGGCGGCAAAGGAAAACGTCAACGCGTCGGCAACGACGATCGGGGTCATGCCGAAGGCCGTGAATGCACCGGCGCCCAGCAGCGGGGCGATGAGCCGGGTCCCTTCCTGGACGGTACGCAGCGCGCCGTTCATGTTCGGCAGCAGGTCGTCGGGAACCATCTGTGGCATGAGAGCGGTCTGCGCGGCACTGATGAGGCTGGCCCGAGTGTCCTGGCTAGCAGTTGACGGACTGGTGTTTCCGCTGGTCAATGCGGGTTTCGGGGTGGTCGTGGTGTATGACCTAACCCTTGGGTGCCCATAGTCGGAGGTCGAAGATTTCGATCAGGGTCTTGGCCGGGGTCTGGTCCAGACCTCGGGACTGCCCGGCGTGCAGGTTCGGTGAAGGGGCCAGGATCACCCGGGTTTCCTTGCCGTACACCGTTTTCCGGGTCTCCCACGCGGTCAGTCCCGGGAAGCGGACCGGATCGACCGGGCTGCGGTCGCCTTCGGGTAGGGCCAGCAGGTCGGGATGGTCCGACGGCGGCAGGGACGTGACGTAGCCGATCTTCCGCTCGCGCAGGTCGGTGAAGTTGTCCTGGGAGTTCTGTCCCGCGTCGAAGACCACGGTGACCTGGTCGAGCGGCTCAGGGCCGGCGGCCAGTGCGGTGTACCGGTCGCACAGTTCGCTGAGTATCGCCGGGAGCTGGGTGACGTCCGGCGGGTTACCCGGGTAGGTAGGCGACAGCAGCGGAACCCCGCCGTCCCGGGTGACGACCAACCCCAGACCGACCAGCCGCAGCTCGGCGCGTTTCTGCTTGGCCTTGCCCCGCTGGGCCAAGGACGCCGACGGGTTGGTGGAATCGATGAACGTGGCGAAGTTCGTCCTGTCCAGGGCCACCGCGGAAAGGTCCAGACCGAACCGGGTGGCCATCGCCGCGCCGGCCCGTCGTTCGATCTCGACCAGGTCCTCGGCACTGACCCTGTGAGTGGCGTCCCAGGCCCGGCGGTGATCCAGGACCGCCGGGCGGATCCGGGTGAACCGGTCCGCGGCCGTGCTGGCCCACCAGTCGGCGAACGAGCGCTTGGACCGCGGATCGACCAGGCGGTTGAGAGCCGCCAGCGACAGAGACGTCCCGACAGAGGCCCCGGCGTCCGCGCGACGAGGGCCGACCACTTCATCAGCAGAAGACCCGGGCCTGCTCGATCGAGGTGAACCGTGGAGCCTGCCAAACAGGGACAGGTCGAACGGTGGTCGTGGCGCGCCCACATTGTGGTGCGCGCTGGTGTTGGTCCCAACGTCCTGGTCCATGAGGAAGCGCAAGCGCTTCCGCCGTGCCCGGAGACGGACACGGCAGATCCTCACGGACATCGCTACACGTGCGTCGCGACTGTTCGCGCACTGGCACATGATCGGACCGCCGACGGCGTGAACGGCTGAACGGTCGGAGCCGGGTGAGAATCCCCCGCCGCTCATCTACCGGACCAATGACGACTGGCTGCCCAAGCCCCTCGGCAGTGCATCGATGCGGACCGCCGGGACAGAGGCGATCTGGCCGTTCACAAGGCCCTCGACACGGTCGCCGCCGAGCTCGGCCTCCAGTACCGGGCGGAACCCGTTCGGTGGACCCGGCCGAGATCGACGAGAAGGCGACGTAGGCTGGCAACGTCGTCCCCTGCCCCGAGGAGAATGCCGTTGACTTCGCTCTCGGACAGCACCTGGTCCGGCGGCAGCAGACTCGCCAGGACGTCTGCCATGGCGTCCAGGTCCTCCGGCCGCTTGGGCAGATTGTCCACTCGACCATGCAGAAGGTATCGCCGCAACGGGGACTCGGGCGGAAACGAGTTTGTGTTCGAAGTGGGTAAGGACGAGCGCGGCTTTCCCGATGTCGCTGATCATGTGGGAGGGCAGGCGGTCACGTAACAGCCTCCCGCCGTACGACGTGAACAACGCCCTGGTCGTGCTGTGCGCGGCCACGCACGGCTGGGCCCCTGCCGGGGGCGGCGTCGGCACCGGGGTGGACGGCGACGGTGACGGCGTGGCCTAGGACGTCCACCGCTGGTTGGCCTGACCGTTGCACGTCCAGAGAACGATCTTCGTGCCGTTCACCGTCCCGACACCCGTCGCATCCAGGCACAACCCCGACGGCACCCCCGTGATCGTCCCGTCGGCATTCACCGACCACTGCTGGTTCGCCTGCCCGTTGCAGTCCCAGATGATCACCTTGGTACCGTTCGCCGTCCCAGCGCCCGACGCATCCAGGCACTTCGCCCCGCCGTACACCGTGAGCTGCCGCCCCGACGTATACGTCCATGCCTGCCCCGCACCGTCACCACAATCGAACAACTGCACCTGCGTCCCGTTCGCCGTCGTCGCACCCGGCACATCCACGCACCGCCCAGACTGCACCCCGACCAACTGCTGGTCGCCTCCGGCAGGAGGCGTCGGGCTGGGGCTCGGAGCGGGACCACCGGACGGCGGCAGCAGCGTCACCGTGAACGCGTCCTCCGCCGTGCTGTGCGGCAGGGGCACGGTGGTGCCGTTGTTCGACAGCGTCACCACCGTGTCCTGGAGAGCTACCGGACTGGTCACAGCGGCGCCGCCGTTGTAGGGCACCCGCTGCACCAGGACCCGTACCTGGTTGTTGAGGACGATGCCGCTGGTAGCGTCGAGACGCTGCTACGAGAGAGCGACGTTACCGGTGGTCTTGCCGCAGCCGATCAGCACCTTCACCTCGCCGGTGTCGTTGGTGGCGAACGCGTCGTTGTTCTGGCTCGGGACCACGGAGG
>JAUPKJ010000190.1 GCA_030837505.1 Actinomycetota bacterium
CACTCAACCGGACCACGCACAGCACCGACAGAATTCCGAAACAGACCCTAGGACGGCGTCCGCGAACGTTCGGCGGCAGCGGCTCTGACGGAAACAACACCCGTCTGGGAAACAGCACCCGTCCGGACCCCGCGGGGTCGCGTGGGGGCGGTGCGCGGGATCCGGACGGGATGGGGCCACTGATGATCGATGCAGGGCGGTGCGTCGACCATCAGCGGATCGTGGGGGAACGGACCCGGGCTGCATCGCGAAGGACGGATGTCCGCCTCCGCGCTGCAGGACCGGTGATCGCCCGGATCACGTTCCCTGTCGTGCACCGGTTTCAGGACCGGCCCCCCCTGTCCCGAAACCGATTCCCGTCTCCAGGCAGTCCTCCCCCCGACCGGCTGTCACCGGTCGTGGCCTGCCGTGGAGGGACGGGTTCACCGGTCCTTCTCGTCACGACACCGATCGGGTTCACCGCGTCGGTGTCGACGGGTTCCATCCTGCCGGGGAAGGACCGTTCGCGACATGCCCTGATCCGGTCGGTGACCGGATCCGGCCACCGGAGCGGCAGGCGTGGGACGTCAGGGGTGGAAGGACGACGGGTGCGAGGGATGGGCCACGGGGCCTGCGGAGTACGGCGTCCACAGGGTCTGCGTGTCGACGCTGCGCAGGGTGGCCAGACGGTGTTCCCATTGGGGGCGCAGAGCCGGGTTGGCGCCCAGCACGGGCAGGACGCTGGTGACCAGTTGCAGTTCGCGCACGGTCCGCAGAGCAGGGAAACCCGACCAGCAGGTCACGTCCAGGCCGTAGGCCTCGGCCAGTTCGCGGTGGGCCCGCAGGCCGTGGGCGAAACGCAGTGCGCCGACCGCCGCCGGGACCAGGTCCCATTCCCTGGGCCCGATGCCGGTGGAATCGAAATCACAGATCACGGTGCCGGCCCGGGTGGAGATGAGGTTCCCGACGTGGGCATCCCCGTGGACCACGCCGCGGTCCAGCAGGTGCTCGCGACCGTCGAGATCCGCGAGGTCCTGTTCGGCACGGTCGGTCAGGGTGGTGAGGAACTCCAGGTCTGCGGGGTCGATGTCGTCGGCCTCCGCGATCCGATGCCTGATCTTGGACATGACAGACCATTCGGCCATGGTGTCCGGGGGAGGCGAGGGCAGGGCGTGGATCCCTCGCAGGATCTGGGCGAGGTCCGCGGGGGTCGGCTCGACGTCGCTGCCGTCGGAGGCGTCCTGCCAGACGGTGACCAACTGGCCCTCCGCTTCGAGGGGTTGGTCCAGGCCGGGCAGGAGGCGGACCGCCGGCAGATCGTGTTCTGCGAACCACCGGGCCGCGATGAGGACCGCGGGGACCCTGCGGCGGGCGGGCTGCGAACCTGCGATCCGCAGAACGGCGCCGGCCATGGGCAGCCGGACCACGGCGCTCACGGTGAACTTGATCAATTCGGAGCCCACGGGGCTCAGACCGTTCTCTCTGCACACCCGGCGGACGACGGAACGGATCCGTTGCGGGGTCAGACGCACGGGAGGCGCTTGTTCGGCGCTCGCCGTCGGTAGGTCCGTGCTCATTTGGCCCTCCGTGCCCAGCCGATCCACCACAGGTGTCAGGCAATCGTCCGGGGCATGGCGATGACCACTCCCCGGCGAGCCGTCACTCAACCTTCTCTCGCCGACGGCCCGACAGCAATGAATATGCGGAGTCGAGACGGATAATGTTCACTCTGCGTGGCTCATTATGAACACCACAAGGACCTTTGGGCAGCACAGTGCAGTCGGTGGGCAGCACAGCGCAGTCGGCTGGGCAACACGGCGCAGCCCCAGCAGTCGGCGCCACCCCTGCGGACGGGATCTGCCCCACTGCCGAGGGAAACCGTGGTGGGGGTCGGTGGCGCGCCATCGGGCCGGTCCCCGCCGGAAGGGGCTCTGTGCCCGGGAAGATGAGTCCTTCCGGAAGGTTCCACCGGCCACGAACCGGAATCACACCCTGGCACGGATCGGAACTTCCACAGAAGCTGGTCCGGCGACTCACCCGGACCGGTCCTGCGGAGCCGGTCCGGTGCTCTCGCGCACGACCAGGGAGGTGGACAATTCCACCCGGGGGCTCTCCAACCGTTCCCTGGCGATCAGGCGCAGGAGGGTCCGGGCCGCCAGCATGCCCATGGCCGCAAGGGGCTGGCGGATCGTGGTCAGCGGAGGGAAGGCCCACCGGGCCGTGGGCAGGTCGTCGAATCCCACGATGCTGACGTCGTCCGGGACCCTCAGCCCGTGAC
Source organism: Actinomycetota bacterium (assembly GCA_030837505.1). Taxonomy (GTDB): domain Bacteria; phylum Actinomycetota; class Actinomycetes; order Actinomycetales; family Kineosporiaceae; genus JAUPKJ01. The sequence goes on from JAUPKJ010000190.1 coordinate 2,258, forward strand.
GGCGCACGGCCTCGTAGGCCCCGAAAGCCATCTCGTCGCTCGAAGCGAAGATCGCAGTCGGGGGCTCGGGCAGGGACAACAGCTCATGGGCGCTGCGAAAGCCCGACTCCGGGTGGAAGTCCCCGGTTGCCACCCACTCCTCTCGGAGCTCGATCCCGGCCGATTCCAGAGCTGCCCGGTAACCGTCCATACGGGCCCTGCTGCACAGGAGGTGGGACGGTCCCGCGACGAAACCGATCCTGCGGTGACCCATCTTCAGCAGGTGTTCGGTGGCGGCCAGGCCACCGGACCAGTTCGTGGCCCCGATGGTGGGAACCTCGACCGACGGGGCCCCCACCGGGTCGATCACGACGGTGGGGACGTCGAGCATCCGCAACTCGTCGTCGGTGCTCCGTTCGAGGGCCGACGTGACCAGGATCACCCCGCTCGACATCCTCTCGGACAGATTCCCCAGCCACTGTCGGACCGATTCCGGGCTGCGGTGCACGGCCGAGACGACGGTTCCCAGGCCGGACTCCCGCGCGACGTCCTCGACCCCCCGGATGATCTCCACGGCCCAGGGGCTGTCCAGGTCGTTGAAGACCAGGTCCACGAGCCGGGCCTGCGACCGGCGGGACTCCCCTCGCCGGCGGTACCCGTGCCGACGGATGGCGCCCTCGACGCGCTCGCGGGTCTGCGGGGCGACGTCCCCGCGATGGTTCAGCACCCGGGACACGGTCGGTACCGAGACACCGGCCGCTCGAGCGATTTCGGCGACGGTCACTCTGTGCTGCGGATCCGCGCTCACCCGGACTCCTCGTGGTCAGGCGATGACTCCAATACCGGAAGTTTCGCACGCCCTCTCCCCCACGACGACGGCGCCGGTGACGGTCCGTCCCCGGAAGGGGCCTCGCTGTCGGCACCCCCCGATTGAACCGATTCGGTGCGGGGGCGGGTCCCGGTCGTTCCCGCACGGGCTTCCGCTTGCCCCGGATCACCCGGACACCGAAGTGATCTCTACCACAGTCCGGGGGGAGCGCTGACCGACTCGCCCCTGTCCGTCAGGGAACGGGACAGGCGGGAAGGACACTTTGCCATCACTTCAGCGATCCACAGGGGTCTTTCCGCCCGGATGGGCCCGAGAAGCTGCGAGAGGATGGGGGCGGCAGTATGGAGGTCAGCGCTCCGAGGCTGTGGCGGTAGGCCCTGCTCGAAGGACGGCAGTGCTCCAAGGACGGCAGTGCTCCAAGGAGGCTCCAAGGACGGCAATGTTCCAAAGAGCTCCAAGGACGGCAATGTTCCAAGGACGGCAGTGCTCCCCGACGAACAGTGCCGTCCGACGGCGGTGCCACCCGACGCACCGTGTTGCCCGACACGCCGACCACCCGCATCGGATCGTGTGTGACAGAGTGTGACATCGTCGGGCTGGTGACGTGACCGTCAGGTGACGTGGCTGACCACAGTTCCGGGACCCGCAGCGACGGGTCCTGCACCGAGAACGAGCGCCGCCGTGTTCGTAAGAGGTCGCCGTGGTTCATCCACCGGTCGCCGTGGTACGTCCGAGGTCGAGGAGAGGCGTGACAGTGCAACGCAAGATCGACATAACGGAACTCGTGCTGAGAGACGCACACCAGAGTCTCCTTGCCACCCGAATGGCACTCGAAGACATGGTCCCAGCCTGTGAGGACATCGACGCCGCCGGTTTCTGGAGCGTCGAGTGCTGGGGCGGTGCCACCTTCGACTCCTGCATCCGCTTCCTGAACGAAGACCCCTGGGAGCGGCTGCGGACCTTCCGCCGTCTCATGCCCAACTCGCGGCTGCAGATGCTGCTGCGGGGCCAGAACCTCCTGGGCTACCGGCACTACGAGGACACGGTCGTCGACAAGTTCGTCGAGAAGGCCGCCGAGAACGGCATGGACGTGTTCCGCACGTTCGACGCCCTCAACGACGTGCGGAACGTCGAGCGGGCGATCGCCGCGGTCAAGCGCGTGGACAAGCACGCGCAGGGCACCATCTGCTACACGATCAGCCCCCTGCACACGGTCGAGGGCTACGTGAAGATGGCCAGGGACCTGATGGACCTCGGCTGCGACTCCCTGTGCATCAAGGACATGGCTGCTCTGCTCAAGCCGCAGCCCGCCTACGACATCGTCAAGGCGATCAAGGAGGAGCTCGGCCAGGACGTGCGGATCCACGTCCATTGCCACTCCACGACGGGCGTGACCCTCGTCTCCCTCATGAAGGCCATCGAGGCCGGGGCCGACGCCGTCGACTCCGCGATCAGTTCGCTGAGTCTCGGCCCGGGCCACAACCCGACAGAGAGCCTCGTGGAGATGCTCGAGAACACCGGGTACACCACGGACCTCGACGACGACCGCCTGACGAGGATCCGGGATCACTTCGCCACGATCCGCCCGAAGTACTCCCACTTCATGTCGTCGATCACCGGCGTCGAGACGGAGATCTTCAAGAGCCAGATCCCCGGCGGGATGATCACCAACATGGAGGACCAGCTGCGCCAGCAGGGCGCGGGCGACAAGCGCAAGGAGGTCATGGAGGAGGTGCCGCGCGTGCGCAAGGCCGCCGGGTACCCGCCTCTCGTGACGCCCTCCAGCCAGATCGTCGGCACCCAGGCCGTGTTCAACGTCCTCATGGGCGAGTACAAGGTACTCACCGCCGAGTTCGCCGACCTGATGCTCGGCTACTACGGCGAGACGATCGGCGAGCGCGACGCGAAGGTCATCGCGCAGGCCGAGGCCCAGACGAAGAAGGGGCCGATCACGGTGCGCCCGGCGGATCTGTTGACCCCGGAGTGGGAAGAGCTGTGCACCCAGGCTCAGGCCCTGGAGGGTTTCGACGGCTCGGACGAGGACGTGTTGACGCACGCCATGTTCCCGAAGGTGGCTTCTGGGTTCCTCAAGGCCCGCGCCGACGGACCCCAGAGCGTGGCCAAGGACCCCAACGAGGTTGCGGCGGCCACCGGTGGAAGTTCCGGTGCCGACCACGTCAGGACTCCCATCAAGTACCAGGTCACAGTGAACGGCACGTCGCACGACGTGTCTGTCGCGCCGGCGTGAGGACATCGTGAACAAGGACAGCATGCAGCAGAGGATCGAGCAGTTGCACGAGCGCCGGGAGCACGTGAAGGCCGGCGGCGGCGAGAAGAAGCTCGACAAGCAGCGCGCCGCGGGCAAGTTGACGGCGCGGGAACGGATCGAGGAGTTCACCGACCCGGGCAGCTTCCAGGAGACGGGCATGTTCGCCCAGCACCGGGCGACCTTGTTCGGCATGGAGGGCACGGATCTGCCGGCCGACGGGGTCGTCACGGGTTCCGCCACGGTTCTGGGTCGGCTGGTGCACCTGGCCGGCCAGGACTTCACGGTCGCCGGGGGGTCGGCCGGGGAGGTCCACTCCGACAAGGTCGTGGCGATGATGCAGGCCTCGTTGAAGACGGGGTCGCCGTTCGTCTTCATGAACGACTCCGGTGGTGCCCGGGTGCAGGAGGGGATCGATTCCCTCTCCGGGTACGGCAAGGTGTTCTTCAACAACGTGATGCTCAGCGGGGTCGTGCCCCAGATCTCGATCATCATGGGGCCGTGTGCCGGTGGGGCTGTCTACTCCCCCGCGCTGACCGACTTCATCATCCAGACGCGGTCCTCGCAGATGTTCATCACGGGGCCGAACGTGATCAAGCAGGTCACGGGCGAGACGGTGACAGCGGACCAGCTCGGTGGGCCCGACACCCACATGGCCACGTCGGGCGTCACGCACTTCATCGCCGACGACGACAAGCACGCGCTGCTGTTGGCGAAGAAGCTGCTGTCGTTCCTGCCGTCGAACAACGCGGAGGACCCGCCGGAGGTCGAGTCGGACCGGTCGGTCGAGCCCGATCCGAGCCTGAACGACATCGTTCCGGTGGAGGGCAAGAAGGGCTACGACATGCGTGAGGTCATCACGCGAATCGTGGACCTGGGAGACTTCCTGGAGGTTCAGGCCGGGTACGCCCCCAACATCATTGTCGGGTTCGGGCGGGTCGCGGGTCGCACGGTCGGCGTGATCGCCAACCAGCCAATGCACTTGTCGGGAGTGTTGGACATCAACGCCTCGGACAAGGGCGCGCGGTTCGTACGTTTCTGCAACGCCTTCAACATCCCGTTGCTGACACTGGTGGACGTGCCGGGCTTCCTGCCGGGGGTCACGCAGGAGTACGACGGGATCATCCGTCACGGCGCGAAGATGCTCTTCGCGTACTCCGCGGCCACCGTGCCCAAGATCACCGTGGTGGTCCGCAAGGCGTTCGGCGGGGCCTACCTGGCCATGTGCAACAAGGACCTGGGCGCCGACCGGGTGTATGCCTGGCCGACGGCTGAGGTCGCCGTCATGGGGGCCGAGGGCGCTGCGGGGATCGTCTTCCGCAGGGAGATCCAGGCGGCGGAGGACCAGGACGCCAAACGGACCGAGCTGATCGAGAAGTACCGGACGGCCTTCTCGACACCGTACGTCGCCGCGAGCCGCGGGCTGGTGGACGACATCATCGAACCGGCCCTGACCCGGCAGGTCGTGGCGTCGGCTCTGGAGACGCTGTACACGAAACGGGAGCTGCGCCCGTCCAAGAAGCATGGGCTGATCCCGCTGTGAGGGCTGACATGAACACACTCACCGAGTCCGACAGTCACCGCCTGGTGGAGGATCTCCTGCACCGGGTGCAGCGGTTGGAGTCCGAGGTCACGGCGCTGCGCAAGGACCAGGAGGCGACGAAGGCCGCGATGCTGCCCTCGCAGGACGTCGTCCTGGCGATCAGCGCTGCGGTCGCCGCCTACCTGGGCAAGCGGGCGACGGTTCGGCAGATCCGTTTCGCGCGGTCGAGCTCCTGGTCGCAGCAGGGGCGGACAGCCGTGCAGTCCTCGCACCGCGTCCAGCACGGGCACGCCCGGTAGGCGTTCCGGTACATCTCTCACCACGACTCGCCCTGACAGGGATGGCTATGAAGCTCACAGTGACGGTCAATGGGACCCCCTACGAAGTGGAGGTCGAGGTGGCGGAGGAACCCACTCCCACCCTCGGCCTCATGATGGCGGGCAGCTCGGCCGCGGTGCCAGCGCCGACCGCCCCGGCGCACGTGCGCACCCCGGCCAACGAGGAGAAGGTGCTGCGGGCCCCGATCTCCGGGACGGTGACGAAGGTCCTCGCCTCGGCGGGCGACAGTTTCCAGCCCGGGGAAACCCTCCTCGTCCTGGAGGCCATGAAGATGGAGACCGAGATCACGGCCCCGGCAGCGGGAACCGTGGCCTCGGTCACCGTGGAATCGGGCCAGGCCGTCTCCGGCGGACAGGTCCTCGTCGAATGGGCGTAGTCCTCCCACGACGGGCGAGGTGACGTGACCTCGCGGTGGCCGGGTCCCACGGGGCCCGGCCACCGCGCTTTGCCGGGCCGGCGGGCTGGGGGTCGGCCGCGAGGGTGCGGCGGAGCCCCCGGTGGCGACGCCGCGGTGCCACGGGGTGGCGCTGCCGGCGAACGTTCCTGGTCACCGCCTCAGCGGCTCCTGAAAACATCGGGGCCGATGTAGTGCACGACGGTTGTTTCGCCGTCCGTCTCCCACAAGATCGCATAATCGTCGCTGTCCGGTGCGGGAACGCGGATGAGCCACAGTTTCGGACAATGCAGACGATGACGCCGGACTCGCGGGTCCTTGTGGTCGTCCTCGAGCCAGTCCAGGCGATCGTTGATCCGCTCGTACATGCAGGGATTGATGATCTTCAACGCACCGAGATCCTTGTCGACCTCGTGACTTGCGAACTCCAGAGCCATGACAGGAGGATATCGCCCCACATGGGCGACTACCCCACTACCCCCAATGGACATCTACCCAAACGGGGATTAGGGTTGAGGCATGACGGAAATTCTGCTGGAGCTGGACGACCGCAAGCGGGCGAGCCTCGCGAGGATCGCGCAGCACTCCCGCTATCTGGTCGAGATCGAGCCCGACGGAACCTTGATCATGAAGCCCGCCGTGGTCATGAGCGAAGAAGAGGCCGCTTTCCTGACGAACACAGCGCTGGTCGCCAAGATCGAGGAACAGCGTGCCCACCCCGAGCGACGCGTGCCCCGCAAACGACCGGAGAAATAGGAGCGACCTTTCGCCGGGAACCACAATATCGGTCACCGTGGTGTTGGGCAGGGTGGTGTCGGGCAGGGTGGCCAGTAGCCGGCCAACTCAGTAGTTGTGGGTCCGCGCGTGCCGGAACTTGTCGTTCTCCGAGCGCAGTTTGCCGCCCAGTTGCTTCGTGGCCCGGTCGTCCCCACGTTCCCAGGGCTGGTGCGTTGTGGGTGGCGTGCTCTGGTGGTGGGGTGGTGGGTGGTGAGGACGTGGTAGACCTCGCGGGCGACGAACTTGGTCTGCTGCCCACAGCGATCGCATCGTCTGAGACGGTCTACCCGGTGGCCCTGGCCGGAGACCCCATCACATGGCAGGTCATCGTGATTCCATCAGCGGTCAGCGCGGCGGCGAGGTCGTCGGGGTCGTAGCGGCCCACGCCCGCGTCGTTGAGAATCCGTCTGACCGTCGGATGCGGTCGAACGTCCTCGACGCGGGCCTGCAAAATCCCGTCAACGTGGTGACCGCCGTGCCCGACGCGCAGCGTCTGCTCGCCCTCGGCCAGAAACGTGAACATCACGAAGTGATAGCCGGCCCCGTCCGGGCCGGTGCCCCGAATCTCATACACCCCGACCGGCGTCAGAATGCGAACCTCGCAGCCGGACTCCTCGGCCACCTCGCGGCGGGCGGCTTCCTCCGCCGCCTCCCCGAACTCGATCTTCCCACCGGGCAGCAGCAACGACCCCGCGTACGGGCCACGCTGCTGACGCACGAACGTCACCGTGTCACCGGGGCCCCGCACGATCCCCAACGCCGCTGTCGTCACACTCACGCCGGCACCATATCCCCACCAACCGATCATCACACCGCAGCCGGCCGCTGGGCTCGGCCCTCCCGACAGCCCCTCACCCCTTCCGGCCGCGAGCCCCGGTGTCACGCCGGTCACCGCCCACCCCGACATCCTCCACCATCATCACCGGAATCTTCGCAGACCGCTGCCGCCTATTGGACACCTCCGAAATCACCCTGGTTCAGTGCGAAATCGAATACCTCAAGACCCGAACCGTCTTCCCACCCGACGAGCAGCAGATCATCGCAGGTCTCGACGAGATCGCGACTTGGGTCGAAGGGGCGTAGTCCTCCCACGATGGACGGGGTGACGTGACCTCGCGGTGGCCGGGTCCCTCGGGGCCCGGACACCGCGCTTTGCCGGGCCGGCGGGCTGGTCGGCGGCGGCGGGGCATTTCCGTGCGAACGAGCCTCAGGACCTCGAATGTCCTGCAAGGATCCTCTTTGTGCGCAGTCGGCTGCTTTCCTTTCTGACGTGGTGTTGGATCCTGATCGCGGTCGCGACCGCCGCCGGGGTGATCTGGTACGTGCTGTGGGGCGGACCGGCCACGGAGAGAACGGATCGCGCGCAGGTGGCCGGCACCCTGTGGACGGTCATGGTGGTCATGCCACCGCTGCTGGCGTGGGCCTGGAAGCAGCGCAAGGCACCTACCCGAGGTTCTTCCTCGGACGAGCAGGTGCGGGACGCGGCGGAACTCCTGGCCCGCCGCTTGGAGGACACCTGGTCCGCGCAGGTGATCCAGCGGGGGATCGAGCTCCCCGCACCGGTGGCCGTGCGCTGGTCGTGGGCCGAGGGCATCGGTACGGGACGCGAGGATCTCCAGGCCTCGC
>JAUPKJ010000191.1 GCA_030837505.1 Actinomycetota bacterium
CGTCGTCGGCTCCCGCCGGGAAGCCGCCCTCGCCGTCGATCACATTCTGCAGACCGAACGAGCCGTCACCCGTTTACTCTCCTGTGCAGGGACGCCCGCAGCCCGGTGAGCCTTCCAGACCGTTTCGAAGCGCCGCAACGAACTCCTTCACATGGTCCGCGATGCTCACAGAGCGCTCCTCGGTTCCTGCGACCAGGCCCATGACGCCATGATCTGTCCCATGACCGGTTGAGAACGCCCCGGAAATCGCTGCCGTCCCGTCATGGACTGACCGCTCTGGAAGATCTTCCTTCTGGCATGGGTTTACCCAAGGCGCGGGACGGAGATCTCGCGTCAGTACAACCTGTCCAGGAAGTCCCGTAGGGAATCCGCGATTTTTCGGGGCACTCTGTCCTCGTCGACGTAGACCACGGTGGGCTCGTTCGACCTGCTCCTGCTCGAATAGTCCAGCATGACGACGTCATGTCCTCCGGAGGGAGTCTCGCAGATCACGATTCCGATGTCCGGATAGCCCCATTCCTCGATAAGGAGTCGGCTCCCGGTCCGACTGGTCGAGTCGATCCCCCATTCTCCGCCGATCCCTTTTATCGCAGAGATTTCGATGTGATCGTCCGCCCATGAGTTCGCAAAGCTCGTGCGAATTCTCCGCTTTTTCGGAATACCCCCGTTCCGCTGCTCGAGAAGTAATGCGTAAGCATCGGGAAGGAGAACGCCGAGTTCCGCCTCGACCCTCCGCACATCGGCTTCACGGACAGGCGGACCTGCGTACGACCTGTCCTCGACGAAGAAGTCATCAGTACTCTCCACAGCGGTTTCCCTCCAGTACCGACAGTGATTGAGGTCCTCGACATCGTTCCATACGAAACGCATCCGTCCAGAAAGGAGGCGGTGGCGGACCTGATGGACGCATTGCCGGGGGCCCCGGTCTCGGCCGGATTCATCTCCCAGTGCCGACAGTTCCTGGACGATCGCCTGGTCACCGACGCCTTCGAGGACGCCTTGAAGGATGCCCTGACGACAAACAACGACAGCGACCGGGCCATCAGAGGCTTCAAACTCGCGGTCAAGGTCAAAGAGTGTTGGCGGTCCCTTGCCCCGTTGCAGCGACACCGCCGGATCCGTTCCTACCTGATCAGCACGCGCAACCACAGGCTGGCATCACTGGACGAGCACACACTCGCAGCATGATCACCTCGAATTCACTTCAGAAGACCCGGCCCCTCTTCGAGCCCTCCTTCTCATGCATTCAGGCCACTCCCCCTCCACGCCATCGAGTACATTACCGACTGGCCAATGAGGGGCAGACTCGATCAGATGCAACAACGTCCACGCCAAACCGAAGCAATCATCGGGGCCAAAGAGATCGAACAGCGCACGAGCCTCGTCATCGGTGACAGGTTGTTGAATTGCCTGAAGGCGTGTCTCATATTCATCCAGTCGGGTGTCATCAGCTATTGCTTCTTCCGTGCTCGGAAGCCGCCCCAGCTCAACGAGCGCCTGAACCTGAGGACCGATCATCACCTGTCACCTCGCCACAAGTTTTGGAAAATATGTCTTGTCATACTGGATCACGTCCAGGACTTTTTAATCATATCCGCCTCCACCTATCGATATAGGGTCGACTGTCGAAAATGGCCGTTCCGTCAGGGACCAGGCACATCAGTGAGTCTTTCCTCGCAATGAGTTTTCGCTCTGAGTGAGAACGATCTCAAATGATCGTAGGCGAGCGCTCATGCGCTTGATGCTCGAAGTCCTTCGGTACAGGTCTCTTCCCGCTGTGGGAGCTGAGGCCCTGGACGCCGCTGACGCGTTCTGGAACGAAGGCGGGGAGTCGGAGGAGCGTCTACACGTCATGCGGTGTACAGGGACGCGATCACCTGGTGCACTCGGTTGATGAACCTGGCGTGTCCCCTCCGACCTGATTACCGCTCGGCGCCGCGGGGAAGGGTGCGGAGCCTGGGCGGCCGCGTACGGGACGTCGCCCGCGCTCTGCGGGTCAGAGTCGGTCGGTCTCGGTGAGGGCGGTGAAGGCCGGGGCCATGGCGGTGATCTCGGAGGGAGGCAGGCCGTGGCGTGCGGCGACGTCACGCCATCGGCCGACGGCTTCGGTCGTTTCCGCCAGGATGGTTCGGGCCTCGGGGTCGGTCAGGCGGAAGAATTCTGCGACGGCGAGGGCCCTGTGCAGGGTTGCTGGTTCGTCTGTTTCGTCCAGCATGGTGGCGTGGAGTTGGGGTCCGGGGGCGGGGTTCGGGTTGAGGTCGAAGGCCGGGGACAGTCGCCATGTTCCGTTCCGTCCCCGGAGGAAGCCGTGATTGCGCAGGTGGTCGTCGGTGTTGGTGATCAGCACGGAGAACACGAGTCTGCGCCACAGTTGATGCAGGTGTCGGGTGACGTCGGCTGAGACGTCCTCGATGGCCTCGGCGATGTCCACGTAGCTGCGGCGGTCGCCGTCGGCGGCCTCGAGCAGGGTCATCGCGCTGACGTAGCCGATGCGCCGACCGTCGTCGGTGCGATCGAAACGGTTCAGGAGCAGGACGTGGCGTCCGGCGAGGTTCAGCAGCCGCGATCGGGGCACGTCGATGCCGGCCCGGCCCGCCAGGTCGAGGGCGACTTTCTCCCAGGCCATCACGTTCCAGGTGTCGTGATCGGCGCTGGGGAACTTCGCGATGGCAATCCGTCCGTCCTGGTCACGGACGTGGGCCTTGGGCCGGGCACCGCCGAGGGAACTGCCCGCCCGGACCAGACGCTGCAGGTCGGGAAGGTCGGCCCGGCCACTTTCCGCCCTGGCTGCCAGGTCCAGGAGGGCCGGTAGGTCGGTCAGGGCCGGGACTCCGGTGTTCTCCTCCGCCAGGAAGGGGCCTTGTTCGAGACGGAACCGCAGGTCGCCTTGGCGAAGGTCGTCGCGCACACCCAGCAGGTAGTCGATCTCGCCCAGGGTCCGAGGAGTGCGTTTCTCCTCGCGGGCGAGAACGGCTTCCCGACGGTGGATCAGCATGCGGCCCCAGCGGTCCGGGGAACAGTCCGTCAGGGCGCCGAACAACGGTTGTCCCGCGCGGGTCTGTCTGGCCCCGGTGCCCAGCGGCAGCTCCGGGTCCAGGGGACAAGCACCCTCGGCGGACAAGTACTCGGGGAGGTAGGCGAAAGTGGAGGATTCGGTCCCGCGTCGGCGGTGGCAGTACAGGGACCCGGCGTGGATCTCGCGGTGGCCCAGGGCGACGTGGACCTCGACGGGGTTCACAGGGTCCTCCGGGGGCGGACACGCTGGGGCAGGTTCTCTTCCGAACGCAGTCGTCCCACATCGGAGGCGTAGGGGTCGAGGGCCTCGGTGATGACGTCGAGAACCCCCAGGGCCCTGGCCACGCGCAGGGTGTTCTCCAGGGTGGCACCGTGTCCGCTCTCCAGGCGCTTGACCGTGTTCACGCCGATCCCGGCCCGGTCCGCGACCTGGGCAATCGTGAGCTTGCGCAGTTTGCGCCAAGTACACAAATACTCACCGATCACGCGCAGGGACCGTGAGACCACCCGCGGCGTTCGCCCCGTGACCATGACGGCCCCCTCTCTCCCCACGCCATGGTAACAGTCCATATCTGGACTGTCATAGACCGTAAGGTCCCATGGATGGGTTCTTATGGGCGGTCTCAAACGGTCAGAACAGCGCGTGTTCCGCGAAGGGATCGTTGAAAACGTTGATCTCGGTGTTGATGGTGGGGCTGTCTCCCGGGAACACCTGTCCGCACTCCTGAGGTGATCGTTCGCCGGGCTCGGGGATCGGTTGCCCTCTGCGACCCCGCCGCCGACAACGGCCCCGGTCCCCGGGATCGTCCGGGGGCCGGGGCCGCAAGGGTGCACGTTGCGAGCCGCGGGCCGCAGGTCAGCTGCAGCCGCTGGTGGAGCCGCAGCCTTCGCAGACGTAGCAGGAGCCGGCGGGGCGCATCTTCGTACCGCAGGTGAAGCACATGGGGGCGTCGGCGGTGCGGCCGTGCAGGGCCTCGACGAGTTCGGTCGAGGAATGGACCTCGTCGGGGGCGGGAACGGCCGCGGCCACGTTCGTGGCGGCTCTCACGGGGGCCGACTGGGCGAAGGAACGCAGGTCCTCCGTGAGTTCGTCCTCCGACTCGTCGGGCAGGTACGAACCCGTTTCCAACTGGCGGGCCCGCTCGGCGGCGCTGTGGATGCCCATGGACGACCGGGTGTCGAAGTCGAGGTAGTCCAGGGCCAGGCGGCGCGCGACGTAGTCCATGATGGACTGGGCCATGCGGACATCCGGGTCGTCGGTCAGGCCGGCCGGTTCGAAACGCAGGTTGATGAACTTCTCCACGAAGCTCTCCAACGGGACGCCGTACTGCAGGCCGATCGACACCGCGATCGACAGGGCGTCCATCACCCCGGCCAGGGTCGAACCCTGCTTGCCGAACTTCAGGAACAGTTCTCCCATGCCGTCGTCGGGGTAACAGCCCGCCGTCAAGTATCCCTCGGCCCCGCCCACCGAGAACGACGTCGTCTGGCTCGGACGTCGCTTGGGCAGCCTCTTGCGGATCGGACGGTACTCGACCCGGACCTCCGGCTCCTTCGCCTGCCCGGGCGCCGTGTTCTCCCCGCTTCCCCCGGACAGGGGCTGGCCCACCTTGCAGTTGTCCCGGTAGACCGCGAGCGCCTTCAGTCCGAGTTTCCAGCCCTGGAAGTAGACGTCGGCGATGTCGTCGACGGTCGCGGTCTCGGGCAGGTTGACGGTCTTGGAGATGGCCCCGGACAGGAACGGTTGGCAGGCTGCCATCATGCGCACGTGGCCCAGGGGGCGGATGGCCCTGTTCCCGACGGCGCAGTCGAACACCCCGTAGTGCTCCGGGTGGAGGCCGGGGGCGCCCTCGACGTGGCCGTGGGTGGAGATGTGTTCGACGATCGCCTGGATCGTCTCCTCGGTGTGGCCCAGGCGGCGCAGGGCGCGCGGCACGGTCTGGTTGACGACCTGCATGGAACCGCCGCCGACGAGTTTCTTGAACTTGACCAGGGAGAAGTCCGGTTCGATGCCCGTGGTGTCGCAGTCCATCATGAAGCCGATGGTCCCGGTGGGGGCCAGGACGCTGGCCTGGGCGTTGCGCCAGCCGTGCTTGGTGCCCAGGGTCAGGCAGCGGTCCCACTGGTCGGTCGCGGCCCGGTGGACCTGCTGGTCCACGGGGTGCAGGGTGCGGATCGCGTCGTTGGCGGCCGCGTGTTTGCGCATGACGGCGCCGTGGGCCTCGGCGTTGCGCGCGTACCCGTCGTAGGGGCCCACGACGCCGGCGAGTTCCGCGGAACGCCGGTAGGCGGTGCCGGTCATGAGGGACGTGATGGACGCGGCCAGGGCGCGGCCGCCGTCGGAGTCGTAGCCCAGGCCCGAGGCCATGAGCAGGGCCCCGAGGTTGGCGTAGCCGATGCCGAGCTGGCGGAAGGTGCGGGTCGTCTCGGTGATGGCCGGGGTGGGGAAGTCCGCGAAGCAGATGGAGATGTCCATCGCGGTGATGACCAGTTCGACGGCGTGCACGAACCTGTCGGTGTCGAACGAGCCGTCGTCCTGCAGGAAGGTCAGGAGGTTCAGGGAGGCGAGGTTGCAGCTGGAGTTGTCCAGGTGCATGTATTCCGAGCAGGGGTTCGACGCGTTGATCCGGCCGGCTTCCGGCGTGGTGTGCCAGTCGTTGATGGTGTCGTCGTACTGCAGTCCCGGGTCGGCGCAGTCCCAGGCGGCCTGGGCGATGGTGCGCCACAGTTCGCGGGCGTCGACGGTGTCGATCGTCTCGCCGGTCAGACGGGCGCGCAGGCCGAAGGACTCGCCGTTCTCCACGGCGCGCATGAAGGCGTCGCTGACGCGCACCGAGTTGTTGGCGTTCTGGTACTGGACGCTGACGATGTCCTTGCCGCCGAGGTCCATGTCGAACCCGGCGTCGCGCAGGGC
>JAUPKJ010000192.1 GCA_030837505.1 Actinomycetota bacterium
CCTCATGCGTATGTTGCTGGACGGGACCTCTCTGACCATCGCCGACCTGGACCACCTCGCCGCCTTAACTGGACCAGCCGCAGACCGGTCGTTCGGGTACACCTACTCCGACCTTCGGCAGCGGCTCGTCCCGGAGATCGTGCTGTCCGCCTACCGCAGCGGGCTCCCCGTCGAGGCCGGGCTCGCACACCAGGTCCTGAAAAGGACGCCGCCGACCCGTCCCTTCGAAACGGTCAACGGGTAAGCGAGCTCTCTGTGAGCTGGGCGCAGCACCTCGTCGCCTGGTACCACATGCCATGCACCCAACGGTTTGTCAACCAGATCACGTCTCTGCCCGTGGAGGTCGGAGCGTCGGCAATCTGACGATGGAGCACGCCAGCACCCGGGAGTACTGGCAGGTCAAGGGCGTGGACCCGTCCACGCCCTTGACCGAGGCACCGTTGTTCGGAACTGGCCCAACGCAGTCTCAAACCTTCTGTAACGCTTGTACGACAGCTGGCAAGCACTCGCCTCGGCGGAACGTGCGGCGTTCCTGTCTTGGCCGACGCCCGAGGCGCCCGGCCCGTACACGCTAGGCGAAACGCCTCAAGATCGGCGAAGACGAATCATCTGGAGCTCCTCGATGACCTCGGACTCCGTCATAACCCATCCAGACGAGAGCGGCGCACCAAAATCCACGACGCCGCCTACAGCACTGGGGCGGAGCGTTCCCCAGCGTCGGTCGCTCTCCGACTCCAGCGAGTTCGTGACCGGATGGAACGACTCCATATCGCCAGCCCCCGCCTACGCCGGAGACCGCTTTTACCACGATGTCCACATCTCCGACACGCCGTCTTCCCTCATCAACCCCGACACCATCGCCCAAGTCAGGCACTGGCAGCAGCACGTACATCGACACCGCTGCCAACGCCGGTTCCCTCACCGTTCCCTTCCTCACCGCCGCCGTCGAAGCCGTCCACGCCCACCTGCGTGAAGTCATCGCCGTCGGCACACCCGGGGAAGACAAACGCGCCATCGAAGCCCTATCCACGTCTTCAAGATCCCCCACCCGACGCCACGCCCCCGGACAACAGCGACCCGGCAGCCACCACCCTGATGGCCACCGGTTCACTCCACGGTGCACTGGTGGGACGGGTGGTGCCCGAACCCACGACCGACGGATTATGAATCAGGGGCAGTGCGTGGCACTTCCGATCAACTGGCGCCGTCGGCTGCATTCCGATGCAGCGTAGCGGCATCCCGTGTGCTCCTGTGTGACGCCAGTGGACATGTAGAACCAGTGGGTTCGTGAGCAACACCAAAACCTGAGAAATAATCTGGGCCCGGTCCCCGGCATGACAATGGTTGTCTTCGACGGTGAGCTAGGTCAGAAGGCCACCCACTACTGGTTCGTGTACCGAGGTGTATAGATGGGGAATGGAACGCGGCTGAACGAATCGGATTCGGAGGAGTGTCAATTGGCCGTCTGATGGATTGAGGTTCACCTCAGTGGCTTACTAATTTCGCCACACCCCAGACTTCAGAAGTCCTTTTTCTGTAACGTTGACAACTGTACACCTTGGATATTTTCCTCCGATTTCCGTCTCAAATTTACCGATGAGATAATTAGCTCCAATGAGACGCCTTAGGGAGAATGCAATCTCTCGCTCCCCAATTTTGTCAATTGACATGTCACTTTCCCGAATTGACGGCTCTTCATTTAGAATCCTTACCGCCTCTGTGAGAACGCAACAATCAACCGTGTCCCACAGTTTATGAATATCGATTACCATGATTTTTCCGTCCTCGCAATGGATAAGTTGAAGTACGTTTGAATCGTACTGTCTAGACTGATCGAACAGGGGACGACACGCTGATTCGGACTCAGCCTCAGCGCTTAATATCGGTGGGTTACCAACTCGTGACCGTCCGCCCGGGATCAGAGGTCGGGACGTGCCAGGTGTTGGTGGTGCAGTGGGGGAAGCCGACGCGGAAGGTGCCGAGGGACTGGACGCCGACGAGGTCGGAGTACCAGGCCGTGAGGGTCTCGGAGCGACCGACGACCAGGGGCGTTCCCATGCTCGCGGTGGCGATACGGTCGAGAGTTCGACAGGCCCGGTCGAGGCAGGTGGTCCAGGGCTCGGCGTCGTCGGGCAGGGGACGGGGGGGTAGACGGGGCCGAGAGGCCAGCGGGAGCGGGCGTCGTCCCAGTGCAGGCCCTCGGCCGCTCCAGGGTCTGGGACCCGCAGGCCTGGTTCCTCGCAGACGGGGAGTGCGACTCTCTCGGCGAGGATGCGGGCTGTGTCCAGGGCTCGGCGGGTGGTACTGGCGTGGACGGCGGTGATGCCGTTACCAGCGAGTTTCTCGGCGAGGGCGTGGGTCTGGCGGGTGCCGGTCTCGGTCAGGCCGGGGCAGGTCGGGCCGTGGATGGTGCGGTCGCGGTTGCAGATGGCGTGGCCGTGACGGGCGAAGACGATGCGGTCGGGGCCGGTGCTGGCGACGTCGGAAGGGCTGGGAGACGTTGTCATGGCAGGTCCAACAGGTCGGTCAGCAGAGTGATGCGGTCGGTCAGGGCCGGGCGGGTGTCCAGGAGAGCTTGGCCGTGGTCGATGAGGTTCTGCAGTGCTGGGAGGTTCTCGCGGGGTGGGAGGTCTGCTGGCAGGGGCGCGAGGGGTACGGCGATGACGCCTGTTACTCCGGCGGCACGGCTCTCGGCCAGGTGGCGACATCGGCCGTCGTAGAGCTGGAAATTCGGGCCCGTGGCGGAGCGGAGGGCAGCTACCTCGGCCAGGGAGACTTTGCAGATTTTTCCGCCTGCAGGTAGCCGGCCGAGGCTTCGGGCTGCGCGTGCAATGTCGGCAGTGAGGGCGACGGGGGTGTATTTGGGGTGACTGTACACGAAAGCGCCCGGGGGCAGGCCGGCGAGATGGTCGAGGAGCACTGAGGGGGTTTCGTGGCCACGCAGGACGCTGATGGGGGCGGATCCCCAAGTCCTGGGCATGGTCGAGGTCCTCGGGGAGCCAGCATCCGGCCACGAGACGGTCCGGGAGAGTTCGTCTTCTGCGGTCTGCTTCCGGTGTTGGACGGAATAGGACGCGGTAACGGGACGGAGGTAGTTCGGATGGTGCTGTCAAACGTTTTCGTCAGCTGGGGTTTCGGCCAGCGACAGTCGCGATTCGAGTTCTTTCACGCGGTCCTCCAGCAGCGCCACCCGCTCGGCCAGCGTGTCCCACGGGTTGCGGATCGTCCCCTCTCGGAGGGCGTCCGGTGCTCCGTCCCGCACGAATGTTCCCCTGCCCGTGGCAGCTGCGAGCAGTCCATCGTCTGTCAGCTGCCGGATTGCGTTGGCTGCAGTCACTTGAGAGACCCGGTACCGGGTGGCCAGAGCCCGTATGGACGGGATCTTGGAGCCAGGGGTGAGGTGCCCCGTGCGGATCTCTTCTCGCAGGTCATCGGCTATGCGCTAGTAGGCCGGTCTGAGATCGTCCGCCTTGCTCGTCGTCACGTCGCGAGCCTAACCGGGCGTTTCAGTACACACCAGGGCATTGGCTCTGACACAGAAACTGTGGTGACCGTTCGTGGTCGTACCGGTCAGGTGAGCAGGATGCGTTGGCGGAGTTGGGGAACCCTGCGCGTCCGTACGTCTGGCGTTTGAGGAGCTTGACCTTCGTGTTGGTGCCCTCCATCGGGCCGTTGCTGTAGGGCAGGGTCAGTCAGGCGACGACGGCGTCGAGGTCCAGGCGCGAACTCTGGACGAAGTTGCGGACCGTGGGCAGGTCGAGCTTGTCAGCCGTACCGGGCGCCTCGCCCACCACTGCATGAGACTGGGCGCCTGGTCCCGGAACGCGCGCCGGACACAGATCGCGTTCGGACACACCAGACGCTGGCCCCGCAGGCCCACCACCAGGCCCCGGCCCGCCACCGGAACGCCCACCAGCTGCCGCCGAAGATAGGCATGCACCCGCTGCGTCAACGTGCCGCACCACGGACACCCCACCGGCACCACCACCGTCCTGGCACGTACCCGCCGTATCGAGCCCTGCTCGGCCACCTCTTCCACCAACAGCGACGACAAAGACCGAGACAAGATCAGCGCAACACCGACGAATCAGCGACCTCCCCGAGGGCAAGAACCCCCGATTGCCCCCCACGGACGGCACGGCCCCTGACCACAAAAACCCTGGCCAGGGGCCGTTCTGTGACACGGGGCCCCCTCGGGGCGCACGGTGGGGCGGGTGGGGCTCGAACCCACGACCGACGGATTATGAGTCCGCTGCTCTGACCGACTGAGCTACCGCCCCGAGA
>JAUPKJ010000193.1 GCA_030837505.1 Actinomycetota bacterium
ACCCACCGGACAGCTCCGGACCTGAGCCGGGGCCGGACCCCCCTGTCCACAGGGCCGACGCCGGGCCCTGAACGGCCACGGTATGTGACGCCCTCGTGGCGAAGGCGTGGCACCGGTGCGAACACGGGTTTCTTGGAAGCCACGCAAATTGGGGGCTTCGACAGGTGAGCTGCGTGGCGGGGGGTGGCTGGCAAGGCGGACGGAACTCCGAAACAGGCCCCGACACCTACTGGAGTTTCAAGACGCGCTGTGAGTGGCGCTCAGATGATGTGGAAATTGGTGGCGAGGCGGTGCAGGCGCTGGGTCGCTGGGGCGCGTTCTGCGTCGATGATGCGGCGCAGCATGGCGCGGGCGACGGGGTGGTGGCGTACGAGCTGTGAGGCGAGCCGGTCAGCCTTCTCGAGGTGGTTCAAGGCCTGGGCGCGATGGCCGGCCCACAGGTACGCGCCTGTCAGGTCCAGCTCGTGGTGTGCTCGCCGGCACAGCGGGGCCGTGGCAACTGCGGCCAGGTGCTTGGCATCGCCGGCCAGGGTCAGAGCTGCCCCGACGTCACAGGCCTCGATCGTGGCGGACAGACGATGGATGGCCACGTTCGCCGCGCAGAAGGTCGTCGAGTGCACGTCCTTGCTGGCACCCCCCAACAGGGCCGCGATGCGGGCGGCC
Source organism: Actinomycetota bacterium (assembly GCA_030837505.1). GTDB lineage: Bacteria > Actinomycetota > Actinomycetes > Actinomycetales > Kineosporiaceae > JAUPKJ01. Next base: position 664 of record JAUPKJ010000193.1, read on the forward strand.
TCGTCCAGGCGCACAACGGCACCGGACAGGTCCCCGGACCGGGCAGCGGTCACTGCCGCGCGCAGGTGCAAGGTCCCGGCAACGTGCAGCGCACCGGGCTCGGCTCGGGTGACGTCGTCCTCCAGGGCGAGCACGGCGGCGTCGACGAGCACGGTGGCGTCGGCCCAGGCCGCCGCGCTCCACATGTCCCTGGCGCGCAGGCTCGCGGCCAGGGCTTTCTCAGCGGGCGACGCGCAGGCCGCGGCCCACGCCGCGCCGGAACAGGCCAGCGCGACCAGTTCACGGTTGCCCACGGCGTGCCCGGCGGTGTGCGCAGCCTTGCACGCCACCGTGTAGGTCACCGCCGCGCGTTCACGAGCTGTACTGGTGCCGGCGTGCAGTCCGGCGCGAGCGCCCAGCAGCACCGGCGCCAGCGCAGTGAGCATCCCGAAGTAGTCCGCGCGGTCACGGGCTGCGTGCACGAGACCCAGCCGTACGTCAACGTCGCGTGGTACCCGCTCGGGGTCCACAGGCAGGTCGTAGCGGCGCAGTTCCTCGATCACGCCCCGCGCGGCCGCCCCGGCCCGGGTGGACTCCAGGTCCGCGATCCCGTCGGCGTCCAGCAGGTCCCTCGGGTGCACGCCCAGGACTGCCGCGACCTCGTTCAGCACGCTGATTCGGTCCAGGACCACGGTACCGTTCTCGACCTTGGACACCCAGGCCTGGGACCGGTCCAGTCTGCGGGCCAGACCCTGCTGGGTCAGCCCGGCCAACAGCCGGCACCGGCGCACAGCCTCGCCCGGTGACTGCGGGGAGAACAGGGTGCTCACCGGCGCATCCGCCTGTGCTCTGACCACGCGGCCGCAGCCGCAGCCAGGTCGGCATGCCAGGTTGAGCCGCGTTGGGTTGCAGCCCCGGCCCACAGCGTCGCGGTCGCCTCCGCGAACACGTCCACGTGCGTGGGGTCGGTGTCGGCGAGCACCGGCACTCGAAGCGCCCAGGCCTCGGCCCCGGCGGGGGTGTGCCCGGCACGGATCAGCCACACGCACCAACCGGCGGCGTCGACCCACGCCGCGCCGACCGACGCCCACGCCCAGTCGACCAGGCGGAGCCCGTCAACGGTGACCTGTACATTCGTCGGGTTCCAGTCGGTGTGCAACAGAGTCGTGCCCGCCAGCACACCCGCGTCGGTACTCAGGGACGACATACGCGCGGGCATCTGCGACAGGCCCAACCCTTCGGGAGCCGGCCCGGCCTGTGACAGGGTCGTCAACAGTTCGACGATCGGGACCAGGTCGTTCGAGCCGGGTGCGTAGCGCGCGGCCCGCGCCTGCAGGGCCTCGAAGGCGTTCACGTGCCACCCGCCGTCGGCCAGACTCCACAGCAGCTGCGGAGCGCAGGACAGCACATACGGGTTGACCGCCGCCTCACGGGCCTGGGTCCAGGACTGGGGGCGGTCCTCGTGCAGGGCCTTGAGGAACACCACTGGACCGGACATCGGGGTGAGCAGAGCCGCGAGGTCGTTGTTGCGTCCCTGGCCGTGGATCCGCACGGCCCGCAGCGGGCCCGTGCGCGCAAGGACCGCCGCACGCACCGCTTCGGGCAGTCGACTCTCCGGGGTGGCAACGGTAGAGGAGGACACCACGGGATGAGTCTTGCACGGGCACGGGGCCCGGCGAAGGTCTGCGCCGGGCCCCGTGCGCTGGTGGTGCGTTGCGGGCCTGCCGGGGAACGTACCGGCCGGCGATGGATCGGAAAGGTCAGGAAGGATCAGTACGGATTGTCGTCGTTGCAGGGCATCTGCCCCTGACGCGACGGGTCGGTGACCACGACGATTCCGGCGGGAAGGTCCTCCAAAGCGACAACGGTATTCATGGTTTGTTCCTCTCTGCTGCCATTCCGGCGGAGGCGGATGCCTCCGCCCGGTACAGGGCGGACATCGGCGGGCACAGCCCGCCGGGGCCGGCGCCGCCGGCCCATGTCCACGCGGCCAGGGCGCGCAGTTCCTCCAAGGCGCCCGCGCCCCGACCGACGAGGTCGACCCCTTGGCTTCGGGCGGCCTTGCACAAGTGGGCTCGCCCGGCGGGGTCCACATGCAAGGATGCGGTTCCCGCGTCGCACGCCCCGCGCATCGGCGAGCGACCGTGCGTGCCGGGGGCCTGCAGATCCAGTGGAGCGGTGTCGCCGTGGAGCCCGGGGGACATCTGCGTGTAAACGGTCACCGGCACGCCCCAGGTGCGGGCGGCCTCGCGCATCAGCACTACCTCGCCGGCGTTCACCGCGGTCACCACGATCCGCACCGCCACAGCCACCCCGGCTGCCACCGCCGCGCGCACGCCTCTCTCGGTCAGCTCCTGGGCCTGCGGATGCCCGGTCACCGCAGCCGCTGCGGCCCTCGAGGCCCCGTACACACTGACCGTGATCTCTACCGGCGGGCGCCCGGTCAGCAGTTCCAAGACCGCCGGGCGCGACAGCAATGACCCGTTCGTGCTCACTCGCAAACTCATCCCCCGGTCCCATGCTGCCGCTTAGGTGCTGGCGAACAGCGGGTCGGCCAGTGGCTCGCCGCCGGTCAGCTGCAACCACAGCGTCCCGGCCCGTTCGAGCTCGCCCAGCAGTCGCTTCCTCGCCGACCAGTCCAGGCCGCCGCCCGGGCGCTGCTCGAGGTAGCAGTGCGCGCACCGGAAGTTGCAGGCCAGGTCCAGCTCCCAGCTCGCCCGTTCGAACCCGACACCGGCGGCCCTTGTCCGCAAGACCGCCCTCAGGGCGGTCCCGACCGGCGGACACGCATCCCACGCCGCACGGGCCGCTGCAGACAACCATCCCGGCACCGGCGCATCCTGGCCCAGCAGGGTCAACAACTCCTCGTGCCGGGCCGGGGAAACCCCGACTGCCTGGCTGTGGCCCTGGTCCAGGATCATGAGCCCCGACCTCGTCGACGCGAGCACCCACCCCATGACCACCCCTTCACCTGCGACGACACCCGAGAATCGGACGCCACACAGAATAAATTCCCATACAGGGACAAAAATCACTCAGAGGAATAAAACGCTCCCCCGAACGGAGGATGCCGCCCCGCCCCGCCCCGGCCGTACCCACCGGACAGCTCCGGACCTGAGCCGGGGCCGGACCCCCCTGTCCACAGGGCCGACGCCGGGCCCTGAACGGCCACGGCGGATGTGGCAGGCTCGACCGTGCCCCATCGTGGCGGCGCCCGCGACAGCTCGGCGGACCCGGAAGGAACGGCATGGACACGGAACTCGCCCGGCAGCCCGGCACCAGACTGTTCGACCTGGAAGAACTGGTGCAGCTGGCGGCCGACGGCCGCGTCCGGGTACCCCATTTCCAGAGGTCCTTCCGCTGGGAACTCCGGGACGCGCAGCGGCTCTTCGACAGCATCCTGCGGGGCTACCCCGTGGGGAGCCTGCTGCTGTGGCAGAGACCGGCGCCGGCCGCACGGTTGCACCTGGGGGCCCTGGAACTGGAGGTTCCCCAGCGCGACACAGCGCTGTGGGTCGTCGACGGGCAACAGCGGATCACGAGCATCGTGAACGCGCTGGCCCCGGACGGGTACCGGGACCAGCGATTCGGCCTGGACTACGACCTGACGAAGAAGGAACTGGTCGCCAGGCGGAACTCCGAGACGTCCCGGTCGATCCCCTTACCGGTCCTGTTCGACCTGCGACAGCTGCTGGCCTGGTTCGGGGACCACCCGGAGCTGGCCGACCACGTCAGCGAGGCGAACCACGTGGCAACCTCCCTGCGCAAGTTCGAGATCCCTGCGTACATCGTGGACCGGGCCGAACCCGAGGTCCTGCGGGACATCTTCGACCGGATGAACAACTACGGGAAACGTCTCAGCCGCGCCGAGGTCTTCTCCGCGTTGTTCGCACCGCAGGAGGACCGCGCGGACCAGTCGTTGACCTTCACCCGCATCGCCGAGAGCATCGACGTCGACCTGGATTTCGGTCTGATCGACGACGACACCGTGCTCCGGGCCGTGCTGGCCCGCCGAGGGCCCGACGTCGGCCGCGAGATCCGGATCGAGTTCGCTCCGGAACGGCGGGTCCGGGGGGACTTCCCGGACGAGAGCCGCGACGAGGCCTACGCCAACGGCGAAATCGCGCTGAGGCGAGCCGTCCAGTTCCTGCGCGAGGAGGTGGGGGTCCCGCACTTCTCCTTCCTCCCGTACCGGTACCTGCTGGTCGTGCTGACGCGCTTCCTCGCCCATCATCCCGATCCCTCTCCCCGCAACCGGGAACTGCTGCGTCGATGGTTCTGGCGGTCCGCCCTCCAGGGGCCGACGATCTTCAAGGGGAACGTCACCGGGGCGATGAGGATCTTCGGCAGCCAGATCCAGCCTTCGCACGAGTCCCGATCCGTGCAGGGGCTGCTCAAACACATCGAGGACCGATCGTCGGGGAACGGCCCCTCCTACGACCTTCCGGGTCTGCGTCGCCTCCGGACCCACGAAGCGTCCTCCCGGATCGTCCTGTCTGCCCTGTGGAGCTTGGGCCCCCGTTCGATCCCCGACGGAGAGCCCTCGGGAACCTCGGCGCTCGCCTCCGCTCTCCAGGGGCGTGGCACGGCCGCTGACATCGTCACCGACGTGGTTCCCCGGCGCCTCGTACCGTCGGACAAGCGGCTCTCTGCGGCCAACAGGATCATCCACGTCCCCACCGACGGGGACTCCTACGGGGACGTCCGGGAGGCGTTGGGCGCGTTGCGATCGAAGGACAGCAGATTGAGGCACGCGGTGCTGGTCTCCCACGCCCTGAGCGAGGAGACCCTCGGTCTCTTGTCAGCAGGCGACCACGACGCCTTTCTCCGCAGTCGCGAGCGGATCGTCAACCGCGTGGTCGAGGGCTTCCTGCACAGGATGATGGCCGTCGGGTTCGAGGACACACCGCCCCTGGCGGACCTGACCCTCGACGAAGACCTCGACGACGACCTCGACGAGGAATCCGAACGGGATGACCTCGGGGGGGCGATGTGATCGTCACCAGCAGGTTCCGCGTCCTGCTGCACGGCCAGGACGTGGGGATCCTGCATCGCCGGGGGGACCACACCCAGTTCGTCCTCGATCCCGACTACTGGGCGCAGGCCGATCGGCCGATCCTCGGACTGGCCTTCGAGGACCGGCCAGGGGAACGTCACGCTGCCGCCCTGCGGCTCCCGCCGTGGTTCTCCAACCTGTTGCCGGAGGGCCCCCTGCGGGAGTGGATCGCGCAGGAGCGGCACGTGTCCCCCCAACGGGAGGCCGAGCTGCTGGCCCAGGTCGGGCACGACCTGCCGGGAGCGGTCACCGTGGTGCCGGAACCCGGGGACTGTCCGGATTGCCCGGACTGGCCAGATCCCGGCACCCTTCGGCGGCCGCCCGGCCGGCAAGCACCAGCGCAGGGCAGATGGCGGTTCTCCCTGGCGGGGGTTGCGTTGAAGTTCTCGATGCTGCGGCAGGGGGACCGACTCACCCTGCCCGCCACGGGCCACGGCGGGGACTGGATCGTGAAACTGCCCGACGCCCGGCATCCGAGGGTCCCCCGCAACGAGTACGTCACCATGCTCCTGGCCCGTTCCGCCGGCATCGAGGTTCCCGAGATACGCCTTTGCCCACGGAAGGATCTGCCGGACCTGCCCTCCGTCTCCTGGCCGAACGACGAGGACGAGGCGTTCGTCATCCGCCGGTTCGACCGGGACGACGCCCGCCGACCCGTGCACATGGAAGACCTGGCCCAGGTGAGAGGCTTGTGGCCCGAACAGAAGTACACCGGGACCTTCGAGACCGTCGCCAGCCTCATCCATCGGGGACGGGATCGCGATTCCCTCCACCAGTTCGTGCGACGCCTCGCTTTCTGCGTGCTCGTCGGGAACGGCGACGCCCACCTGAAGAACTGGTCGCTCCTCTACGAGGACCCCAGGGTCCCCCGTCTGTCCCCGGCCTACGATCTCGTCGCCACCACCGCCTACACCCGGGACGGCGACGAACCCGAAGACCTGGGCCTGAAGTTCTGCGGTTCCCGTCGTATGGAGAGCGTCACCCTCGCCTCCTTCGACCAGCTGGAACGGCGGCTGCGCCTGACCGGGGCCGGTCTGAGGGACACGGCCCTCGACGCGATCGAACGAACTCTGTCCGCCTGGCCCGACCACGCCCACCTGCTGGCAGACCTTCCCGAGCTCAACCAGGCGTTCGACCGGCGTCTGCGACGGAACAACCCGTCACTGGGGATCACCCGGTACTGATCGACAGGGTGCCCGGACATTTCGAAAGCCGTTCCCGTCGGGCATCTCGGAATTATCTTCGAAACCTCTGTTCCGCATCGTGTTGCAATGAACGGAAGGTTCACGCGCGATGTACTGATCCCGAATATTCGTCAGTTTGCTTTCCGGACATTTCCTTTTGTCCACCCGTATGCGCCGATCTCTTACCGTCCGTGGCGTGCGAGACCCTCACGCACGACCAACGGGAGAAAGAGGGACACGATGCGAAACCGCACACGGGCCACAGGACTGCTCCTCGGCGCGTTCGCCACGGCCTTGACGGGAGTGGCCTTTCCCGTCTCCTGGTCTGCGCACGCGTCCTCGGACGGGGCGGTGCTGGTCGGAGCGGGGGACATCTCCCTGTGCAGCAACAACGGGGACGAGGCCACAGCGAAACTGCTCGACTCGATCGAGGGGACGGTCTTCACCGCGGGAGACAACGTCCAGGTCAGCGGCAGGAGCACCGAGTACACCAACTGCTTCGACCCCACCTGGGGCCGCCACAGGAACAGGATCCAACCGGTGCCGGGGAACCACGACTACATGACCTCCCGGGCCTCCGGGTACGTCGGCTACTACGGGACCCTCGGCCAGGACCTCCTCGGGAGAACGGCCAACTACTACTCGTACGACCTGGGCGGCTGGCATGTCGTCGCGCTGGACTCCAACTGCACGGAAACCGGCGGCTGCGGGGTCGGATCGCCCCAGGAGAGCTGGCTGCGCGCAGACCTGGCCGCGAGCGAGAAGAAATGCACCGTCGCCTACTGGCACCACCCGCTGTTCACCTCCGGGGCCTCGCACTCGCCCACGACCACGGTCCGACCGCTGTTCCAGGCTTTGTACGACAACGAGGCCGAGATCGTCATGAGCGGGCACAACCACAACTACGAGAGGTTCGCACCCCAGAATCCCACCGGAAAACGCGACGACGATCGCGGGATCCGTCAGTTCGTGATCGGAACGGGCGGGGCGAGCCACTACGGTTTCGGAACGATCCGGCCCAACAGCGAGATCCGCAACAGCACGGCCTTCGGCGTCCTGAAACTGACCCTGAACGAGGACTCCTACGATTGGCAGTTCGTCCCCGTGGCAGGTTCCACCTTCACCGACTCCGGCACCACCACCTGCCACTGATCCCGAGCCCCGGCACTGATCCCGAGCCCCGGCACTGATCCCGAACCCCAGCCCCGAGCCCAGCACCAGCCCCGAGCCCAGCCCAGAGGACCCTTCCCCCAGGGTTTCTCAGCCGGGCAGGTTGGCCTGGACCAGGGCCAGAGCTGCCCCGCCGAGCGGCAACTGCGCAGTCCAGGCCGACCCGGCGGGGGCGGCGCACATGGTCGCTGCGGCGTCCGTGCCATCTCCTGCTCCCGGCAGACAACTCAGACCGACGACCCGCCGATCGCTGATCCTCACCGTGACCGGCAGGCCGTCCCGGAGGTTTTCCTGGCCGGTCAGGGAGGGGACCACTGCGAGAACCCGACCGGAGGGCGACCCCGGCAACCTCAGCACCGACCTGTCCACCCGGTAGCGGAGCACGACCCCGGTCGCGCCGTTCCTTCCGGCGCGAGCCACCCATGCGCCGTCCCGGGCCCGCTCGGCCAGGACCGGGCGACCGTCGATCTCCACTTGCAGGTCCTGCACGGTGGGTGTGGGGACCGCGGTCCTCGGCCCCCACACCGCGCTCAACGACGGCAGCCGCAGTCGCACATCGGTCCGGGGATCGGGGAAGGAGACCCGCTCGAACACATCCAGGTGTTGCCCGTCCGTGTCGAAGGCGATCGTCAGGTCGGTGCCGGGGGCATCGACCCCGGGTCCGTCCTGCGGGATCCCCGGGGGCACGGACACCGGTCCGCCCGGCCAGCGCAGGGGGGACGGCGACGGGGCCTGCGGCAGGTCGTCGCGCCGGGGATCCGGGGAGGAGGACCGGGGCACGGGCGGGGCCCCGAGGGAGCCGTCGTCCCCCGCCCCGGGCAGCACCAGCGCCAGGCCGAGCCCCACCAACGCCACGACTCCCACCGTTGTCCAGCGAGGTCCGAGGGAACTCCGGGGCCCACGGTGAGCCGGGCGGGGGGCCTCGGGCCGGGACTCCAACAGCACCCGGAGGGACTCCAGGGCCTCCCTCAACTCCCTGGTGCCCGCTTCCTTGTCCGAACCGAGCCAGGGAACAGAACTCTCGGGAACAGAACTCTCGGGAGCAGAACCTTCGGGAACAGACCCTTCGGGAACAGACGGCCCGGCCTCGCCCGGGGCTGTGCCCTCCTGGCGGGCGGCTCGGTCCGGGGTCGTGGCCTTGCCGTGTCCGGTGTCCGGCGCCACGGCGCGGCGGCGCTCGGCCATGCGTGTCCTCCTGCGCAGGCCTCACGGCCGACCCCCGTCGGTCGGCGATCCCCGCCTGCGTGAACCAGGGTAACCAGTCGGCGGTCCTCCTCCTCGGATTCGACGGGAAACCGGCGGTCGCGTTGCGGGCGATGGTCACAGATTGCCCGTCCGGCCCTCACGAGGAGCCTCCGGCCCCTAAAGTGTCGTCACGCAGAGCGGGGGCTGCGTCGTCCAGATGCGCGGGAACCGGAGGAATGATGAGGCGCACATGGACGCGGTGGTTACTCACGGTCGTCCCCACCGTCTTCCTTTTCTCGGGCGTGGCAGCCCTCGCCCCGGGCGCAGTGGCCCTGGGGGCCCCGGGCGCCGGGGCCTCACGGGGCGAGCCGGGTGAGGTCTACGTCGTGCACGGGGTCATGGGGGCGAAGGCCGATGTCCTGGTCGACGACCGCACGGTGGCCGTCGCCGCGAGTTCCCGGAAGATCGTCGGCCCGCTGTCGTTGGCCCCGGGCAGTCACGTGCTGACCTTGCGGGACGCTACGGAGACCATCACGGCGGCCCGGTTCACGGTGCCGGCCGGCGACAGCATAGACGTCGTCGCCCACCGCCGGTCCGACTCGACCAGGGCCCCGGCGGTCACCGTGTTCGCCAACGACCGCTCCGCCGTGGGGGAGGGCAAAGCCAGACTCGTGGTGTCGCATCTGGCGGTCGCGCCGCCCTCTGACATCCGCGTCAACGGCAAACCCGTGTTCAGGAACGTCGTCAACGGCGAGTCGCTGTCCCTGGTCCTCCCGGCCCGCACGTACACGGTGGACATCATGCCCACCGTGGGCACGGGACAGCCGGTCCTGGACCCTGTTCGGATCGACTTGAAAGCCGGAACCCTGACCCGCCTGTTCGCCGTCGGCGATCCGGCGGCCCGCACCGTCGACGCCGTGGTGCAGGAGCTGCCGCTGCCCCGGGGTCTGGCCGCCGTCCCGGAGAAGGTCAGCACCGGGGACGGCGGCCAGGCCGCCGTCGACGCCGTCCGGCTGGGCGGCACCGACAACTCGACGCTGTCGCTCTCGTTGGCCGTGGCCGCACTGTTGTTCGCCTGGGCCCTGGTCGGGGGGCGCTGTGGGACCGCAGCCATCGCCTGGCTACGGGACCGGACATGAACGACAACTGTTCCGGTCCCCGCGGCGCAGCTCGCGGCGCACGCGTCCCCTCCGGCAGGGCGCGGACCTGCGAGCGGCTCACGGCTGTGGCCCTCGTGTGCGCGGGGCTCCTGGCGGCGGTCTGGGGTGCCGGCGCAGCAGCGCCTCTGCTGGTCACCGGACAGCGCCTCGCAGCCGTTCCTCGGACACCGGCCATCGACGATCCGAACCGCAGCGTGCCTCCGGGCCGCTCCTCGACGAGATCCTGGCCACCGTCCCTGCTCGTCCTCGGCGATCCCCCGGGAGCAGGCGCCGGAACAGACGCCGGAACAGGCGATGCGAACACGGCGGTGCCTCAGGCCAGAGAAGGCCAGGAGGCGTCGGGACACGTCGTGCCCTTCCGCCCGGAGAACCTCGTCCTCCCGGACGGGACGCGGGCCCCCGTGCACGCCGTCGGCGTCCGGGCCTCCGACGCCTCCCTGGAGATTCCCGAGGACCCCCGCCAGGTGGGGTGGTGGCGCGGTGGGGCCCTGGCGGGGGAGTCCACGGGAAGCCTCGTCCTGGCCGGGCACGTGGACTCGCGCCGCTACGGGCTCGGGGCGCTGTCCGAGCTGGGCAGCCTGCGGCCCGGCCAAGTGATCACTGTCGGGGGCGGGGGACAGGAACTGGGTTACCAGGTGGTGTCGACACGGCTGGTCCGGCAGTCGGAGCTGCTGGGACAGCCCGACGTCCTCGGGCAGGCCGGGCCGCACCGGCTCGTGCTGCTCACCTGCGGGGGTCCCTTCGACCGTTCGCAACACCGCTACCGGGACAACCTCGTTGTCCAGGCCCGGCCGGTGACACGGGTTCCCTGAGCCTGCGGATACCCTGTGGCCGGTCCGGCCGCGCGCCGGTCCGGCCCGCAGTGAGCCCGCCGGCCGTCCTCCCCGACAGGACGGCCCCGTCCGATCCGGAGGATCCCCTGGCCCGAACCCCTTCCGGTCCCCCTCCGGAGCCCACCGTGCAACGGTTGCGCGTTCGCTACGCCAAACGTGGACGGTTGCGTTTCACGAGCCACCGGGACATCCAGCGTGCTCTGGAACGGGCGGTGCGCCGGGCCGGAATCCCCGTGGCCCGGTCGGCGGGGTTCAACCCCCACCCCCGGATCTCCTACGCCAACGCCGTCCCCACCGGGGCTTCCAGCGAGGCCGAGTACCTGGAGATCGGTCTGACCCGGGTCACGGAGCCGACCGTTCTGCGCGACGGCCTCGACGGGGCGCTGCCCGACGGCCTGGACGTGATCGACGTCGCCCCCGCGCACCCCCCGGCCCTCATGGACCGGCTGGAGGCGTCGTGGTGGCGGATCGAACTGCCCGGGCTGCGCTCCAGCGACGTCCAGGACGCCCTCGTCGGCTTCCTCGCCTCCGACAGGGTCGAGGTCCAGCGCCGGACGCGCGCGGGGATCCGGACCTTCGACGCGCGCGGGGCCGTCGTCCGGGCTTGGACGGATCCGGGCGGCGCCGAGGGGGCGTTCGTGGGAACGACGCAGGTCGCACAGGGGAATCGCCCCACGACCGATGCCGACGTCGCAGGACCGGCGGCGAAGATCATTGATTGTGTCGCTCAAGGTGCGGTGGGTTCTTGTGCGATACTTCATCTGGTCGTCCGGCACACCACACCAGCCGTTCGGCCCGACGACGTCCTCACGGCTCTCCGGTCGCAGGCTCGGCTCGCGCCGCCGTCACCAGCGAAGGTGACGCGGCTGGCGCAGGGGCCGCTCGACAGGATGAGTGGTGTGGTGGCCGATCCACTGACCACCGATCAGGACGTCGACGGCACCTGACGCGTGCCGCGCCCGTCTTCAGACACCCGGAGCGCGACGCCACGGTGTACAAGCCATGGCTTCCGTCGGCCCGGGTCCGGGCCGACGACGTGACGACAAGCCTCGCGCGGTGCCGGAACGGGTGTGACCGGTACCCGGGGCCGACGGGAGAAATGAACCCCGTGATGCTCGAGGAAGAGCCCACACCACGACGTGAAGAACGACAGCCAGGGGACACCACCAGCGGCGCGGGCAATGAGCCCGCAGCCGCGGAGGTGCCCGCCAAGCGCCCCCGGCGCCGGGCTGCCAGCCGTCCCGCCGGACCGCCGGCGCCGGTGACACCGGCGACCACGTCCGGTACGAGCGGCGTCCCCGCTTCTGCCGACGAGACCCCTGCGACCGGAACAACCGGGGCGGAGAAGGACCCCGCCCCGCCGACCGCCTCCGAGAACGGGACGGAACCGACGGAACCGACGGAACGCGCCGGTCGCCGGACCTCCGCGCGCAAACGGGCGACCCGCCGTTCGACCTCTGCGGACGCCACCGCCCCCGAGGGCTCCGCGCCCGAACCGGCACCGCCGACCGAACCGGCACCTGTGGCAGAACCCGCACCGCCAGCCGAACCCGCGCCGGTGGCCGGAACGGCGACCGAACCGGCACAGGAACCGGCCGGCGAACAGGAGTCCGACCCGGCGCCGGACCAGGCCACCCGCGCCCGCCGCGGTACGGGCCGCCGGGCCGCCACGCGCCGCGCAGGCTCCCCCCGGGCCGCC
>JAUPKJ010000194.1 GCA_030837505.1 Actinomycetota bacterium
ACGACATCGTCAGCGCCGATTCCTCGGGCAAGTACACCGGGTGGCTCAAGAAGATCGTCAAGAGCACGAACGAGACCTGGCAGAACATCTGGGTCATGTCCTGGGACACCAAATGGGGCGGGGTCTTCAGCCTCATCGACCCGAAGGTCCAGGCCAACGACAAGGTTGCGCAGCCCGTCAAGGACGCCGTCCATTACTTCAACAAGTGGCACGTCGAGTACTGGTCGCATGTCCCGCACGACGCGAACAACGACACCAATCACCTCAGCAACACCCCCGGCGGCCTGGCTTGGCTGACGACATGGGGTTCGGCGCGCTACAACAGTGCGGCCCAGCTGGAGGCCCTGTCATATCGTAAGAATTTCCCCGACGACCCCAAGAGCGTGAAGTTCAGCGACTGGGCCATGGGGCAGATGAACTACCTCATGGGTGACAATCCGCTGAACCGGTCGTACATCGTCGGGTTCGGCAGCACGACCCCGGGCGTCGGCAGCCAGGTCGGCGGCAAGGCCACCTCGGCGCAGCACCCGCACCATGCCGCGGCGCACGGGTCGTTGACCAACAACCAGGACGAACCCCCCACACACCGCCACATCCTGTGGGGTGCCCTGGTCGGCGGACCGAACAATGACGACGAGCACTCGGACATCACGACCGACTACGTGCTCAACGAGGTCGCCATCGACTACAACGCGGCCCTTCCGGGGGCCTTGGCCGGCCTGTACCAGTACTACGGCCAGAACCAGAAGATGACGGACTTCACGCCTCCGCCGGAGGCGGAGGAGCAGCCGTACTACTCGACGGCCAAACTGAACCAGGCCAGCAACCAGGGCACGCAGGTCACGCTGAACGTGCACAACCTGGCGACCCACCCGCCGCACTTCCAGGACCAGATGAGCCTGCGGTACTTCTTCAGCATCAAGCCGCTCGTGGAGCACGGCCAGGGGATCGAGGACGTCAGTACCCCCGTCTACTACGACGCTGGCAAGAGTTTTGACGGCGTGGAGACCAACCTGGGCAAGCCGGTCCGTTGGGGCGGGGAGAAGAGCTGCCTCTACTACGTGCCCATCGACTGGACCGGTAACCCCGTCTCGGGCACCCGGGCCTTCCAGTTCGGGGTGAACTCGGGGATCTCCGACGACTTCAAGTTCTACTGGGATTCCGCGCCCTCGCCGAGTTTCACGGGTCTGAAGGACGGCAAGTACGAGTCCACGCCCGACCCCCACGTCCCGGTGTACATCGACGGCGAGAAGGTCTTCGGCGAGGAGCCCTCGCTGACGACCGACCTGACGTGCGGAACGGGAGGGGACCCGGGCGGCGACGAAGTGACGGCGACCGCGCAGTACCAGGTCACCAACACCGACGCCACGACCAACCAGATCACCAACAAGATCCAACTGACGAACACCGGTGCCAAGGCCGCACTGTCGGACTTCACCCTGCGGTACTGGTTCACGGGCGACGAGGGCTCGTCGTTCACCTACGCGTGCGATTACACCCCGATCGGGTGCAAGAACGTCGTCGGGACGATCCACGAGGTCAGTCCTGCGGTGACGAACGCCGACCGCTATCTGGAACTGGGCTTCACCAGCGCGGCCGGGACCCTCAAGGTGGGCGGGACCACCGGGCCGATCCAGAGCCGTCTGCACCGGTCGGACCACGGGACCATGTCGCAGAGCAATGACTACTCGTTCCGGGCCGCGGCCACGTCCCTGACCGATTCACCGAAGATCACGGTCTACTACCAGGGCAAGCTGATCTACGGAACTCCTCCGTCCTGATCGGCTCGCCGAATCCGTTCGGCGCTCCTGACGTGCAGATCCGAGGGCGGTGCTCTCCCGGTGACCCGGGAGAGCACCGCCTGCCCGTCCGCGCGGGGCATCCCTCCCGCGCCGGGCGGACCTGCCGCGTCCCGGTCCTCGCCTCACCGGTCGGCGGCCACCTCGCCGGAACTCTCGCTGGTCTCGGGCGGTCGCCGTGGTCGGCCACCACCACCTCGCTGCGTTCCGAACGAGACAGTGTTCATCACAAGACGCTCTGACACACGGGACGTCGTCGTCCGTGCGTTCCCTCTCCCGAGGACAGGCGCTGTCATCTCGCCGTAGGTTCTCACGGCTCCGTCCTCCGGCGAGCACACTTTCACGAGTTGCACCACGACTCGTCATCCCATTGACGGCGCTCGTGCGTGTCCTGCGGCAAACGCCCTGATCTGCGACCCGAGGCGATCGGGGAGGACTCTGCTCCGCGGGTCCTCGTCCGCCGCTGTCCCGAGTCCTCCCGCTCGGAACCCCGTGGGTCCCCGCCCGAGCAGACCCGCCGGAAGGCACCATGGTCACAGCTTTCGCGTCAAGTGGTCGTGACGTGCGAAAAATCACATCGGTGACGGATGATCGAAAGAAGCACTATGCCTAGAGCGGCCGGCAAGAGGGGGCTTCGGCCCGCGGCGACCGGGAGACACCCCATGGCCAGATGGTGCTGTTCAGGTTGTCCTGGACAGTCCTGGTGCGTGCAGGGTGTATCGGTCTGCCGAGGACCAGCACCAGACTCCGCCGATGAGCAGGCAGAGCGCTGCCGCGAGGTCTTCCGGCCCGAGGTGTTGGACCAGGAACCACGTCCAGGGACGGGGGTGGCGTCCGTCCCCCAAGGCAACGGCCAGCATCACGTACATCGGGGGCAAGACCGTTCCCAGGGCGCGGCCCAGGAACCGGACGGTGGCTTTTCCCGTTCCTTCTCAGTCCTACAGCCGGCAGGACCGGGTCGTCGAGGCCGTGGTTCTGAACCACTGTGCTTGTGACTCCTTGCTCTCCGTCAGGACGGTGTGCAGGGCGGTACGGGTCTGAGTATCCATGGGTTCGCTCCGGGAAACTCCCAGAACGTGCAGGATCCACGCTTGCATCACGGCATGGTTCGCGACAAGTCGCATGGTCTTCTGCCCCTGCTTCTGTACCATTTTTTCTCGGCACTTCTCGCTGAGGGAAGGCGCGAGCGCCCCGGCCAGGGCGGACCGGATCCGAAGGTCCGTGGGATCTGATCTGAAACCGAAATGGCCGATGTCAGGGTCCGATGAATCGGAGGCCTGCGTGAGCTGTCCCTTCGGCTGGATCCCGAGTTTCCGCAGATGGGCGGCGAAATCGTCCGCGACCGCCGAGATTCGTGGGAGTTCCCGGGAGTGTTCCTTCCACACGCAGACCTCGATCTGTCCGCGACGGCACAGCAGGCCTTCTGTCCGTTCTTGCGCGAGGGAGTACCCCCGACCTCGGACGAAGTCCGCCGATACCGCGGCCCCCCCGATGAGGAGAAGCGCTGCGGCACCTCCCAAGAAACGGCGATGCGAGGAACGTGACGGAAGGAAGAACAGCAGTGATCCCGCGATCAGCAGAGCGGTGTACAGAGCGGTGGCGGCGGCCAGGACGTCGGGCGCCACAACGCTCTCGACCGAGAGCGACCGGCAGGAGGTGGCTTCGATCAGGGAGCGGCGGTCCGGGGGGTGTCCGGCAAGGCGGCAGGAGGTCGGCGCCCTGGTTTGGGCGTCGGCCGACGACAACGCTGCCGGACGCCCCCCGGTCGTCGCGAGCCGAAGCCACCTCTTGCCGGTCGCTCTAAACAACAATCGTCAAGGACTCCGTTCATGTGGCGGACCCAGAGCGTGTCCAACGTCGACGGAACGACCAGCCAGGCGTAGGTCAGACTGAGCGCGAGTGGCGCAGAGATGAGCGGTGTGAGCTTGGTACCCAACGAGTAGGAGGCACAGTAGACGGCGAACACCAGCAACAGGCTGACGGCCAGGATTCCGGGGTCCGGGTGGAAAGGAAGACCGGAGTAGAAGAACTCCAGGCCGTACGAGAAGAGAACGGCGCCTGCCCCTACGAACAATAACGGCCACAGTCCGTCCACGGCCACGACGAACCCGGAACGCACCGAGTTCATGAACTGCCGACGGGTCCGGTGAACCCGCCACCCGGTCCAGGCGCACGCTGCTGCGAGCATCGGTGCCACCGGGATCACTGCGGACGAGGCCTTCCCGCTCACGGACTGGTCGTACTCGGGGGAGACGTTCTCCAGAACACCCGAGAAGAGCCGGACCACCACGAGGAGGAACGGCAGGAGAACCAGGCCCGTCGTGAAACGAAAGGCCTGGAAAGGTCTCACATTTCTCTCCGGGGGAGCGCCGTGGCATAGGCGACTTCCGCAGCGTTCGCTCCAGGAACGGCCCCGCCCAGGGACAGGAAGCCCTCGGTCGTGTCCTGGAGAATGATCCTGCCCCTGTCCACGACTGCCACCTGGTGGAAAAGGTCACCCAGATCGTCGATCTGGTGCGTGGAGACGACGATCGAGCACTCCTGGCCGACTCCGCGCAGGATCTCCCGGAACCTCGCACGCTGCATCGGGTCGAGGCCAACGGTCGGCTCGTCGAGCAGCACGATCTGCGGACGGTGGACAAAGGCCTGGGCCAGACCGACCCGACGAAGCTGCCCGCCGGACAGCTTCGCGGCCGAGCGGTCCTGCAGCTCCTCCAGACCTACGGCCCGGAGAGCCGGCACGGCGGTCCTCCAGGCCTCCCGCCTGGACATTCCCTTGAGCCACCCGTGGTAAGCGACTTGTTCGCGCACTGTGAATCCGGACATCGCAGAGATCGTCTGAGGCATCCACCCCACCCGCCTGCGGTACTCCTGCCGGCCTCGCCGGGTGCTCGGATCGAGGTTCCCCAGACGTCGGCTACCCGCTGCGGGCTGCAGGGAGTCGGCCGCGAGCGACAGGATGGTGCTCTTACCGGCACCGTTCGGTCCGAGCAGGACCGTCCGCCCGGGAGGAACCAGCCAGGTCAGACCGTCGACCACCCGGGCGGAGCGGCGGCCATAGGAGAAAGTGATGCCCTCCAGGCACAAGGACTGGCTCATGGCCGCGCACCCCGACATTTCCCGATCATCATCGTCCTTTCAGGTGTTCGGCGGCAGGGCGCGAACCAGCAACGGTCGGCCACGAGCACCACGGTCCCAGGCCACCCGGATCACAAAAGATCTTCGCACGGACCGGACAACGACTACACCGATAAAATGTCGGTCAGCGTTCCGGGTCGGCACGACACCGCACATCAGAATCGGACGCACACGGTGTCCGCATCCAACTGAAGCTTCACGTCGTCCTACCTATTGATCTCGGCCGTCGTGAAATGATACTCACCTGTGAGATCATTGCCCCGGTAATTAATCGCAGACTCCGCGCAGGGGAAATACTTCGTTCCTGAGTCATCATCATGATATGACTGGTTCCCCACAACACCCGCGCGATCCCATACTGCCCGTCCGCCCGGGCATTTCCCCGTTCCCCTCACGAGCGGATCCCCCGAGGAGTCGATACCGTTCCGGTCCACGAATTTCTGACGCAAGCGAAATTAGCATCCCCACCTCAGGGGGGCAAACCGAACAGGTATCGCACCAGTGTGGTGATTGTCACGTCCAGCAGCTGTTTCGCCTTCCCTTGAACGGGGCAGGGGCCCGGCGTTGTTCGAAGGTGAGGTTGCGTGGTCTTTCCTCTGGCCCGCACAGCAGGTCGTCTCGTTTCTTCCTGGTCGACCGATCCCTGGACCGTTCCGCCCCGCAGACCCCCGCCGGCGGGGCCTCGCCTGCCCCACGAGGCGTGGCGGAGCTGTCGAAGTTTGTCGGAGCGTCCGGATAGAGTAGGGAAGTCCAGAGCGTCGAGAGGGGTCGTCAT
>JAUPKJ010000195.1 GCA_030837505.1 Actinomycetota bacterium
GGGGTAGAACGGTGGCGACAGACCCGATCCACGTAGATTTCAGCACACTCGCTGACCTGAAGCGACAACTGGGCGACCTGGCCAACGCCCTGGACAACTCCACGGAGCCCCTGGGCCGCTCGCACGACGATCTGATCGAGGGCGCCGGACAGTTCTCCGGCAGACTCGCCCACGGGGCCGCGGGCTTCCTGCTGTCCTGGGAAGTCGCACTGCGGTCGATGTCCGACGGGTCCGCCCTGGTCGCGAACAACGTCGAGAAGTCCTCCGTCGACCTCTCGGCCACCGACGCCGATTTCGCGGCCGACATCCAGCTGTGAACTGCCCGGGCCGGGGTGTGCCGGCCCCGGGGGGTGTGCCGGCACCGGTCCGGCCCGGGGTGAGCCGGCCAGGGGAGAGGCTGCCCGGGGGGTGAGTCCGGGGACGTCCGTGGCCGGGGGAGAACTACCCTGTTCCCGGAACCGTCGGCGTCAGGGGGCCCGGGCGCTGTCGGGAACGGTTCCGGGGGCCCGTGCGCCCCGACCTCGAACGGTCCGAGGAACACCGACGCCCCACCGCACCGGTCCGACCCGGAGAACGGTGTCGCCGGTCCGACCCGGAGAGCAATGTCGCCGGTCCGACCCGGAGAGCGGGGTCCGGACCTTGATCGGGACGGTCCGGACCTTGATCGGGACGCCGCCGCCGAGGGCCCGGAGCCACGGCACTAGTCTCACGAACCGTTCGAAACGACACGGCGGGGTCGATCGGTGAGGAGCGGTATGCGGTTCAGTGTGACGGTGCGGGACGGGCGAGGTCGACGTCGGGACGTCGACGTCCTGCTGGACGCGGACCCCCGGGGGCCCCTGTCCGAGGTCCTGCCCCAACTGGTCGCGGCCCTCGGGGAGCACATCCACCCCACCTTCCTGCCCCACCTGCCGATCTGGGTGGACGGCGTGAGCGTCGACCCGGACCGGACCCTGCGCGAGGCCGGCCTGCGCCCCGGCAGCGTTGTCGCCGTCCACGATCCCGTCGGCCCACCACCGGGCCTGCCCGGCGGCGTCACAGAACTGCGCGTCGTGGGCGGGCCCGGCGCCGGCCGCGTGCACCGCGTGTCCCTGGGCAGCACCTGGGTCGGATGCGGTGCCCCCGGACTGTCCCTGCCCGACGTGCGGGTCCCGGCCCGGGGCGTGCGGGTGGACGTCCGCCCCGACGGGGCCGTCACCGTCACCCTCGCCGCCGGCCTGCCCGCAGTCCTCGACGGCCGGCCCGTGGTCACGGGCGAGAACGACGACGCGGACTGCGCGAGGGACCCCCGCCGGTCCCGCCGCCGCGCCCTCGCGGCCCGGCTGCGCCGGCCCGGCCTGCGCAGCCGCAGACGGCGGGAACTCGAGCGCACCCTGCAAGCCGCCCGCGACGTCAACGCGGCCCCCACCGACCCCGTCGACCCCGCCGACCTCGACGAACGCACCGTCCCCCTGCCCGAGGGCGCCCACCTCACCGTCGGCGGCACCGTCCTGTGCCGGCAGGCCGTCCGACCCCCCGACGCCGACATCGCCCCCGCCGAGGACCACCCCGGACTGGACTTCAACCGCCCCCCGCGGCTCCTGCCGCCCGAACGGCAGATCACCACCGTGAAACTGCCCTCCCGGCCGCTGGAACCCTCCCGCCGGGCCTTCCCCTGGCTCATGGTCGTCGCCCCCCTGCTCGTCGCGATCCCCATGGCCGTGATCTTCAGTCCCCGCTTCCTCCTGTTCGGGATCATGTCT
Source organism: Actinomycetota bacterium (assembly GCA_030837505.1). Taxonomy (GTDB): domain Bacteria; phylum Actinomycetota; class Actinomycetes; order Actinomycetales; family Kineosporiaceae; genus JAUPKJ01. The sequence continues at coordinate 1,743 of JAUPKJ010000195.1, forward strand.
CCCGTCATGGCCGTGGCCAACGTCGTCAACGACCGGCGCAGCGGAGGCCGCGAGTACCGCCGGCGCCTCGCGGAATGGGTCGAGGACTCCGTGCGCGCCGAGGAACGCATCACCGCAGGGCTCGACGAGGAACGACGCCTGCGCCGCACCGAGTTCGCCGACCCCGCAGCCCTGCTGCTCACCGTGCTCGGCCCCGACCACAGGCTCTGGGAACGCCGCCCGGAACACCCCGACCACCTCGTCCTGCGCCTCGGCCTGGCCGATCGCCCCGCCCGGCTCAAGGTCGACGCCCCCCTCGCCGGTCGCGAACACGAACCCCCGCCCCCCGGCGAACTCGACCCCGCCCGCCCCCGCAGCGTCGACGCCGTCCCCGTCACCCTGGACCTGCGGCGCCTCGGGGTCGTCGGCGTCGCGGGCGACCCCGGGACCGCCGAGGACCTCACCCGGTGGCTCGTCGCCCAGATCGCAGCCCTGCACAGCCCCCGCCAGGTTCGCCTGTTCCTGATCACCCAGGCCGCCGGCAGCGAGAGCTGGTCCTGGATCCGCTGGCTGCCCCACGTGCGCCCCGACGACGAGACCATCCCGGCCGCCGTCGGCCTCGACCAGGAATCCGTGGGCCGTCGACTCGCAGAACTCGCCGGGATCATCGCCGAGCGCCGCGAAGCCGCCGGCAGCGGCCCCGGAGCCCGCCAGACCTTCACGCCCGACGTCGTCGTCGTGCTCGACGGCGCCCGCAAACTGCGAGCCCTGCCCGGCGTCGTCGCCCTCCTGCGGGAGGGGCCAGCCGTCGGGGTCCACGTGCTGTGCCGCGAGGACGACGTCCACCAGCTGCCCGAGGAATGCCAGGGCGTCGTGCTCTGCGAGAACGACCTGCTCACCCTGCGCCAGACCCTCGCGGGCACCGTCGAGGACATCCGGGCCGACCAGGTCGACGGGCCCTGGGCGGAACGCGTCGCCCGCAGCCTCGCCCCCCTGCGCGACATCAGCCCCCGCGGCGAGGACAGCGGACTGCCCGACGCCGCGCGCCTGCTGGAAGGCCTCGACCTCGACCCGGTCACGCCAGAGGGGATCCTGCGCCACTGGGGCGCCGGCGGAACCACCGACGTCGTCATCGGCGTCGGCTTCGACGGGCCCTTCCGCCTGGACCTGCGACGCGACGGCCCCCACGCCCTCGTCGCCGGCACCACCGGCTCCGGCAAATCAGAACTCCTGCAGACCCTCGTGGCGAGCCTCGCCGTCGCCAACCGCCCCGACGAACTCACCTTCGTCCTCGTGGACTACAAAGGCGGATCGGCCTTCAAGGACTGCGCCCGCCTGCCCCACACCGTCGGCATGGTCACCGACCTCGACAACCACCTGGTCACCCGCGCCCTGGTCTGCCTCGGCGCAGAACTGCGCCGCCGCGAACACGTCCTGGCCCTCGGCGGCGCCAAGGACCTCGAGGACTACTGGGCCCTGCGCAGCAAGGACCCGACCCTGCCCACCCTGCCCCGCCTCGTCCTGGTGATCGACGAATTCGCCGGCCTCGTCTCGGAACTGCCCGACTTCGTCACCGGCCTGGTCGGGATCGCCCAACGGGGACGCTCCCTGGGAATCCACCTGGTCCTGGCCACCCAACGCCCCAGCGGCGTGGTCTCCCCCGAGATCCGGGCCAACACCAACCTGCGCATCGCCCTGCGCGTCACCGACGACGCCGAGAGCCGCGACGTCATCGACTCCGTCGAAGCCGGCCGGATCTCCCGCACGACCCCCGGTCGCGGCTACGCCCGCACCGGCCACTCCACCCTCATGCCCTTCCAAACCGGACGCGTCGGCGGACGCCGCCGGGGACCGGCCGGCCCCACCCACGAACAACCCCTGGCCTGGCCCGTCCCCTGGAACCGCGCCGGCCTGCCCGCCCCCCGACGCCGCAAGGCCGCCGGCCCCACCACCGACGAGGGCGACACCGACCTGTCCGACCTCGTCACCGCCGTCCGCGGAGCCGACCGCGCGGCGGACGTCGCGCCCCAGCCCAGCCCCTGGCTCCCTCCTCTACCGGATCTCGTGACCCTCGCCGACCTGCACGACCGGCAAGACCTGCAAGACCTGCACGACCGGCACGACCGCGCGAACCCCGGCGAACCCTCCGGCAGCGAACCGGCCCCGGTGCCCTGGGGGCTGCAGGACCTGCCCGACAGCCAGGCCCAGACCCCCCGCCTCTTCACGCTCGGCCGCAGCGGCCACCTCTACGTCGTCGGCGGCCCCCGCAGCGGACGCTCGACGGCCCTGCGCACCCTCGTCACCGCGCTCTCCGAAGCAGTGCCAGCCGCCGACCTGCACGTCTACGGTCTGGACTGCGGCAACGGCGCCCTGCTGGCCCTGGACTGCCTGCCCCACACCGGCGCCGTCGTGTCCAGGACCCAGACCGACCGGGCCGACCGCCTGATCCGCCGCCTCGGCGAGGAAGTCAGCCGCCGCCAGGAGATCCTCGCCGAGGGCGGACACGCCGACCTCGCCGAACAGCGGGCCGCCGCAGCGCCCGCGGACCGCCTCCCCTACGCCCTGCTCGTCCTGGACCGTTGGGAGGGCTTCAGTAACACCCTGGGAGAACTGGACGCCGGCAGGCTCCTGGAAGAAGTGATGCGCCTGCTGCGCGAGGGCACCTCCGTGGGCCTGCACGTACTGATCAGCGGCGACCGCACCCTGGTGTCCGGACGGATGGGGACCCTGGTCGAGAACAAACTGCTGCTGCGCCTGCCGGACCGCAACGACTTCACCCTCGCGAACATCCCCGCCCGGCAGGTGCCCGACACCCTGCCCGACGGACGGGGACTGTGGGGGGAGAACGCCGTCCACATGCAGGTCGCCGTCCTCGACGAGGACATCAGCGGCGCCGGACAGGCCCAGGCCGTCCGCCGCGTCGCCGAACGCGTCGCCGCCCGCGACGCCGACCTGCCCGCCGACCGGGCCCCCCTGAGCTTCGGCCTCCTGCCCGCCCGGATCCCCGCCGACGGCGTCCTGGCCGAACTCCTCGAAGGCCGGCCCCCCGCCGCCGCCAACCCCTTGTGGACCCCGCTCGGCATCGGCGGCGACGCCCTGGAACTGCTCGGACTGGACCTGTCGATCTCCCCCGTCGCGATGATCGCCGGCCCGCCCCGATCGGGCCGATCCGCCGTCCTGCGGTTCGCAGCCCAAGCGGCCCTGGCCCGAGGATCACGCGTCCTGGGCCTGTGCCCGAGGGGCGGACCCCTGGCCGATCACCTGCGGGCCGCGGGACAGGAAACGGTGATCGGCACCGACGAGACCGTGGACTCCTTCGTGGGACGGCTGCGGACCCTGCCCCGCGGCTGCCTGGTGGTCATCGACGACGCCGAGAGCCTCCGGGAAGGACAACTCGCCCCGGCCCTGCAAGCACTGATCCGCCAGGCCAGGGACAAAGCCTGGGGAATCCTGGTGGCGGGGGACACGGCCAACCTCGTCACCGGCCTGTCCGGATGGCTCCACGAGGCCCGGCGGGGCCGCCAGGGCCTGCTGCTGTCACCCCGCACGGTCGTCGACGGCGAGATCCTGACCATCCGCCTGCCGCGCAGCGCCGTCGGCGGACGGATGCACCCCGGACGCGGTCTGCTGTCCGGCGCGACCGAAGACCTCACCGCGGTGCAAGTGCCGTACGTGGCGGGATGAGACCACCGGGCGGGGCTGACGGGTGGGACGGGCAGGGCTGACGGGTGGGGCTCGCCGAACACCTTTCGTTCAATAAAAGCTGATTACCGACGGTAATGGATTACATGGGATGTATTTTCAGGAAGGCCGTTCCGGGGCTTCCCCCGGCCCCGGAGAATCCCTTTCCTCACCCGCTCGGCGCATCCTCCGATGTGAGAAGAACCACATCTCGCGGCGGAATCCGAACGACCGGTTCGCTCGGCCGGGCCTTCCCCCGCGATCCCGGGTGGCCTCTTTCCCCACCCACCCGCACCGGAACGCCGGGTCCGGCAGGGTCCGAAGATGCCGGGCCCGAAGGGTCCCGGTGAACGAGAGCGCGGGGGACCGAGGACGCAAAACACCGGCGCGGCGCCGACCGGGAACAACTCCCCGGGCGACACCGCGTCGGGCGATGCAGTGCTGCTGGTCCTCCGGTGCTGCCGAGCTGCCGGTGCTGCGCTGCCGGTGCTGCTGAGCTGCCGCGCAGGACGACTGAGCGGCTGCACAAGTGCTGCTGAGCGGCTGCGCAGGACAGAACAGGGACGAACCAGCCGCTGACTGTCGCTGTGGGATCAGATCTTGACCGTGAACTGCTGGTCGACCCCGGCGAAAGCCTCGGAGGCCTTCCCGAGGTACTGGCCCATGACCTCCAGCTCCCCGATGCAGTTGCGGGCAGCAGTGTCCCAACGCTCGTGCGCAGCGGCGAAACTGCCCGAGGCCGACTCGGTCACGAAACCCTCGGACACCAGAGCCTGGATCTGCGCCTGGATGGTCTGGAGCTTGGCCTCCAGATCGTTCTTGGCAATACCGAGCTGCCTTGCCTGATCCGCCAGTGCAGCGTGATCGACATGCACCGAACCGCTGGATCCGCTCACGTCTTGTCTCCATTCATGATCTCCCCCCGCACCCCCCTGGCGCGGCGGCGTGGGGCGATACTCCCCTTCGCAGGCCCGCAGGTCAATCAGGCGTTGGTCACGGTGGGTGAACTTTCCCCCTCCGCGGGCCGGACCTCACCTGACAGAAACTGCGCGACCTGTCTACACTCAGCCACCGTCCGGGGGGAACACTCTGACGAGATCTGACGCTCCGGAAACGCCCGTCCGATGTGAACGGGTCAGTGGACAATTTCACCAACAGGCGTCGATGACGAAGGTCACCAACAGACACGGCCAAGGGGAACAGGACACCGATGAGTTCATCCTTCAACACCACTCCGGGAGCGGGCTCCGGTCCCGGAGACCTGCGCCAGTCCACCGGGAGCCCCCCCGGTGCGCAGGGTGATCCCGTACGGTCGTCCGGCCCCCCCACCGCCGTCCGGGGCGAGATGAGCCGGCTGCCCTCCGTGGCCCAGAACCTCCCGGGGAACCGCCAGCGTCTGCCCCGCCCGCCCCGCCGGCGCAGGCCGGGGGTCGCGGCCCTCGCCGTCCTCCTCGCCGTCGGCGGAGCAGCTGCCGCAGGCCTGCTGGCCGTCCGGATCGACGAACGCCGGCCCGTCCTGATCGCCGCGCACACCATCGCCCCCGGCCAGAAGATCACCCGTGGTGATCTTGCCGTCACCAGGGTGTCCGCCGAGGGGGCCGACCTGATCCCCGCCGGCGACATCGACGAGATCGTGGGCCGCTACGCCGCCCAGGAGATCCCCTCCCGGCGTCTGATCGACACCAGGATGATCGCCTTGAAGGGGCTCCTGCAGCGCGGCAACGCCGCCGTGGGCATCGCCCTGAAGGCCGGCCGGGCCCCCGCCAGCGGCCTGAGGTCCGGCGACGTCGTCCAACTCGTCTCCGTCGGGCAGGACGGCGTCGGCGCGATCCTGGCCGAGAGCGCCATCGTCTCCTCGGTCGCCGAGAAGTCCTCCGGGTCCTTCGGCTCCAGCGGCGACCCCGTCGCCACCGTCGTCGTCAAGGCCTCGCAGGCGCCGGCCGTCGCCTCGGCCGCCGCCGCGGACAAGGTCGCCGTCGTCCTGCTCGAACGCGGCTCGACCGAGGACGACGAATGACCCTGACGGCCTTCGTCTCGGCGAAGGGTTCCCCCGGGGTCTCCACGACAGCAGCCCTCCTGGCCGGGGTCGCCCCCCGCCCCACCGTCCTGGCGGACCTCGACCCCGTGGGCGGCGACGTCGTCCTGCGCCACCGGGACCCAGCGGGCAAACCCCTGGCCCCCGACCGCGGACTGCTGTCCCTCGGCGCGGCCCTGCGCCGCGGACAGGCCGACCGCGTCCTGCCCGAACACCTCCAGGTCGTCTCGGGGGGCCTGGAAGTCCTCGTCGGCGTCACCAGCCCCGAACAGGTCAACGGCCTGGGGCCGCTCTGGCCCCCCCTGGCCCAGGCCCTGCGGGCCGTGCCCGGCCGGGACGTCTTCGCCGACTGCGGACGGCTCACGGTGGGCTCACCGGCCCTGCCGGTCCTCACCGCGGCCGACGGCGTGGTCCTCGTGACCCGCCCACACCTCGAACACCTCGCCCACCTGCGCGAACGCCTACGGTGGCTCCTGGAGACCCTGGCCTTGGGAGGCACCCCCGTGCCCGTCGGCGTCATCCTCATCGCCCCGGAGAGAGACCGCGGCGCAGCCGCAGAGTGCCGGCAGCTCCTGGACACCGCCCACCTGCGCGCCACGGTCCTCGGGACCCTCGCCCAGGACGAGAAGGGCGCCGCGATCCTCACGGGGCGCTCCGACCGGCCGGCGGGCCGCACCAGCCTCGTCCGCTCGGCCCGCGCCCTCCTGCCCGCCCTGTACCGCTTCGTCGACCCTCCGCTCGGCGGTGACCTCCGGTGAGCGCCGAGCGGGGAACCGGCCTGGACCAGAAGATCGTCCGACAGCTCCGGGAGGAGGTCGCGGGCGTCCTGGCGCGGCAGCGCCGCGAGGACGCCCTCGGCGGCCTGCCGCCCATGAACCCCGAGGACGAACGCCAGTTCGCCAGGGCCGTCATCGGCCGCGTCCTGGAGACCTACGTCAACAGCGTGATCGCCTCCGGACACACACCCCCCGACCCCCAGGAAGAACAGGAACTCGCCGAGGGCATCCACGCGGCCCTGTTCGGCGTCGGCCGGCTGCAACCCCTCCAGGACGACCCCGACGTCGAGAACATCGACATCAACGGCTGCGACCGCGTCTTCGTCGGCTACGCCGACGGCCGGGAGGTCATGGTCTCCCCCGTCGCGGACAACGACGAGGAACTCGTCGACCTCGTCCAGGTCCTCGGCGCCTACTCCGGCCTGACCTCCCGGCCCTTCGACAGCGCCAACCCCCAGCTCGACCTGCGACTGCCCGACGGCTCCCGCCTCTCCGCCGTCATGGGCGTGTGCTCACGCCCCGTGCTGTCCATCCGCCGCTCCCGACTGTCCAGAGTCAGCCTCGACATGCTCGTGGAGAACGGCTCCCTGACCGGCGACGTCGCGGGCTTCCTCTCGGCAGCGGTCGCGGCCCGCAAGAACATCATGATCTCCGGTGCGACGAACGCCGGCAAGACGACCCTCCTGCGGGCCCTGGCCAACGAGATACCGCCCCACGAACGGCTCATCA
>JAUPKJ010000196.1 GCA_030837505.1 Actinomycetota bacterium
CCAAAGGAACCAACCAGCACGAACCCAACCAGGAACAACCCCAGCCAAGCCCACGCCAGAGGCATCAAACAATTGGCATCGACATAAAAAGCACACTGTTGAGTTCTCAAGGAACGGACGCCCCGCCCACACCGCACCCACAAGCACGATGACCAGACGAGCAGACGAAACACACCCCACCGCACCGCCAGAAAACTGTCGGCATCGCAAGAAGGATACCAACCCCGGGACCGACCACCAGGACCCAACCACCAACCATCGGCGACTGCTCAGCGTCCCTTACACGGTGTCCGTTGCTCCCTGTCGGGCTGACATCCAGAACACTACGGACCACCGACACCCGAGTCAAATCGGCGTGGCGCGCCTCCCTCGAACGGCATGAATGGTGCGATACGACCGCTCTGGCTGTTCCCGTCGCGGAGCCCACCGCGCTTCGAACAGAACGTTCGGACAAGGAGGGCTGCGGAGACGACGCGGAACCGCTTCAGTCCCGGCTGCCGCGTCTGAGGGGACGGAAGAAGTCGAGCAGTAGTTGGGAACACTCCCGGCTTCGCACCCCCGCGACCACTTCGACCCGATGGGGCAAGCGGATGTCCCGTACGACGTCCCTCACCGAGCCCGCCGCTCCCGCCTTCACATCCCAGGCCCCGAACACCAGTCGGGAGACCCTCGCGGCCAGCAGGGCTCCTGCGCACATAGTGCAGGGCTCGAGGGTCACGACCAGAGTGCATCCGTCCAGGTGCCGATCCCTTCGAGCGCCGGCCGCAGCGCGCAGCGCGAGCACCTCGGCGTGGGCCGTGGGATCCCCCGTCACCTCCCTCGCGTTGCGACCCGTGGCCAGCAAGGCACCGTCCGGGCCGAGAACGACGGCGCCCACGGGGACGTCCCCGGTTCGCAACGCCTCCCGGGCCTCGTGGAGTGCCAGCCCCATGGCGCGGAGGTCCGCAGGCGGCACGGCCGGCCCCTCGCAGCCGGCTCTTCCCCTGTCCGCCCAGTGTTCCGAACGGTTCGCCGCCTCGTCGGGATCGACGCTCCCGGCGTCGGGAACGCCGCAGCCACGGGAGCGACCGGAGGGAGAGGAGGGAACGGACACCCTGTCATCGTCCCCCATCGGGAATGCTCCCCGTCGAGAGCCGACAGTCGATTCCTGTGGACAAAGACTGTGGACAAGAACTGTGGACAAGGACAAAGACTGTGGACAAGGGCCGGCAGGCCCTCTCAGGGCCGAGATCGGGCCGGGCACGGTAGGTTCCCGGCATGCGCGTCCACGTCGTCGACCATCCTCTGGTGGCCCACAAACTCACGGTCCTGCGCGATGAGCAGACCGATTCACCCACCTTCCGCCGGCTGACCGACGAGCTCGTGACCCTGTTGGCCTACGAGGCCACCAGGAAAGTCCGCGTGGAACAGTGCGAGTTGACCACTCCGGTCGCCCGCACCAGCGGAGTGCGGCTCTCCGGCCCCAAGACCCTCGTCGTACCGATTCTGCGGGCGGGCCTCGGCATGCTGGAGGGGATGACGCGACTGGTGCCGACGGCAGAGGTCGGTTTCCTCGGCATGATCCGGGACGAGAAGACGCTGCAGGCCAGCACCTATGCCAACCGCATCCCCCGAAACCTGTCCGGTCGCCAGGTCTTCCTGCTCGACCCGATGCTGGCCACGGGAGTGACGCTGTTGTCAGCCATCCGCTACGTCGTCGATCAGGGGGCTGACGACGTCACCGCAGTGTGCCTGCTCGCGGCTCCCGAGGGGATCCTGGCGGTGGAGGAGGCCCTCGGCCCGCAGGCCCCGGTGACGATCGTCGTCGCGGCCGTGGACGAAGCCCTGAACGACAGTGGCTACATCGTTCCGGGGCTCGGGGACGCAGGGGACCGTCTGTACGGTGTTGCCTGAGAGAGACCGGCGAGCCGAAGCCACCTCCTGCCGGTCGCTCTCGGTCCCGGCTCGGACCCCACCGTGGAAATCTCGCATGATGAGACGTAGCACGGGGCGGGGCGCCCTGGACTTCCCGTCCCGGCTCCCCGCGCGGAATGGGACCCGTCCAAGAAGTTGTCCCGAGGCCAAGGGAACCGCCCACCTGCGGCAACATGAGCTGTCACAAGGAGTCTCACTTCAGAACATCGACCACGATTGGTGACACTTCACACGACGCGCCGAGCCGGATACCTACCGCAGACGCCCAGGTTCGTGGAAGATGTTGGGTGCCGACCGGTGGGGACGAACCGACCGACACAGGACCCAAGGGTCCGAGCGAGCAGGACCCAAGGGTCCGAGCGAGCAAGGGCCCGGGGCCCAGGAAGGAAGGGCCCTGGGCACGAAGCGAGCAAGGACTCCCGGGTCCACGCAAGCGAGGACTTGCGGCCCAGGCAAGCAAGGGCCCATGGCCCAAGGTCGATGAGGAGGACCTGGCATGCTCACCACACGCACACGGAGGATCACCGCTAGTCTCGTGGGGATCTTCGTGGTCTACGCGGTGCTGGCCAGCCCTGACCAGTCCGCCGACGTAGTGAGGAACGCCTGGTCCCAGCTGGGCGACGGGGTCGGGTCCGTGGGCGAGTTCTTCGACGCTCTCCTGCAGGGGTAGTCGATGGCGCGTCCCAAGCTGCGCCTGGCTCATCCGGGGATCCCCCGCGAGGTCGACAAGTACCTCGTGCCCACCGAGAAGATCATTTTCATGGTGCACCTGCACCCGGTGCAACTCGCAGGGCCCATCGGCGCTGTCCTCGGTGGGCTGATCCTCCTGGGCATCATCGGCAGTCAGAGTTCCTCCGACAACACCTCCGGCCTCAACTTGCTGGTACTGGTCTGGCTCGGTCTGGCGGCCTGGGGCTCCTGGGCCGTCCTCGACTGGTACCAGACCTGGTTCATCAGCACCGACCGAAGACTCATGATGGCCTACGGGATCATCACCCGAAAAGTCGCCATGATGCCCCTGGGCAAGATGACGGACATGCGGTACGACCGCTCGATCCCAGGCAAGATCATCGGCTACGGGAAGTTCGTCGTGGAGTCCGCCGGTCAGGACCAGGCCCTCAGCATCATCAACTTCGTTCCCCAATCGGATGTGCTCTACCGGCAGATCAATGAGCTGCTGTTCGCGGCGCCGTCCCGCCGCGTCGGGGATCGCCCGCCCCCCATGGGTTCCAAACTGCCTTTCCAGGAACCCACCGAGTCCTGGTGGAAACGCCGCTGACCTCGCGGACGAGCCGGCCCGCACCGGACCGGCTCGTGTCACCCGAGGGGCCGGCCCTCAGGCCGAGCCCCGCACGACGAATCCCGTCGGGACGATGACCGAGGTCTCGGCGTCCTCTTCGCCCCGCAGGCGCTGCAACAGCATCCTCACGAGGATTCTGCCCATCTCGTCGATGGGCTGCACGACCGTGGTCAGGGGAGGGTCGCAGCGCTCGGACCCGGGCATGTCGTCGAAACCCATGACCGCGATGTCCTCGGGCACCTTCAGCCCCCGGCGATGCAGGGTGTCCAGGACTCCGAAGGCCATCAGATCCGAGGCGGCGAAAATCGCATCGATGGGCCTTCCCCGCGCCAAGAGCTCCTCGGCACCGCGTCGCCCGGACCCCTCACTGAAATCGCCGAAAGCGATCAGATCCTCCGGGAGCGCGCCGGCGGCCACCCGCATCGCCTCCTTCCAGCCCTGCAGACGGTCGAACCCCGCGCTCATGTCCTGCGTGCCCGCAACGGTGGCGATGTTCCGCCGACCTTTCGAGATCAGGTACTCCACTGCCTGGCGGGCACCGCCGCAGTTGTCGGCGTCCACCCACCAGGACCGCGTGGAGCACTCCGGACCGTTGGGCCTGCCGGCGACGACGACGGGGATCCCGGCGTCCTCCAGGGCCAGTGGCAGGGGGTCTGGCCGATGGTGCGAGATGAGCAGGACGCCGTCCAGGTGCCGCCCCGCCGCGAAGCGGACCAGCTGACGTCGTTCCTGGTCGTTCTGGGCCAAGGTCAGGACCAGCTGGATCCCGCTGCCGGCCAGTTCGCTGTGCACTCCTCTGGTCAAGCGGGCGAAGTAGGGATCGGAGAACAGCCGTTCGTCGGTCTCGGAAATCACAAGACCGATGGACTCGCTCCGCCCGAGGACCAGTGTCCTGGCCGCCAGATTCGGCCGATAGCCGAGTTCTGCCGCAGCGCGCTCGACCGCCTCCATCGCCTTCCGGCTGACGTTGACCCCCCCGTTCAGGGCCCTGCTGGCAGTACCTCGGGAGACGCCTGCAGCCGCGGCCACCATCTCCAACGTCGGACGGTGATCCCCCCCTGTTCGCCGCTGCATGGTCACAGCGTTGTCCCTTCCCTCGAACACCGACGTGTTGTCCCGATTCGTGCAGGAGCACAGCACATGATCTCAGCCTGTCAGGCGTCCGGGTCGATCACGGCATTCGCACGAACGACCGACCGGAACCAGTGGGCGCTCGCTTTGGGCGTGCGTTCCAAGGTCTCGTAGTCGACGTGCACGATGCCGAACCTCCGGGTGTATCCCCAGGACCACTCGAAATTGTCCAGCAACGACCAGACGAAATACCCCCGCAGATTGACTCCGTCTTCGATCGCCTCCCGGGCGGCCCGAAGATGACCGTCCAGGTAGGAGGTCCTTTCCGGATCTTCGACCTCTCCATCGATCAAGATGTCATCATAGGCCGCCCCGTTCTCCGTCACATACAGAGGAGGACATTCATAGTCGTTCTGGATACGGTTGAGCAGCGTCCGCAGACCCTGCGGCTGCACATCCCATCCCATGAGGGTCCTGGGGCAGTCCTGCGGGACGAACACCGTGTCGCGGGCCCCGATCCAGGGAGAGTTCTCGTCGACGGAGTCGGGGCGGCCCGGATCTGCTGCGGCAACGACGTGGGACGTGTAGTAATTGACGCCGAGGAAGTCCATGGGAGCGGAGACGACGGCCATGTCGCCCTCCTCGACGAACGAGAAGTCGGTCGTGTCCACCAGGTCCGCCACGATATCTGCGGGGTAGGTGCCGCGCAGCAACGGATCGAGGAAGGTCCGGTTCATGATGCCGTCGGCCCGGCGGGCCGCATCAATGTCCTCCGGCGAGTCGGAGGCCGGGACCACGGGGTAATTGTTCAGACTGATCCCGATGTTCGTCGCGCCGTTCTCCCTCAGGGCCGACATGGCCAGGCCGTGGCCCAGCAGCAAGTTGTGGGCCGCTTGCAGGGCAGCGGCATCGTCACAGATCCCCGGTGCATGGATGGTCGAGGCATAGCCGAGGACCGACGCGCAGAGGGGCTCGTTCACGGTGACCCACCCGGACACCCGATCGCCGAGGGTGGAGTGAACGATCTGAGCATATTCCGCGAAACGGTACGCAGTATCCCGACACGGCCATCCACCGAGATCCTGGAGAGTCTGCGGCAGATCCCAGTGGTACAAGGTGGCCCAGGGCTGGATGCCGCGTTCCAACAAACCGTCGACCAACCGGTCGTAGAAGGCCGCTCCTCTGGACTCCACGGGACCGGAACCGGCCGGTTGCCAACGCGGCCAGGCCACGGAGAAACGGTAGGCCCCCACGCCCATCCAGGACAACAGATCCAGGTCGGTCTTCCACCGGTGGTAGTGGTCACAAGCCACGTCCCCGGAATGACCCTCCAACACCCGGCCGGGGGTCCTGCTGAAGGTGTCCCAGATCGATTGTCCTCGGCCGTCCTCGTCGAAAGCCCCCTCGATCTGGTAGGCCGCTGTCGCGGCACCCCAGAGGAAGTCGGACGGGAAGGAACGGCGTGCGTCCCTGCTGGTCATCACTCACCACCGCTTCACCAGATAGGCAGGACTGTGCGGCGGCCAGCACCGCGGGGTCCCGAACTCTCCCCGTGGGGGGCGAGGAACCGTCACGTGTCCCCAGGCGGCCTGATGGGGCCGACCGGCACGTACGCGCCTGGCGCCGGCTCCCCGCCGGTGAGGGGTGGGAGCGCTCCCAAGGATGCGCGCCCGTTGCCCTCCGGTCAAGTGATCAGCCCACGCCGATTGCTCAAAGTGTCCGTCCGGACACGTTGTGACACTAGGCTGCCCTGAGCGAGTGCTTTACTCGCAGGGCCACCACAGGGTTACCCGATCGTGACCCTGGACATCGTTGACATCGGACTGACCCAGGGTGGATTTTCATGGTGCGCTCGACATGGGAGCGCTCCCAACCGTCGAAGGAGCCGGCATGACGTCCCGGAACCGCTGGATCCGCACGGCAGCCCTCGGGGCTGCCTGCGCGGTCCTCCTCACCGCCTGTGGTGGTGGCAGTGATGAAGCATCCGATGAAGTTGTTACCCTGAAGGTGAATGACTGGGGCAACTTCGGCCTCAAAGAACTCATCACTGAATATGAGAAGGCCAACCCGAAAATCAAGATCGTCGAGAATGTCGGCGACTACGACAAGCAGCACCAGGACCTGGCCAAGTTCCTCGTGGCCGGTTCCGGCGCTCCCGACATCTCCGCAATCGACGAGGGGAAGGTCGAGCAGTTCCGTAACATGTCGGCCAAGTTCACGAACCTCATGGACCTGGGCGCGGGCGACTTCAAGGACAAGTACCTCGAGTGGAAGTGGAACCAGACCCTCTCGGCCGACGGTAAGACCCAGATCGGTCTGGGCACGGACGTCGGCGGTATGGCCATGTGCTACCGCGCCGACCTGTTCAAGTCCGCCGGGCTTCCCACCGACCCGGACAAGGTCTCGGCCCTGTGGCCGACCTGGGAGAAGTTCATCGAGACCGGCAAGCAGTACCAGGCCGGAATCAAGGACCCCAAGAAGAACTTCGTCGACTCCGCTTCCAACATCCTCAACCCGGTGCTGAGCCAGCAGGCGACCCAGTACTTCTCCGAGGACAACAAGTTGGCCATGGACCAGGGGCCCAAGGCCGCCTGGGACATCGCGACGCAGTTCATCGACCAGAAGCTGTCGGCCAACCTGACGGCCTTCTCCAAGGACTGGGACGCGGCCTTCAAGACCGGTCGTTTCGCCACCCTGACCTGCCCCGCCTGGATGATGGCCTACATCCAGGGCAAGTCCCCCGAGGGCGCTGGCAAGTGGAATATCGCGGCAATCCCCGGAGGATCGGGCAACTGGGGCGGTTCTTTCTGGACCATCCCCAAGCAGGGCAAGCACCAGGAAGAAGCCTACGCGTTCATCAAGTGGCTCGTGCAGCCCGAACAGCAGATCAAGATCTTCAACGAAATCGGTAACCTCCCCTCCCAGCCGGCCCTGTACGAGGACCCCGCTCTTCTGGATGCCAAGAGCGCCTACTTCAGCGGCGCAGAGACCGGGAAAATCTTCACCAAGGCTGCCAAGGAGTTGAAGCCTCAGTACTTCGCCCCCAAGAACGGTGAGGTCCGAGTGGCTGTGGAGAGCGTTCTGGTGGCTGTCCAGCAGGGCAAGCTCAACGCGGCGAGTGGCTGGAGCAAGGCGGTCGAGAACGCCCAGAAGATCGCAGACAAGAGCTGAGGACTCCCTCGGGCTGAAACAGGCTCCGAACGTCCTCGTGGCGGGGGCGGTGGCCCGCAAGTGCGCGGATCACCGCCCCCGCTCCTGTCCCAGGCGATGACTTCCCGTTCCACCCGTTGAGGACCGGGTCCGCCGTCGCCCGTACGCCGCTTCACCGGCCCTGGTCTGGCGCTGCCGGGCCGCCCAGTCACCGGCGCGGCGCGACCACTTCCCACCAGGAGGCACCATGTCCGCACCGAGCGTCGACGAGGTCGACCCGGCGACAGGCCCCCCAGGGCCCCCCGCCGTCATACAACGCTCCGAGTGGCGTTCGCGTCTGACGCGATTCGACATGAAGTACGCCCCGTACTTCATGATTGCGCCGTTCTTCATCGTCTTCGGGTTCTTCGGCCTGTTCCCCCTGCTGTACAACGGGGTCGTCTCTCTCCAGCGGTACCGCCTGGACGACGAGTCCAGCAACGGCTGGACCGGCTTGGACAACTACAGCCTGCTGTTCTCCGACTCGGAGTTCTGGATGGCGCTGCGGAACACCTTCGGGCTGTTCCTCTTCTCGAGCATGCCGCAGATGCTGGCCGCTCTCTTCCTCGCCGCAGCCCTGAACAGGCAGCTGCGCGCCCGCACCCTCCTGCGCATGGGCGTGCTGCTGC
This sequence comes from Actinomycetota bacterium, assembly GCA_030837505.1. Classification (GTDB taxonomy): domain Bacteria; phylum Actinomycetota; class Actinomycetes; order Actinomycetales; family Kineosporiaceae; genus JAUPKJ01. The sequence goes on from JAUPKJ010000196.1 coordinate 8,104, forward strand.
CCTACATCACCCCCATCGCAGCGACCGCCGTCATCTTCAACCAGATCTTCGCCAAGGAATACGGTCTGGTGAACGCCCTCCTGGGCTGGATGGGCAAGGAGAGCCGGCAGGACTGGGGAGCCGACACCTGGTCCTCCTGGCTCGCGCTGATCGTTCAGATCGACTGGCGTTGGACCGGCTACTGGGCTGTGATCTTCCTGGCCGCCATGCAATCGATCTCCAAGGACCTCTACGAGGCCGCGACCGTCGACGGCGCGGGCCCCTGGCGCCAGTTCTGGCAGATCACAGTGCCCATGATCCGCCCGGCGATCGTCTTCGCCATGGTCATGACCACGATCGGTGGTCTGCAGCTGTTCACCGAGCCGTTGCTCTTCGGGGACAACGTCGCCAATGCCTACGGCGGTTCGCTGCACCAATTCGAAACGATCTCGCTGTACATCTACCGAACCGGTTGGCTCGAATACGACCTCGGTTACGCGGCGGCCATGTCCTGGGCCCTGTTCGTGATCATCGTGGTGGTCGCCGGTATCAACGCCGCGCTGACCAACAGGATCGGAGGCCGCAAGTGACAGCGACCGCCACCGACGCGGTGCCCAGCCGCCCCGTCGTCCCCCAGAACAAGCCCAAACGCATGGGACGCGCGCCCTCGGACACCCCAGCGGGCCCGCTGACCTACATCGCCCTGGTCCTCACCTTCCTGATCTCCGCCTTCCCCCTGTACTGGGCGTTCGTGCTGGGATCCGGAGGCGAGGACGACCTGGCCGACCCGACGCCCTCCCCGTTGCCCAAGGGAAAGCTCCTGGACAACTACGACAAGGTCTTCAACGACGAGAACGTCGACTTCGTCCAGTCGTTGGGGAACAGCTTCATCGTGTCGACCGCAGTCACGCTCTCCGTCCTTTTCTTCTGCTCGCTGGCGGGCTTCGCCTTTGCCAAATTGCAGTTCAAGGGCCGCAACGCCTTGATGATCCTGCTCATCGCGACGATGACGATTCCCAACCAGCTCGGTCTGGTGGCGCTGTTCATCGTCATGAACTGGTTGGGCATGAACGGTGAGCTGGCTGCGGTCATCTTCCCCGGGCTCGTCACGGCCTTCGGTGTGTTCTACATGCGCCAGTCCATTGCCGACGCCGTCCCGGACGAACTGATCGAGGCTGCCCGGGTGGACGGGGCCTCGACGTTCCGGACCTTCTGGAGCGTCGTCCTGCCCACGTTGACCCCACCGGCAGCGGTTCTCGGACTGCTGACCTTCGCGACGGCCTGGAACGACTTCCAGTGGCCGCTGATGACCCTGAGCGGAGGCACGCACCCGACCGTCCAGGTGGCCATCAACAACCTGGCCGCCGGGCAGTTCCCGATCTGGTCCAAGGTGATCGCGGGAGCGACCCTGGCGACCCTGCCACTGCTGGCGGTCTTCGCCGTCGGCGGCAAGCAGATCGTCGCCGGGATCATGGAGGGTGCGGTCAAGGCCTGACCCGTCGGCGGGCGCAGAGCCGTCCGCCGACCTTCCGTGCGAGCGGCCGGGATCACGGGTC
>JAUPKJ010000197.1 GCA_030837505.1 Actinomycetota bacterium
ATCCTGACCGGTCGGCGGACCCCCTTCTGGGGGATCGGGGCCTGGACCGTCGCCGCCCCCATGGTGCTGGGTGCTTGGGTCTCCCTGGGAGTGTCCCGGATCCTCATCGCTCCCATGACAGCCTTCCCCGAAGGCCCGACCCTCTCGGGGACCCTGCAGATCCTTGCGCCCGGTGTCCTCACAGTGATCCCCCTGCTCACCTGGGGGTACGTGAGCGTCAACACGGTCCGGTACCTGCGGGACTGGAAACCGCGGAACACTTGAACCGCTGGAACGCAGGCTCCTGATGTGGAGCGAACGGGCACGTTCGCGGACGAGCGTGCTGACGATCCGTTCCCGACAGGTGCGGGGACCATTCGGAACGCGTGAGGTCATGATCGGGCGTTGCACACATCTGCCGCACTACCTGCACCAGTGCGTGGCTCGTGAGGCCGGCTGCGGTGAGCCCGGACAACTCAGCGAGGAGGGCGACCCGGCGACCGCCCTGGCGTCGACCAAGCAGGGATCTGGCGCCCGGGACGGGGTCGGGCGGGAACCGCGACCAGCCCGGCGGGCCTGGGATACTGGCAGCTGCCACAAGATCGTTCGTTTCTCTTCCGAGCTGGAGCACCGCATGAATCAGCAGCACGTCGTCGTCTCGTTGACCGACCAGGTCCACGACGCGCTGCGACGAAGCATCGCCGCGGTCCTGCCCGACCATGCCAGCGCCGACCCTCTGGTACGCCCGTCCGACCATGCTGACCTCCAGGTAAACGCCGCACTCGGCCTGGCCAAGCCGGCCCGGCGCCGTCCGGCCGACCTGGCCGCCGACCTCGTCACCCACCTGACCGACCCGCTCATCGCCTCCGCAGACGTCTCCGGCCCGGGGTTCATCAACATCACCCTGCGCGATGTTGGGATCTGGACGCAGGTCCGGGACCGGATGACGGCCCCACGCCTGGGGATCGCGCACCCCGAGACCGGCCGCCGTACCGTGATCGACTACTCCGCGCCGAACATCGCCAAAGAGATGCACGTCGGGCATCTGCGGACCACGATCATCGGGGACGCCCTGGCCCGGATCCTGACCTTCCTGGGCGGGGACGTCATCCGGCAGAACCATCTCGGGGATTGGGGAACCCAGTTCGGGATGCTTATCCAGTACCTCGACGAACACCCCGAAGCCCCCTGGCACGCCGACCAGCTCGAACCCGGAATCGACGCGATCGGTGCCCTGGACGGCCTCTACCGCGCTGCCCGGGCCACCTTCGAGGCCGACCCCGCGTTCGCCGACCGCTCCCGTGCCCGGGTGGTCGCACTACAGGCCGGCGACCCCGAGACCGTGCGCACCTGGAAAGCGATCATCGCGGAGTCCCAGGGAGCCTTCAACGCGCTCTACACCCGGCTGGGAGTCCTGCTGACCGACCATGACGTGGCCGGTGAGTCGTTCTACAACCCGATGCTCCCCGAGGTCGCCGACGAACTGGAACGCCGCAGCATCGCCGTCGACAGCCAGGGCGCCCTGTGCGTGTTCGACCCCGACGTCACAGGCCCCGACGGCTCGCCGATCCCGCTGATGGTCCGCAAGAGCGACGGCGGCTACGGCTACGACACCACCGACCTGGCCACCATCCGTTACCGCACCACAGAACTCAAGGCCGACCGCATTCTCTACGTCGTCGACTCCCGCCAAGCCCTGCACTTCCGACTGATCTTCTCCGCCGCCCGCAGGGCCGGTTGGCTCACCGACGACGTCGAGGCCCGCCACATCCCGTTCGGCACCGTCCTCGGCCCCGACGGACGACCCTTCAAAACCCGCTCCGGCGGCACCGTGCGACTGTCGGACCTCCTGGACGACTCCGTCGCCTCGGCCCGGACCACCGTCCGGGAGAAGAACCCGGCCATGTCCGAGGACCGGGTCGAGCAGATCGCCGAGCAGGCCGGCGTCGGCGCGGTGAAGTACGCCGACCTGTCCACCTCCCGGATCAAGGACTACACCTTCGACCCGGTCAGGATGACCGCCTTCGCCGGCGACACCGGCGTCTACCTACAGTACGCACACACCAGGATCTGCTCGATCCTCGACCGGGCCGACACCGAGTTCCCCGGTGCCAGGTTCCAGGTGGACGTGCACCTGGAACTGCACCCCACCGAACGGGCCCTGGCCCTGGCCCTCGACCAGTTCGCCGCGGTCTTGGCCGAGACCGCAGCCAACTACGAGCCCCACCGGCTGTGCGGCTACCTGTTCTCCCTGGCCAAGGCCTACTCCGACTTCTACGAGGCCTGCCCCGTCCTGAGAGCGCCGACCACCGCCGTCCGCGGCAACCGGCTCGCCCTGTGCCGGCTCACCGCCGCCACCCTCGCCCAAGGGCTGGACCTCCTGGGCATCGCCGCGCCCCGGCTCATGTAGCCCGAGGGCAACGGCCGCCGTGCGGCATCAGAATCTCCAACTTCGTCGAGTGCTCGAGTCCCACCAGGCGGCAACACAAGTTGTTCGTCAGGTTGGGCAGGGGCCGCGGACAGCATCCAGCGATAGGGTCACATGATCGACGCACACTCAAACCGCTAACCTACCGCCCGCACCATGTGGTGAAGCGGATGCCTGAAGATCGATGGTTCGCGCCGCAAGGTGACAGCCACGGCCCGACCTCACCCAGGATCACGAGCATCGGTACCGGCACTTACACCTCATTGTCGAACACGTGTTCGATTCATTCTGGTTCGGGCGCGCTGTGCTCACGAAGATCCTGTGAGTGCTCGACGATCCCGCCATTGCTGTGCGGGCCAGTGGACGCACGGGCGGTCAGCAGTAGTGCTGCTGGCCGCTGTCGAACTGTTCCTCGATGCCGTAGCCGGAGATTCCCAGGACGGGCTCGAACAGCTGTCTACACTCGGCATACACGACCTGTGCAGCCGGTGCCGCGCGGCGGGAAACACCGGCCGGGACAGCATCGGGGAGGTTGCGGACGCGGTCGAGGTGGCCGTGGTCGACCGGGACCGGTGGAGGTGGACACCGGAACGCCGGCGGTCCAGCGCTGGGTTGGCCAGGTTTGTGTGCGAAGCCGCACGGCATACTGCGGGTGAGCAGCCACCGAACGAGGGGACCAGTTGTGGGCGTTCCGATCATCCGTGCCGTGTTCTTCGACGTCGGGGAGACGATCGTCGATGAGACCCGCGAGTACGGTACCTGGGCCGACTGGCTGGGGGTTCCCCGGCACGCGTTCTCGGCGGTGTTCGGCGCGGTCATCGCTTCGGGCAAGGATTACCGTGAGACCTTCCAGGTGTTCCGGCCCGGCTTCGACCTGACGACCGAGCGGCAGGCCCGCGCCGACGCCGGGTTGCCGGAGTCCTTCGGTGAGCAGGATCTCTACCCCGATGCCCGCCCCTGTCTTCAGGGGCTGCGCGACGCGGGCCTGCTGGTGGGCCTGGCCGGCAACCAGACCGCCCGCGCCGAGACCATCCTGCGCTCGCTTCAGCTGCCGGTGGACGTGTTGGGCATGTCCGAGGGTTGGGGGGTGGAGAAGCCCTCGGCAGGATTCTTCGAGCGGCTGGTGCGTGAGGCCGGATGCGTGCCGGAGGAGATCCTGTACGTGGGTGACCGCCTCGACAACGATGTGAGGGCAGCGTTGGATGCCGGACTTGCTGGGGCGTTTGTGCGCCGGGGGCCCTGGGGATACATCTGGGGTCAGCGGCAGGAACTGGATCGGTGTCTGTTCCGACTGGAGTCCCTGCGAGAGCTGCCGGGCCTGGTCGCAGAGCACAACATCCGCGCCGGCGGCTGATCACGGCGGAACGTCAGCTCCGGCCCGTGGGGTATGCCTCGCGAAGGCGAGACTCGAGGTTCAGGACCACGCAGGCTGGGGCGTGTGTCGTGAGTTCACGGTGAACGGATCTGATCCTCTCCCAACCTGTCGCGTACCAGGAGGATCCCAGTTGGTCCAGTGCGCGCTCGGCGAACAGGCAGGCGGCCTCGGGGTCGTCCTGGACGTAACTTCTGGCGAGGTCGGCGAGGACGACCACGCGCTGCTTCCCCTCATGCGTTGCAAGGCGAGTGAGGGACCGCTCCAGAGATGGGCGTGCGCGTTCCGGGTGGCCGCTCATGAGGTGCGTTTGGCCGGCGAATCCGTCGAGGCGGCCGGTGTCGAAGAAGTCGAACCATGCGGGCGCGTCGTCGCCGGGGGAGACGGCCCCCAATAGATCCGAAGCGTGGCCCAGTGCCTTCTGACTTCGGGTCGGGTCGTGCACGGTGCCTGCAGTCTCTGTCGCCACCGCTCCGAGCCAAACGCGCAGTAGAGGTGGCGTACGGCGGGCGGCGTGAGCATGGGCCCCTTCGATCAGGTCGCGGCTCCGGGCAGCGTCACCAGATTCCGCCGAGACGAAGCTCATGTGCGCCAGGACCGCTGCGGCCAAGGGATGGTCGCCCGCTCTCATGGTCGCGTCGAGGGCCGTCTGGAAGGCGAGTTCAGCGTGCTGTGGACGTCGCAGATCGAAGAACGCCAGGCGTCCTGCGAGCATTGCTGACTCGGCGACCGCCTGGGACAAACGAGTGACCTGCGTGTCCGTGCCACTCGCAGCCATCAGCCGCGAACCGAGTTCCAGATGGGCAGCGACTGGGCGGTAGAGGTCGCTCGGTGCCGACTCCCAGTACAGGTGCCGATGTCCAGCGGTGATGGCCGCGTAAGCGTCGACGGTGCGCGCGGACAGGGGTGTGCCCGCGACCGCGGCATCGACGAGCATGCCGACCGGCTCCATGCCCTCGTTGTCTGACGGTCGGCTCGGGAACGTCAGAGCGGTGCCGAGAGCGAGCAACCCCTGAAGGAACGTCTCGCGGTCCAGTGACTTGTCCCCCAGCATCGTGGCGAATAACCCCAATGACTCCAGTTCGCGTCCCTGAGCCTGCGTTGGTGCCGGGCACAGGGACAGTTCATCAGCGTCCAGGAGCCCGAGTCTGTCGGCGCTGCGGCCGAAGAGCCTGACGAGGTACTTCCGATAGCGAGGCTCGGGGGTTCGCTCGCCAGACTCCCAGCGGCGAACCGTGTTGCGGGTGAGACCGGTGTCATAGTCGCCGTCCTCGACCATGACTCGGACGAGCTGCGCACGCAGTTCCTCGTGCGACCAGCCGCGTTGGAGTCTCTCCCACGCAAGTAGACGATTCGGCGGTCTGGATCCCGTCCCCATGTGCATCCTTCCCGACGGACGCTTCGTCGATCCGTTCGCGGGGTTCGCCAGCGACCATCTCGATGCGGATCGAGCCTAACTGCCGGAAATCGGGGTTGGCGATCCTGGGTGCGCGTGGGTGCACTCTGGCTGCTATCGGAACCGGACGGACATCGCGTTTGCTGGACCCAGAGCGAACCTCCGGGGACGAAGTCAACCCATCTAGCGATGTGATCCCCAGTAATCGGCGCTACGGCTGGTGTTCGCGGCGTCGCTCTGTGTCAGGTGCGTCGACTTCTCGTCCGACGCGAGGGGTCCTCTCGGTGCGGGAGCGTCTGAAGGGAGCGCATCACCATGAAAGCTCAGGGGCCGAGGTCGGCCCCGTGGCCGGGGCGACCCGCTGGGCGGTCCCATCGTGTTCGTACCGTCTGTCGGCTTAAGCGCGTTACTCACGGTCGAACTTCCCCGAACCGCGGAACTGGTGGCATCGACCGTCCCCTGTCTGTCACCGGTTCCGCGTTCCACTTCCTGAACACGCTCTGCCAGGCGGAAGGACCCCTGTGCGCATCCCCGAAGAGGTACACGAGTTGGAACCGTCCATGACCTGTACGGACAGTCCCCTCACCCTCCTCCACCGGGCGATCGAACTGGGGGCCCGGTTCAAGGCGGACGAGACGGTGTACCAGCGGCGCGGTGAGGCCGGGTACCTGCGTGACCTCCTCGTCACGGACCTGCCTGATGCCGGCACCGACCTGTGGGACCTGCTGGAGGAGTTCGAGACCCAGATCCTGCCGTGGTGCAAGAACGAGGCCAGTCCGCGCTTCCTGGGGTTCGCCGACACCGGCGACGACCCGGCCTCGCTGATGGGGGAGATCCTGGCCATCCTCACGCAGCAGAACCTCATCAACCAGGGGTTCGACTCGCCCAGCGCCACGTTCGTCGACGTCAGCGTGCTGCGGTGGCTACGCCTGATGCTCGGCTACCCCAATCCGCCGGTGCACTCGGTCACCTCCGTGTGGGACGTCGGCGGGATCGTCACGACGGGGGGCACCACGAGCAACACGGTGGCGATGATGCTCGCCCGGGAGCGACATTCGCCGGGCACGATGCACACCGGCGTGGCGGGCAGCGGCGAGATGGTCGTCCTGGTTCCCGCAGGCATCGGTCACTACAGCGTGAAGAGCGCGTTGTCGTGGATCGGGTTGGGCGACGCGACGGTAGAGGTGCCCACCAGATCATTCCGCTACGACCCGCCGTCGTTGACCGCCGCGTTGACCGCGCACCGTGGTCGGATCGCCGCAGTGGTCGCCTACGCCGGGGACAGCCGAACCCAGACCGTGGAGCATCTCGACCTGGTGCGAGACCTGGTCCGACGGTACGCACCGAACGCCTGGCTGCACGCTGACGCCTGTTGGGGACTTGCCGCGGCCTGCAGCCCGCTCCTGTCGGACCTGCTGGCGGGGATCGCGGACTACGACAGCATCACCGTCGATCCGCACAAGGTCCTGTCCGTCCCTTACAGCATCAGCGCCCTGCTGGTCCGTGATCCACAGACCTTGCGATCGATCTCGAGCCACTCGGACCTGATCATGCAGGAGGATTTCGCCTTCGGGCAGGTCACACCCTTCGTGGGCAGCAGGCCCTGGGCCTCCCTCAAGCTGTGGATGATGATGCGTCACCACGGCAGGGGCGGCTTGGCCCGCATCGTCCAGGATCGGATCACTCTGCGGGACATGTTCGTGGAGATGATCGACGCTGACGAGCGGTTGCTGCGTCTGCATGAACCGGACCTGACCGCCGTCGCATTCGTCTACCTGCCCCGTGGGATCCGCCCCGGTCAGGCGAGCGCGCAGGACGTCGAAGTGACCAACCGGGTCAACGTGGCGATCCACGACGCCCTCCTGGACCAGGGCAGGTGGTTTCTGCACCAGTTCGGGTTGCCGGACGATGAGGGGCGCCTGCGGCGCGGCGCCGTCGTGCGGCCTCTGCGGTTCCTGGCTGGCAACGGTCGCGTCACGGACCGCCATGTGCGTGAAGCGTTGGACGCGGTGATCGCGCTCGGCCAGTCCAATGAGAGCGGATGATGATGAGCGCGTTGAGCCCGTTGATGCCCGGTTCCGGGTTCCGTGCGGTCTACGAAGAGGCCGGCGTGTATGACGAGGTGCTCCTGCGGCAGTACTTCGCCGGACGCGAGGACACCGACCTGGTCGCGGAGTGGCTGCTCGACAGATTCGGCCCTCCCCGTTCGGCCGATGTCACCGGCCCCGGAGGTCTTCGCGTCGTGGAGTTCGGGTGCGGTACCGGCCGGGTCACCGAATGCACCGCCCCGTATGCGGCCACGCTCCTGGGCTCGGACTACAGCTCGGTGATGACATCCGCCTTCGCGGATCGCTTTCCGTCTGCGGAGACCCTGTGCGCTGACACCCGCGAGGCGGTGTCCGTGTTGCTCAGCGGCGGGTACGCCGGAGGTTTCGACCTGGTCAGCGCCTTCTGGTCGCTCAGCTACCCCCTGGGCGCCTGCTTCGAAACCCTCGACGCCGCAGGGATTCACCCCGTCGCGGATCTGGAGGCCGCACGTGCGGCGGTGAGCGCCCTGGTCACCGGGTTGGTCGACCTTCTCGCCCCCGACGGCCACCTGCTGGCCCTGCTCTTCGATTCCGACAGCCCCGAGCAGCGGCTGGTCACGTGGGCGTGGGAGAAGGTCGCCCCCACACCGTTCGGCGACCGGGCCTACACCCGAACCGTGCTTCGCGAGGAGCTCCTGGCCGCCGAGATCGCCGGCCGCGGCGCCCTGACGTGGATCCGACTGCCCGGGGTAGCGGTCGCCCCGGATCGGTCCGCCGCCGTGCGTTGGTTCACTGCCGCCCATTTCAAGGACCTGCCCCAGTTGACGACGGACCGCGAGATCATGGAGGCCGTCACGGACTTCGTCGGCCGCTGGACCGGCGCGAATGGAACGGTGAATCTGCCCGCGGGTGTTCACCTCATCGACTTCCATCGAGATGCGGTCGGGGCGGCCCATCTGCCGGCCTCCCATCAGACGACTGCCCACCTGTCGACCGGACCGCATCGATGAGCCACCCAGCGGTCGCGGCACCACGACGGCCCGATGTCGTGGCAGCCGCTGTCAGGAGTCTGGCCGGCCAACTGCCAGGACCAGGTCGGTACTGCCTTGCCTACGGTTCCCACGCCACCGGCACCAACGGAACCTGCTCGGACCTGGACGTACTGCAGGTGACCCCGTCCCGGCCGTCCCCGGAGCAGGCCCGCCGATTCCAGGACGCCGTGATCCGGTTGCACCATGACCACGGGCTGCACCTGGACACTGAGGTCTGCTTCGAGGTCAAGCTCATCGCCACCCACGACGACGTGCTGGCTGCCCTGGATCACGTCCCCTTCCCCAGTCCCTCGGACCCCGAGCATCCGCTGGCTCCGGCGGTCCCCGCCGACCCCGCCTTCCTCAACTCGGCCGTGTTCCAGCAGCGCCTCATCCTCAATGTCTTGACCAGCCCGAACGTCTTCCTCGGGGGCGATCTTGGCGTCTATACCCGCCATACCTGCGCTGCTGATGCCTCGCTCGCCCTGCTCGCGATGCGGATCATGGCGGACCGGCGGCAGCGTGCCGGTCTGGCCGGCTTCACCCTCGACGAGGCCTTGGACGCAGTCCTTCACGGGCCCGGCGGGGCCACCGGCGAGGACTACCTCGGTTACCACCCGTCGGCCTGGCTGCTGGGGACGCTCAACCGAGGTCTGCACCGACTGATCGCGGCAGGAATCGCCGACCACGAACGGAGCGAGATCTACCGCCCTGGTCCAGGCTGGGTCGGAACCGCGACCAGCACGGCAGACGCGCACTCGTGAGGCTCACCGGGATGGAGCGTCGCGGTGCATGGGTCGACAACGCACGCGAGCGAGCGGCGCAGGCGTTGACCGAGCAGCTGCCGACCGCGGCGCTGGAAGAGTTCCTGCGCAGCCTGTGCGTTCCGGGACACGGCGCTGGCCCCTACCCGGGCGGACCCGGACTCTGCTGTCCCTGTTGTATGTCCGCGGTGCTGCGCAGTTGCAGGTTGCCCAGGGCACCGTTCGCGGGACGAGCGCGAGCTACGCAGGCAGCTCCGCCCTGGGGATCACCGCGGTGACCAGGTTCCGGAACCAGGCGGACGACTTGGGATCGTTGTCGATCCTGACCGGTCGGCGGACCCCCTTCTGGGGGATCGGGGCCTGGACCGTCGCCGCCCCCATGGTGCTGGGTGCTTGGGTCTCCCTGGGAGTGTCCCGGATCCTCATCGCTCCCATGACAG
>JAUPKJ010000001.1 GCA_030837505.1 Actinomycetota bacterium
TGCCATCCAGTGGACGAGCGTCGATTCGCCCGCCTCGGTGTCGTTGACCAGCCCGATCACCGGGGCCACCGGGGTCATCGTGCCGGACTTCGACACGATCGCGCCCGTCCAGCCGGCTTCCTTCGGTGACACCACCGCGAAGGTCTATGGCGTGGTCAAGGACGCTGCCGGTACGGCCATGGCCTACAAGTCCGTGACCCTGACCGGGTCCGAAGGGGTGTACTTCTCGACCGCGTCCACGGGGACGAACCTCGTGACCACGATCACCCCGGCCAGCGACCTCAGCGGGATCTACTCGGCCTACGCCTTCTTCACCAAGAGCGGGACCGCGACGATCACGGCGACCTCCGGCACGGCGACCGTCACGTCGACCGTGACGACAGCCGTCCCGACCGATCCCTACACCATCACCCTCAACGACGCCTCCGGCCATCCCGGTTCGACGATCATGGTCAACGGGACCGTCAAGGACATGTTCGGCAACCCCGTGACCGGGGCCACGGTGAACCTCACCGCTGGCGCGACCCTGGGAGTCCTCGGCAGCAACGCTCCCATCAGCGGGGCCGACGGCATCTTCAGCACGACGCTCATCGCGGGGAGCACCCCCGGCACAGCCACGATGACCGCGACCCTGAACGGCCAGACCGCGAACAAGAAGCCCGACGCGATCTGGACCACGACGGCCGTTCTCAGCCCGCTGCCCGCAGACGGGATCTACACGACCACCGGTACGTTGACCATCGGGGACACCGAGACCGTCACCCTCACCGGACCGACCAGCCGGTCCGGGTACGGGTGGGTCACCCTGACGGGAACGGCCAACCCGACCGCCGAGGTCGAACTCCACGCCAAGGCGTACGCGGCCGGTTCCTCCTACTCGTGGGTGGACACGGTCACGGCTGACGACGCGGGCGCCTTCACCTCGACGTTGTGGGTCAACAAGTCCACGGTGTTCATCGCCAAGACGAGCACCAAGACCAGTGACCCGCACACGGTAATGATCTCCTCGACGTCGCGGATCTCCAAGTCCTCCTCGCCGCGGCATGGGCGCGTGCACATGACCGTGATCGGTGGGCCCAAGGGGTACGGGTCGGGGACGTTGTACCGGGTGGTCAACGGGCACATTGTTCGGATGCAGGTCAAGAGGGCGAACTACTGGGGCGGCATGATGTTCGATGCTTGGTCGCCGAGTCGGTACCAGTTGTTCCGGGTCTACTACTGGGCACCGGGCATGGGAGTTTCGGCCCCTGCTTCGAAGACGATCTGGGTGAAGTGATTTCTGCGGAACCCGCCCCCTGACGGGCGGACCGGTGTTCGACGCCGGTCGGTCGGCAGGGACAGCACAACAGGGCGGTGGCCCGGACCTCTCGGTCCGGGCCACCGCCCTGTCTCGGTTGTTCGGATCCCCTTGCGGGGATCAGCGGTGGGATCAGTAGGGGGCGATGGTGAAGGTGGACTGGCTGGAGATGATCGTCTCGCGGTAGGTGCCGCCGAGCTGGGCAGCGACGGCTCCGTCACTGACCACGACCACCGAGTAGGCGGCCTCGGGGAGGATCGGGCCGGCGAGCTTGCCCTTGTTGTTGACGCTCGTCGCGTCGAGGGTGCACACCAGGTTGGTGTCGCTGACCACGACCACGTCGTTGCACTCCGCGGTCTCGGGGTTGGTCTTGACACCGGTGGCGTCGGTCGGGTCGTAGTTGCCCTTGACGAGGAACACGTGGGCTGTGGCGTTGTCAGGGGTCGTGCCGTCAGTCTTCGCGATGGCTGCCGCGTCGAACAGGGTCGCGAAGCCGTAGCCGGTCACATCGAGCACCGTGGTGCCGTTATTGACCATGGTGGTCGGGGAGACGGACAGGCCGTCCTTGTAGGTGAAGGCGCCCGCGGAGGTGACGGACCCGCCGCTGGCAGTGACGACGAGAGCTGAGGCCCCCGCGGCGTTCGCCGGGGTCACGGCGGTGAAACTCGTACCGTCAGTGGCGACCTTGATACCGGTCAGGGCTTTGCCGCCCAGGGTCGCGGTGGTCGTCTTGCTGAAGTTCGTTCCCTCGACGGCCACGGCCGAGCCGCCGTAGACGGGTCCGGCCGACGGTGTGACCCCGGTGACGGTGGGGGGAGCCGCGGCAGTGTATTTACCCGATCCCAGGACAGCGCTGCCATCGGCGTTGTAGGCACACACCACCCAGGCCCCGGCGGTCAGGGCCGGAAGGGTCACGACGGCCTTGGTGCCGCTGGCGATCGTCACGTTACCGGCGTTGATCACCGTCGCGGTCTCCGCGACCGGAGTCGTGGAACAGGCCGTGGACTTCTGCAACTGGACGGCATCGGCGTCGAGGGTCCCCGCAGTGTTCTTGAGCAGCTTCGTGCCGGCGGCGGTCCTGAAGGTGTTGGCTGTCGTGGAGACGGCCGTGACCACGGTGCCCGAGGCATTGGAGCCGATCGAGGGGCTGACCGTCAGCTTCGCGACGGCGGCGGAGCTGGTGGAGGCGGTTCCTACGATCGCGGCGGCGGCCATGGCCAGCACGACCCCGAATCGCAGGGACTTGCGGGAGTGGGTGTGCATGGGATGTTTTCTCCTCCGTGAGAAGTGGGTAACGGGGTCGTCATGCCCTCGCATGGATCCCATCGGCCGCGGCCCCCCTGCGTTGAGGAACCCCGGGGACCGCCACTCCCCCGGTCCAGTGACCACGGCGTTCAGCAGCGGTGGGTTGGACCTGCTCAGGCAGGTGGCGCAGTCCTCGTCCACGATCGGAGCATCAAGAGTCCCCGGGGGTTCGCCGATGGAGAACATCAGGCCCCATCTGAGGAGATCTTCATGACGACGTCGGTGATGAATCTGCTGAGGCAGGCGCGGACGACGACCGTTTTGTCCGTGAACGCCTCTGTGCGCCTGGTCGTGGTCCCGGATCGCCTGGGCGGGCACCTCGTGCCCGAGGTCGTGGTCCACCTGACGTCGTTGCCCCGCAGGGTGGCGATCCTGGGCAGACACAGGGTCGCCCTGGAGACCATCCAGGCCCCTGCCTGGTACCAGGAGGGGAGTTTGCGCAGGGAGTTCGACATCGTTCACCCGCACATGTCGGCCCTGCTCACAGATCTGACATCGCGGTCGGAGCAGTACCTGGCCGGCTTGCGGATGGGCGAACGCCTGGACGAGGTCGAGGCGTTCGGGCGGGCCCTCAGCGTGATCCACCGTGAGTTGGCAGCGGCCGACCGGATGCGCCGGGGGTGGATCGCCCGGCGCGGTTACGAGGTCAGGGGCTGCGCCTTCGACCTGGCCCCCGACGACCTGTTGTCTTTGGAACACTGCCCGGCGGCCCTGGCGTCCGACACCCGCCTGCCCAAGGGAGTCGCCCCGAAACTGTCCGAAGGATACGGACTGCTGTTCGTGGTCTCCGGGAGCAACTCCGAGGAGGGCGCGGGCGAACCCACGACCCTCCACATGTACCGGCGCTCCCCGCACTCCCTGCCCGAGATCCCCGAAGTCGGGGTGGGGCGGATGTGGCAGCGCGACGACATCCTCGGCGGCATCCCTCTCATCGACGAGGCCGACGGCGCCTCGTTCCCCTCGGGGAACCTGCCGGACCCCGACGACCAGGTGCGGGACGTCCAGTGGTCCGAGACCATCGCCGTGGCCCGCTGCCAACTCGAACTGCTGGAAGCCTCCGACGAATACGTCAAACTGGCCGTTTCGCACGAACGGATCGAGGAAGTGGCGGCCCTGCGGGAAGAAGTGGGGTTGCTGGCGGGGCCAAGACCCCGCCGCTGACCCGACCGGTCGGCGACCGGCGAAAGAACTCCCGGGGGCCCGGACCGTGCTCGGGGCGGTCCGGCCCCCCGGGAAGAAGTCTTCACAGGCGGGGCCCGGACCGTCGATGCTGATTCTGGGGGCGGTCCGGCCCCCCGGGGAAAAGGTCTTCAGGCGGGCCCGGACCGTAGATGCTGATTCTGGGGGCGGTCCGGCCCCCCGGGGGAAAGAGTCTTCAGGCGGGGCCCGGACCGTTGATGCTGATTCTGGGGGCGGTCCGGCCCCCCGGGGACCCCTTGGGTCAGGGGGTGGTCAGGGGGAGGTCGGGGGTGCAGAGGGTCAGGGTTTGCAGGCCGCCGGACAGGGTGCTCACGCGGTCGTGGCCGCGCTGGCGCAGGATCCGGTGGGCAAGGTACGAGCGGAAGCCGCTGGCGCAGTACAGGCGGACGGGTCTGCCCTCGGGGATCTCGCCGAGACGGTTCCGCAGCTGCGTGTGAGGGATGTTGAGGGCCCCGGGCAAGTGGCCGGTGGAGAACTCCTCGGGCGAACGCACGTCGATCAGAACGGTGTTCTCGGGAAAGTCGGGAAGATCCCGGGCAGTCCACAGGTCCACATCGCCGGCGAGCAGGTTGCTCGCGATGAAACCCGCCATGTTGACGGGGTCCTTGGCCGATCCGAAGGGCGGGGCGTAGGCCAGTTCGAGGTCAGCGAGGTCCTGGACGGTCAGGCCCGCGCGGATCGCGGTTGCGATCACGTCGATGCGCTTGTCGACCCCGTCGGAACCGGTCGCTTGGGCCCCCAGGACCCGGCCCTCGGGGGAGAACACCAGTTTGAGGTGCAGGGGGACGGCCCCCGGGTAGTAACCGGCGTGGTTCTGAGGGTGCAAATGCACCGTTCCATGGGCGATCCCGGCAGCGCGCAGGGCCTTCTCGCTGCGCCCCGTCGTGGCAGCGACCACGTCGAACACCCGGACGATGGCGGTGCCCAGTACGGGCGAGCGCCGTCCCGGACGGCCGAACAGGTGATCGGCAGCCGCGCGGCCCTGGCGGTTGGCCGGGCCCGCGAGCGGGACCATGGCCGGTTGCCCCGTGACGGCGTCCGTCACCTGGATGGCGTCCCCGACCGCGTAGATCGCCGGGTCGCTCGTGAGCAGGTGCTCATCGACGATCACTCCACCGCGGGGCGTTGTCGCCAGGCCGGCCCCCTGCGCCAGGGCCGACTCGGGGCGGACCCCCACGGCCAGCAGGACGACGTCGGCCGGCAGCCTCGTGCCGTCCGACAGCTCCGCGACCACGGCACCTGCCCCGTTCTCACCTGCCCCGTTCTCACCTGCCCCGTTCTCACCCGCCCCGTTCTCGCCCGGACCGGCCCCGCCGGCGTGGATCGCCGTGAGGGACACGGACAGGCGGACGTCGACCCCGTGGCGTTCGAGTTCCGCCTGCACGGACCGGGCCATCTCGGGGTCGAGGGGGGCCAGGACCTGGTCGGCGAGTTCCACGACGGTGACCTGCAGTCCGCGCCGGGCGAAAGCCTCCGCGGTCTCCAGGCCGATGAAGCCGGCGCCCACGACGAGGGCGCGGTGGGCCCCGGCGTCCACGAGGGCGCGCAGGGCATCGACGTCCGGGACCGAGCGCAGGACCCTCACGGGCGGCAGGTCGGCCCCGGGCAGGGGCGGGACCAGGGGGGCTGCGCCGGTGGACAGCACGAGGGTGTCGTACGGCTCGTCGTACTCGGTGTTCGCACACAGGTCTCGTACGCGCACGGTGCGGGCCTGCCGGTCGATGGCCAGGACCTCGTGTTCGGTACGCACTTCGAGGGCCAGGGACTCGGACAGGGAGTCGGGGGTGTGCAGGAGCAGGGAGGAGCGGTCGGGGATCTCCCCGGCGAGGTGGTAGGGCAGGCCGCAGTTGGCGAAGGACACGTACGGCCCCCGTTCGAGCACCACGATCTCGGCGCCTTCGCTCAGCCTGCGGGCGCGGGCCGCGAAGCTCATCCCTCCGGCGACCCCGCCGACGACAACGATCTTCACCTTGGTCCTCCTCCGTATACCCCCGTGGGTATGACTCGTGTTCCTTTCAGCGCGACCTTCCCAAGATTTGTTCCGGCGAGGATGTGACGTCGATCACGGTGCGTCGAGCCCCTCGGGCAGATCCGAGTGATGCATCACCGTGAGTAGACGGGTGGTGCGGGTGAGGGCCACGTACAGGTCATTGATCCCCCGAGGGGAGGCCGCGATGATCGCCGCCGGGTCCACGACCACGACCCCGTCGAACTCCAGTCCCTTGGCCTGAGCCACCGTCATGACCTCGACCCGGTCCGCGAGCCGACCGACCGCTTGTCCGACCGGTGCTCCGGCCGTGTTCGCTCCGACCGCCTGCCCGGCCGTGTTCGTTCCGGCCGTGTTCGTTCCGGCACCCACCGGCCCGGACCGGTCCCCGGCCCTGTCCCCCGAGGCCACCTCGCCGTTCTGGGACACTACCCCGCCGCTCCCCGGTGACGACGCAGCCTCGCCGCCGGCCCCGCTCTCCTCACCGGCCCCGCTCCCCCCGGCTGCCCCGACCGTCCCACCGGCCAGAACAGCGCGGATCTCCCCGGCGAGGTCCTCGGCCGCCGCGGGCAGGAGGACGGCGTGTCGGCCCCCCTCGGTCAGGTCGTCAGCGTCGCGCAGCGCCCGCCCGACGGCGTTCGCGACGACGTGCGGGTCACGGCCGTCCAGAGACACGATCACGGGCGGGTACTCGCCCGCGCGGGCCGAGTGCGGCGGGGTCACGGACACCCCCGCAGCCTGCAGGACCGCCACGGCCCGGTCCATGACCGTCGCCGGGGTGCGGTAGTTCACCGTGAGTTCGACCAGGCGCCAGCGGTCGGCAGCGATCGGGTCCAGGGCCTGGGCCCACGACGTGGCGCCCGCGGCCGACCCGGTCTGGGCGATGTCGCCCACGACCGTCATGGACCGCGAGGGGACCCTGCGGGCCAGCAGCCGCCACTGCATGGGTGAGAGTTCCTGCGCCTCGTCGATCACGGCGTGGCCGAAGACCCACGTCCGGTCCTCGGCAGCGTGTTCGAGGACGCTGCGCGTGGGGGAGTTGTCGAACATCCGATCCGCGATCACTTCGGCGGTCAGCATCGACGTGCCCTCGGGGTTCTGGGCGAGCACCCTCCGCGCGTACTGGAGGATCTCGGAGCGCTCCGCGGCGGCCGCCGTCCGGGCCGCGTGCTCCGCGGCGGTCACCTGCACGTCCGGGCCGATCAACTCGGCGGCCTCGTCGAGCAGCGGCACGTCGGCCGGGGTCCACGGGGCCTCGACGGGCCGCAGCAGCAGGTCGCGCTCGCGCGCCGTGAGGATACCGGCGCAAGCCGGGCCCAGGCGGTCGGGGCGCGTGAGCAAGGCGTGTACGAAACTGGAGGCGGCCAGCGGCATCCACAGGAGGTTGATCTCGCGCCGCACGTCCTTGGACTGGCGCAGCTCGCTCAGCAGTTCGCCGAAGTCCTCACCCTCCGGGTCGAGCTTGCGACGGCGGGCCAGCTGCCGGGCCAGGTCGTCCAGGACGTGCTTGACGAAGATGACGCGGGCCTCGTTGTGCGGCCGGCCGCTCTGCCGGGCCCGGTGGCGGCCCTGCACGACGACGCGCTGGCGCAGGGTGACCCGGTCGCCGTCCAGGACCAGATGAACCTGGCGGTGCAGGTCCCGCTGCCTGTTCCGAACGGCGGCCTTGATCACTTCTGCCAGGCGCAGGTCGCCCTTGATCGCTGCGACCTCCTCCGGCTCCGACCCGGTGGCGTCCAGGCCGCAGAACAGCTGGCCCGGCGTGCACAACAGGACACCCGTCTCCCCCAGGGAGGGCAGGACCTGTTCGATGTAGCGCAGGAACACCGGTCCGGGTCCGACGATGAGCACGCCGGAGCGGGCGATCCGCTCGCGGTGCGTGTAGAGCAAGTAGGCCGCCCGGTGGAGGGCCACAGCGGTCTTCCCCGTGCCGGGGCCGCCCTGCACGACGAGGGTCCCGGCCGGGTCGGCCCGGACCACCGAGTCCTGTTCGGCCTGGAGGGTCGCCACGATGTCGCGCATCCGGCCCGTGCGGTGGGCCGTGAGCGCTGCCATGAGCGCGCCCTCCCCGGCCACGGCCCGCAGGCCGCGCTGTTCGAGGGCTGCGGCGTCGAGGAGTTCGTCGTCGAGGTCCACGACCTGCCGGCCCCGCAGGCTCAGGTGCCTGCGGCGGGCCACGCCCAGGGGCGCAGCGGAGGTGGCCTGGTAGAAGGAGGCCGCCGCCGGGGCACGCCAGTCCACCAGCAGTTGGGTCTGCCGGTCGTCCGACAGGCCGATCCTGCCGATGTACAGCAGTTCGCCGCTCGCCAGGTCGAGGCGCCCGAAGGCCAGGCGCTCCTCGACAGCAGACAGACGTCGGACCTGCTCGGCGTGCCAGGCGTTGAAGGCGTCGCGTTCGGCACGCCCCGCAGGGGTGGGCACGAGCGGAGCGCGCTGGACCTCCTGCAGGGACCTGAGGGCCCGTTCCCGCAGGCGGTCGAGCTGACCGTAGAGCTCGGCGACGTAGGCGCACTCCGCGTCGATCTCACGTCGGACGTGTTCGGTGCTCAGTGGATCTTCTCCTCGGCGGCGGAGTGCGACCTGACGGGCCTGCACACGTGCTGTACTGGCCTGCACACTGCGGTACGGATCTGCGCGCTGCGGTCGGCCACGAGGACCTGTTTCGCGCACAGTGGGCCTACAAGTATCGCCGGACCGTGACCCTCTGGCGAATCAGGTCCCCCGCCCCGAGCCGAAGCGCCCCGGCCGAATCGCCCCGCCCCGAGCCGAATCGCCGCGCAGGACCTCAGATCTTGACGTCCAGCGTCGCCGAGGCGTTCTGCTCCCGCTCCTGGTAGCCCGCTGCCACCGGCAGGGTGCCCAGGATGATCCGGACCTCTTCGAGGGTCAGTCCCTCCAACGGCGGCAGTTTCGCCTTCTCTGCCCGTTCCTTCTCCTGCGCAGCCCGTTCGGCCTTCTGCTCCTCCTGGGTCCGCTGGGTGTTCTTCTCGAGTGTCGTCTCTTCGGTCCTGTTGACCCAGGGCGTGCGCTCCGCTGCCCAATGTTCCTCGGTGCTCGCCACCCGAGGCGTCGCGGAGACGCTCTGGACGCCCAAAACCGCACGCCCCATGTCTGAACCGGTTCGGTCCATACGCACCAAAGGCTGCGAATAGGTCATGGACGCCGCCCAGGACCCACCCAGAGTTCCGATGTTCATCGCAGCCCTCCTTCCTGACGTCTCAACCGACCTGCCGACCTCCCGGCGACCTCCCGCGGAACTCTCGTTCAGATCGCCTCCACTCCTCGTATCGGCAGGGACTCAGCCGGCGTTGATAGGCCGTCCGGGGGACGCCCCCGGGCCGGACCGTCACTTCCGGTGCAGGTGGAGGACCCCGCAGGCGCCCGTCGAACAGGTGCGGCGGTGGTACCCCTACTGCGGACCGTCCGGATGGTCCACACTTCATGAGGACATCGGCCCCGGCGGCGTTCCGCCGGTGACGGCCGATCGCACAGGCCGACCGCCCACCGGAAACACGGGCGGCGGACCGCCGGGAACAGGCCAGGAGGCAGCATGAAGACCGAGAACCCGACCGGACGGGGTCGGGAGGGCTCGAAAGCCGCTGTTCGACGGATGCTGGACTCCCAGGCACAACTGATCAACCTGAGACCGGCCTGGAAAGCCATCGGACTGGACCGCTCGACCTTCCTGCACCCCGGACCGCCCCTGGAATGGGAGCGGGCAGGATCCCTCCTGCGGGGGTCCCTCATGGGAGCCGCGCTCCTGGAGGGGCTGGCCGACTCACCCCCGGAAGCCGAACACCTGTTGTCCCGGTCCGCCGGACCGGCGGCCTCCGGGCAACCCCTGCTGCTCGAACCCGGCCACCGCCACGGCGTCGTCGTCCCCGGCGCCGGAATCGTCACCGCCTCGACCTGGCTCATGGAACTGCAGGACCCGACCACGGGCCGACGCGCCTGGTCCCCCCTGCACGAGGGCCACGGCGCAGCCCTGCGGCACGGCGCCTTCGCCCCCGAGACGATCCACAGGCTGCGCTGGATGCACGGGGTACTGGCGCCCATGGTGCAAATGGCCATCTGGACGGTCGTGGAGAACATCGGTCCCATCGATGTCCAGGAGATGCTCCGGGAAACGACCTTCATGGGCGACGAGGGGCACCTGAACACCCGGGCGGGCACCCTCCTGCTGATGCGCGAACTCGTCCCCGCCATGCTCGCCACCGCCTCCTCTGCCGGCTTCACCTCCTCGGACGTTGCGGACGCCGCGAACTTCATCTGCGCGGACGAGGACTTCTTCTGCTGCCTGTCGCTGCCCGTGTGCAAGCTCGCCGCGGACGCCGCGCGGGGCCAGCCCGGATCCGGGCTGGTCGTGGCCATGTCCTCGAACGGCACGGACTTCGGGATCCAGACGGCCGGCACCGGGCACGAGTGGTTCGTCGCTCCGGCCCCCGTCCCAGAACCCGTAGAACGCAGCGAGAACGACAGGCGCCAGGTGGCCCCGGTCATCGGCGACGCCGCCATCGCGGAGACCGTCGGCCTCGGACACTGCGCGCTCGCGGTCTCGCCCCGGGCCCGTTCCCTGCTGCGCGTGGATCTCGACACGCTCGCCTCCCAGATCAAGCGTTTCGAACAGATCTGTGTGAGCGACAATCCCGCGCTGCCCCTGCCCGCCCTCGCGAGGTCGGCGTCGCCGACCGGGTTCGACGCGCGGGACATCCGACGGACCGGGCTGCTCCCCCTCCTGGGCTCCTGGAGCCTCGGCCTGGTCCCCGGCAGCGGGCCCCTCGGCGTCGGAGTCGTCGAAGCACCCCTGGAAACGTTCGAGACGGCCGTGGCGCTGCTGGCCCCCTACGACGACGCGGAAGACGCCCCCGGCTCGTCCGGCAGCACATCGTCCGGCAGCACGTCGTCCGGCGCCGGAACCGCCGAGGGCTTCGACGACCTCGACGACCTCCCCCCTACGCAGGAGGGCTGACCTCCCCCGTTCTCGACGTCCTCGGGGCGGATGAGAAACTGAACCGCTTTCGTCATCGGTGTTCATTCGATGGCATCCTCGGGGGAGGGACAATGCGTACAACCGTCGAGATGGCTCCCGGTGCCAGACTCCTGCGCCTGGAATCCGCGATCGCCAGCTTCACCGACATCCTGCGCGTGGGGGCCCTCGACGCGCGGATCCCGGCTTGTCCCGACTGGGACCTGCGCTATCTGGCCTGGCATCTGGGACACGCCCACCGTTGGGCCGGACGCTGCCTGATCGACGGCCCCGCGCCCTTCCCGACCGAACCCGGACCGGACACGCGTACGGAACTGGTCACGTGGTACCGCGAGAGCGCCGCACAGCTCCTGACCACCCTGCGCCGCTCCGGCCCGACCGCCGAGTGCTGGACCTTCGACCCCGAGAACCTCACGGCGGGTTTCTGGGTCCGGCGGCAGATGCACGAGACCGTCATGCACCTGTGGGACGCCCAGCGCTCGCAGGGGGATCCCGAACCCATGGGGCCGCTCGTGGCCGCGGACGGCGTCGCCGAGGCCCTGGGCTTCTTCCTGCCCCGGCAGATCCGTTTGGAACGGCTGGAAGAGGTCCCCGGGCGACTCCTGATCGAACTCACCGACGTCTGCTCGGCGCGCTGGCTGCTACGCCCGGACGGGGCGGAACGCCTCGCCCCGGACCGTGCCGTGCGGATCGCCGCCGGGGAGAACCAACGCGCCCGGATCGGGACGGCCTGGGCCCCGGCGCTCGTGCGGGGGCCGGCGCAGGCCGTGCTCCTGCTCCTGTGGCACCGTCTGTCCCTGCACGACCCCCGGTTGGAATACGCCGGCGACCGCCCCTCGGCCCAGGAGATCCTCGCCTCGGCCCTCACCCCCTGAAGGGTCCTTCCCGGCCGATGCTTGTTCCGAACGCCACGTCCGGTATGAAAGAACCCAGCAGTCGGATACTGATCAACACTCGGAGTCACCAAACGTGCGCTGGTGGCAGGGTGGCTGGGAGGATCCGTCAGCGAGCGGCCGTACCCGACCGGATGCGGGAGCAAACATGCTGATGTCCCAGGTGAGCAAGCGATACCGGGTCCGTGGACCCTGGATCCTGCGTGAGCTCGATCTGGAACTCGAACCCGGTCGACTGGTCCGGATCGAAGGCGGGAACGGCAGCGGGAAGTCAACCCTGCTGCGGATCGCCGCCGGCGCCGGCCGTCCCCAGGCGGGCCGGATCACCGACCGGCCCGAGACCTCCTACGTACCCCAGCGCATCCCGGAACGCATAGCCTTCGACCCCTTGGACTACCTCGTCCACCTGGGCCTGATCCGGGGAATGAGCGCCGGCGACGCCCGGGACCGCGCAGCCCTGTGGCTGCGCCACTTCCAGGTCTCGCCGGCCGTAGGAGTCCCCGTCAAGGAACTCTCCCGGGGGACGGTCCAGAAGGTCATGGTCTGCCAGGCCCTCATGTCCGACGGACCCTTCGTCGTCCTCGACGAGGCCTGGAGCGGCCTGGACGACGAGACCCAGGACCTCCTCGACGCCGAGGTCCTCGCCCGGGTCGCCACCGGCTCGACCGTCCTCTTCGTCGACCACGACCCCCTGCGGCTCATCGGCCGCCCCATGGACTGCTGGCTGCTGGAAGCCGGCTCCCTGCTGCCTCTGGAACCCGTGCGTTTCCTCGACGACCCGGACGCCGGCCGGGCCGGGGACCGCACAGCCCAGACCCCCACCGGCTCGCGGGCCGCCGCGACAGCAGGTCCCCGAGAGGTGGTCATCCGGGTGAGCGGACCCCGCAGCCACGAGGCCGGAGCCCTCGTCGCCGGCCTGGGCCTGCGCACGGGCGACGCGGGCGGCACTGGTGGCACTGGCGGCACTGCTGGCGCGGGTGGCGTCCTGGAGATCGTGGCGCCCCGAGTCGACTCCGACACCGTCCTGGGGCGGCTGCTCGCGCTGGGCGAGGGGATCCACATCGAGGAGCTCCGCCCCGTCGCCCCTCCCGCCGTCGGCGGACCGAGCACGGGAAGGATCCCGATCGTGGCCCACGCCGACAGGATCCCTGCCGCTGCCGCCGGCACCGCCCGCACCCGGCGGGCCACCACCGAACGGGGGACGTCGTGAACGATCGAGCCCTGGTGCGCTACCACCTGCTGACCGTGGCCCGCACCCCCCGCTGGGCCCCGCCGGCCGTCCTGCTCGGGGTCTTCGTGGCCTCGGCGAACGCGGGAGGACCTCCCGCAGCGGGAGCTCTCGCCGTCGCAGCGGTCGGACTGGTCCCCACGGGCGCCTGGCTGAGCCGGGTCTGCTGCACGGCCGAGGACAGCACTGCCAGAGACTGCGTGTCCGCCTCCACGGGAATCCTGCGCAACCACCTGGCTGTGCTGGCCGCCGGACTCCTCGCAGGGCTGTGCGCCCTCGGCCTGGCCACCCTCGCCGTCGGCGCGATCTGCGTCGCCCTGGGAGCCGAGGGCCTGGGGGCCACGACCCTGTTCGCCGGGATCACGACAGAACTGGCGTGCCTGCTCATGGGGCTCGCGGTGGGGGCACTGGTCAGCGGGGCCACGGGAAGGGCCCAGGCGATCGAACTCCTGGCGATCGGGCTGGGAGTCGTGCTGGTCCTGGTACTCCCCTTCTCGCCGGCGGTCGCGGCAATCGGGCAACTCGACTCGGGTTCGGGCACCCCCGGGATGCCGATCCTGGCCCTTCTGGGAGCCGTCGTGATGGCGGCGGCGGCCACTGCGGCCTCCAGTGCGCTCGCGCTGCGGCGCTGAGCTGTTTTCGAAACGCACGGTGGTTCGGGCCCAGCGCGGTGGCCCGGTGTTCAGACTGTGACCCGGTGTTCAGACTGTGACCCGGTGTCAGACGGGGCCGTTCCCGGCGGGCAGCACCTGCCGGATCCAGGCGATTTGTTCGGGGGTCACCCGGCAGCAGCCGCCGATCAGTCGGGCGCCGTCGTGGAGCCACCCCGCGAGGTCCTGGCGGTCGAACTCCGGTTCGCCCCTCCAGGCTCGCGCGCGCGAGTCCCAGGACTCCCCGCTGTTCGGATACACGACCACCGGTTTACCGCTCGCCCGGGCGGCCACCCTCACCGCTGTGGACACCCCGGCCGGATCCGTGCAGTTGACCCCCACCGCGATCACCTCGCGAACGTCGCGGGCCAGGGCGAACACCTCCTGCGCCCGCTCGCCCGCGCGCGTGCGCACCACGCCGTCGCCGCCGGTCACCGTGGTCAACGAGAGCCAGGCGGGCACCCCCAGCCCGTCCAGCTCGCGCAGAAGGGCCTCGGCCTCCGCGGCGCACGGGATCGTCTCGCAGGCCAGGACGTCGGCCCCGGCCCGAGCGAGCACCTCCAACCGCCGAGCGTGGAACGCGCGCAGGGCGGCGACGTCAACCGGGCCCTTGGGAACGGCGTAGGCCCCGGTGTACTCCGAACCGTCCGCCAGCATCGCACCGTAGGGGCCCACCGAGGCCGCGATCCAGACCCGGTCCGGTCCGTCGGAGTCGGCCAGGTCACCGGCCGCCCGACGGGCCAGGGCCACCGAACGGAACAAGAGCCGCGTGGTCTCCTCCGGTTCGATCCCGGCCTGTGCGAAACCCTCGTAACTTGCCTGGTAGCTCGCGGTCGTCAGGACCTGCGCCCCTGCCCGCACGAACTGGGCGTGTCCCCGGACGAGGGCCTCGGGGTCGTCCTGCAGCAGACGGGCCGACCACAGGGACCCGGACAGGTCGTGCCCGGATCGTTCGAGTTCTGCGGCCAGCCCGCCGTCCAGGACGAGGGGGCCTGCGTGGAAGGCCTGCGAGAGATCGGACGGCGGGCCGGGCGGCGGGAGACAGGACGGCGGGCCGTCCGGTGGACTGTCCGGTGGTCCGACCGATGGGAGACAGGACGGTGGGAGGTCCTGGGAACGGCCTGAGGTCGTCACATGGCGATTCTGCCGGTAACAGCGTTCCACGGGGGGGTCCGCAAGGGTTCTGAGGACGACAGCGGCCTGATCCCTCTCGCGCCGGGAGCCTCCCGTTCGGTGATGGGAGCAGCCGTGCGGGGCAGCGCGGGAAAGACTGCGGGCTCGGACAACTGTTGGGCACGGGAGGCCCAGGTGCGGAACCTGTCAGCGGCCCGCGTGCACTCCAGCCTGCGCACGTAGGCCCCCGCAGAGATCGCGCGGGCCTCGCTGTCCAGGAAGAAGACCCAGCGCCACATCGTGCCGTTCTCGTTGAGAATGTCGATCCGGCCCTCCTCGGCCCGATCGGCGATCGCACGACTGTCCGCGACGGCGTCGGCCACCGTGGTGAAGGAACGCACCGAACGCGCGAGGGTCCGGTTGTTCGCACCCAGCAGGCGCCAAGACCAGCCGTTCGCGAGGTTGTGGCACTGATACCGCGGCGGCATGGTCCCTCACTGGACTCGGGAGATGGCTGACCCATCGGAGTGAACCGGTGGAGAACGGCACCATCACCCGGCAGAGGAACGCCTCGGGGAGAAGCGGACGACGGCTCGGTGAACAAGAGATGACCACTGTCGCGCAGGCGGACGGGGCCATCGGTTCACAGGGTCCAGCCGTCGGTTCGCAGGGTCCAGCGGATCCGGCGAAGGCCACGGATTCGGGGGGCACAGGGGCTGCAGAGGGGCACAGGGGGCTGAGGGGAGGGCAGCGGCTGAGGGGAGGAGGGGGCTGAGGGGGAGGAACAGGGGCTGATGGGGGAGCACCGGGGCTGAGGGGTAGCACAGGGGCTGCTGGGGAGGGGCAGGGGCTTGAGGGGGAGCACAGGGGCTGCTGGGGAGGGCAGTGGATCCGGGGAGGGGAGGGGTCCCGGGCGGGACAGCTGTCGTCGGATCAGTGCAGGTCCTTGGTGGACCGGCGGTAGTAGGCGGTGGCCTTGCGCATGACCACCACGCGGCTCAGACCGATCAGGGCCCCGGAGAGAGCGGCCCAGGCAACGGCCTCCTTCCAACTGGTGTCGGGGTCCTCCGGGTCCTCGGGCGGGTCGGTGGACAGGGCAGCCCTCCACGCCACACGCAGCCCTCGCTCCGTCAGGGACCCCATCAGCCCCGCCAGCCCACTGCTCAGAACCCGCCACGGCGCACCGCTCATTGCAGGACCTCCCCTGTTCGGAACGTTGTGACCATCCTTGCCGATCCCGTGGCCGTTCGCCTTTCCGGGGCGTGCGCCGTACGCCTTTCCGGGGGACGCCCGGAGGTGTACCGTCTTCGCTCCGACAGGGGAGCGCCCTCGGGCGCTGAGAGTGCGGCCCACCGCAGACCCTCGAACCTGATCCGGATCATGCCGGCGAAGGAAGTCGAAAGGACGAATGATGCCCCCGCACGAGCAGGACACCAGAACCACCGGATCCGACGAGACGCCGATCGAACCTGGCGGAGGACGAAACGGCCTGTCCCTGGGCCTGCCCTGGGGATTGGCCCCCGGGCACGCCGCCACCATCGCCGCCGGGATCCTGCTCGGGATCGCCGTCCGGGCCGTCGGGCTGCCGGACACCTGGGAACTGTTCGGAACCTCCGGCGACGTCCTGACCACGCCGGTCGCGCTCCTGATCGCCCTCGGCACGATCAGCGTGACGGGCGCCGTCACGGCCCGATCGCCCTGGAGGGTCGTCGACCTCGTGGTCGCGGCCGTCATCGGAGTGGCGGGCGGCCTCTTCCTGTGGGGGATCGCCACCTCCTGGAACGCCCTCACGACCCCCTTGAGCTTCTACCCGCCGGCCTCGGCGGGCCTGGCTGGGCTGTGGCTGGTGCCGGGGGTGCTCGGCGGGCTGATCCTGCGGCGCCCGGGGGCCGCCCTGTTCTGCGAGCTCATGGCAGCGGTGCTCGAGGCGGTCCTGGGCAACCAGTGGGGATTCTCGACCGTGTACTACGGCGTCGTCGAGGGGCTGGGCGCGGAGTTCGTGCTCGCGCTGCTGCTGTACCGCGGCTTCGGCCTGCTGCCGGCCATGCTGTCCGGGGCAGGAGCCGGGGTCAGCCTCGCCCTGCTCGACCTGGCGATCTGGTACCCGACCTTCTCCGCCTCCTACCGGACCGCCTACATCGGCCTGGCGATCCTCTCGGGAGCCGTGATCGCCGGCGTCGGCAGCTGGGCCCTCACCCGGGCCCTCGCGCGCGTCGGGGTCCTCGCGCCCCTGGCCTCCGGCGCCGCGGCAGAAAGGGTCTGACCCGCATGTTCGGCATGCCCACGCCCACGCGCACGCGTACGCGCTCGTGGGCCCGGACCGGCCACGAGCCCGAGTGACGGCCCCCGACGGTGCGGCCCCCGACGGTGCGGCCCCCGACGGTGCGGCCCCCGACGGCGCGGCCTGTGACAGCGCGGCCTGTGACAGCGCGGCCTGTGACGGGGCGGCCTGTGGGGGGCCGTCCCGCGGGGTGCGGATCCGGGCCGAGGGCTGGGGATGGCGCCACAACGGCCGCCTGGCCTGGGCCGTCCGCGGCCTGGACCTGACGGTTCCGGCCGGACGGTGTGTGCTGTTGCTGGGACCGAGCGGATCGGGTAAATCCACCCTCCTGTCCGGGCTCGCCGGGCTCCTGGACCCCGGGAACCACAGCGCCCCGGGCCACGAACCCCAGGGCAACCCTGCACAGGGCAGCACCGCGCAGGGAAGCACTGCACAGGGCAGCACTGCGCGGGGCAGCACCGCACAGGGCAATGGGGAACAGGAAGGCGAACTCCTGGTGGACGGTGTCCCCGCCCGCCGGGCCCGAACGGCGGCCGTCGCAGGACACCGAGCCCGCACAGGACTCCTCCTGCAGGACCCCACGGCCCAGACCGTCCTGTCCCGGTGCGGGGACGATGTCGCGTTCGGTCTGGAGAACCACGCAGTGCCCCGCGAGGAGATCTGGCCCAGGGTGACGGCGGCCCTGAACCGCGTTGCTTTCCCCTACGGCCGCGAGCACGCGACGTCGCACCTGTCGGGCGGCGAACGGCAACGGCTCGCGCTCGCCGGGGTCCTCGTCCTGCGCCCGGGGCTGCTTCTGCTGGACGAGCCCACGGCCATGCTGGACCCGCAGGGCGCAGACCTGCTGCGGGAGGAGGTCGGGGCCGTTCTCCGCGACGGCGACATCACCTGCGTGATCGTCGAACACCGAGTGGACAGGTGGCGGGATCTGGCCGACGACGTCGTCGTCCTGGGACCCTCAGGCGGCGTTCAGACGACCGGCCCTGTTGAGGAGGTCTTCTCCCGCGCGGGTCGGCGGCTGCGCGAACAAGGTGTGTGGATCCCCGACCCGGGGCTCGTGCCAGTGCCAGTGCCAGCGCCGGAGCCGGAACGGGCGCCGGAGCCCTTGCTGCTGGTCAGGGATCTGCAGGTGGGGCGGCCACGGGAAAGGCCGGTCCTGAGCGGCGTGGAGCTGGAGATCTGTTCCGGGACCGCCCTGTGTCTGCTGGGCCCCAACGGGTCCGGCAAGTCGACGCTGGCCCTGGCCCTGGCGGGGCTGAGCGCCCCGCTCGGTGGACAGATCGAGGCCACGCCGGCCCTCACGCGCGGGCTGCGCCGGACCGCCCCGCACCGGTGGCGACCGCTGGACCTGCTCACGCGGATCGGAACAGTTTTCCAGAACCCCCTGCACCAGTTCGTGGCCACGAGTGTCGCAGAGGAACCGGCCGTGGGGCTCCGGCTGCTCGGCGTGAACGGGGAGGAGATCGAGCAACGGGTCGGCCGACTCCTGACACGGCTGAGACTCGACCACTTGTCCAGGGCCCACCCGTACACCCTTTCCGGCGGGGAACAGCGCCGCCTCTCCGTGGCGACGGCCCTCGCGACCCGCCCGTCCGTGCTCGTGCTCGACGAACCGACCTTCGGACAGGACGCCAGGACCTGGAAGGAGCTGGTGGAACTGTTCGGCGAACTCCTCGGGGCCGGTCACGCCCTCGTGGTGGCCACCCACGACCTGCCCCTGGTCCGAGCCCTCGACGCTGTGGGCCGGGTCCGGACCAGGACCCTCGGCCCGTGAGGGGCGACCCGCTCCGGTTCGGCCCCGGCATCGATCCCGCGGCCCCGCTGGCCAGAGCCAACCCTGCGGCGAAACTTGCTGTTTCGCTCGTGCTGTCCGTGGCCCTGCTGCTGACGGTCGACGTCGTGACGGCGGGCACGGCCCTGGTCCTGGAGATCGCGGCGCTGCCCTGGTGCGGGCTGAGCCCGGGGGCCCTGGCCCGGCGGGCCTGGGTCCTTCCGGCCGGTGCCGTGCCCGCGGCCTGGGCAGCGGCCTTCCTCGGCACCGACTCCGGCGCAACGCTTCTGGTCCTCGGACCGCTCACCCTGACCGAAGGGTCAGCACAGGCCGGTGCGGCCGTCGCCCTGAGGATCCTGGCCGTCGGATTGCCCGGGGTCGTACTCCTGTCCACCACCGACCCCACGGCCCTGGCCGACTCCCTGGCACAGAACCTGCACCTGCCCCACCGGTTCGTGCTCGCCGGTCTGGCCGGCCTGAGCATGTTCGGGATCCTGGCCGAGGAAGGGCAGACCCTCCGCCTGGCCCGCCGCGCCCGCGGCCTGGGCGGCGGCGGCCCCCTGTCGCGGCTCCGTTCGCTCTTCGGAGTGGTCTTCGCCCTCCTCGTCGTCAGCCTCCGCCGGGCCACCGTCCTGGCCACGGCCATGGAAGCCCGCGGATTCGGAGCGTCCCCCCACCGCACCTGGGCCCGCCCCAGCCCCTTCACGAGGTCCGACACCGCCTTCTGCCTGGGCGGACTCGCCCTGGCCCTTCTGGCCACCGCAGCCGGAACGGCCACCGGCTCCTGGCACATGGTCCTGAGCTGACGGGCACTGCCTGAATCCAAATCCTTCGCCGTTAGGGGATGAGGGTCGCTCTCATGTTGACGGCGAATCAGTCGTTGCAGCCCTGACGACGCAGGCAGCTCATGGCGTGGGTGATGAGTGCACGGGCATCCTCGCCGGTGTGGGCCTGGCGCAGGAGGCGTTCCAGGGCCTGGACATAGGCGGTGGTCTGCTCGCCGTGGTGAGTTGTCTCGCCGACCTGGGTCTCGACGACAGCGGTGGTCTCGTCGTAGACGACGACCCGGTTCATTGGTTCGGAGTGCAGGCGGATGCCGAAGGGGATGATCCCGAGGGTGATGTTCGCCGGGCCTGCAGTGAGTGGCAGGAGCCGGTCGAGTTGAGCGATCATGGTCTCAGGGGAGCAATACAGTAGGTGTAGTGCGGCTTCGAGGATTAGGAAGTCGAAGGTTTTGCCAGGGTCGTAAAGGTGCTGCTGGCGTTGCAGGCGTGCGGCGACGGCGGCGGGAATCTCGGCCGGGTCGTAGCCGTGAGCGCCGCCTTCGACGAACTTGGCCGAGGCATACTCGGGAATCTGCAGTAGTCCCGGGACGACTGTCAGTTCGAGGGTGCGGATCCGTGTTGCGTTTGCTGTGAGCCGGTTGTGGATGTTTTGGTTGGCCACGTGGCCAACCCGGGCCCGCTGACGCCACAGTCGATGTTCGGTCAAGGTTTCGCGTTGGAGGGCAAGCAGTTCGACAAGGGTTTCGGGGGCGGCCCGGCAGATGGTGGCCCAGGCGGTGACGTCGTCCTCGGTGGGCATCTGCTTGCCCAGCTCGATCTTCGAGATTTTGGACTGCGGCCAGTCTGCCGAGGACGCCAGACGTACGCCTGTTAGGTGGGCGCCGCGGCGCAGCTGGTGCAGACGGGTCGAAAGCCCGTCGGAGCGGGTCAGTCGCTCTTGCAGAGAGCCTGTCACGGGATGTGCCCGTTCCTCGAAGTCGGTGGTTCGATCAGGTCGGTGTCGTAGTGGCGTGTCGTGAGGCAAGATCCCACCATGTGCGGTGGGTGCGGATGGTGGGTGGGTCTGTCAAAACGTGTCCGCCCTGGGGACGGTCGTTGTCGTCGAAGTCGAGGACAACCAGGCGGGTGTCGTCCAGCAGCCACCAGTCATGGTCGGTGGGCACGCCCAGGGGCCGGGCGTGGTCACGGGTCAGGTACCGGATGTTCTCGCCCGCTTCAACGGCGCAGGGGGCGATCCAGATCTCCCACTCCTGGTAGGGCGTGGGCGGTTCGTCGAGGATCCGGATGCGTTGCACGAGGCCACCGGCTGCGGTCACGGCGCGGATCCGCTCGAACCAGGGCCGGTAGTAGGGATAGTCGGTCAGTGGGGTGCGGTCGCCGCGTGCGAACGCCTCCAGCGCGGGTGCTTCCGCCTCGACCTCGTAGGCCCGTCGGGTCTCCAGCCTGCGCGCCGAGCGGGCGAATCTTTCGGTGAGTCGGTCGATGTCCTCGATGGTCAGCGTCGGTCCTGTCATGGGCAGGTCGGGATGGCGAAGGTGACCTCGACGGCCGTCTCGTCGTCGGCCAGGTCCCGCAGCTGGGCGTGTGCCTCGTCGTCGAGGCACAGACCGCGCACCAGGTAGGTGCCGTCCGGTGCGGTCCGTACGGCGGGGTGGTCCTCCGGGATGTCACCGGTGACGACGTCGGCGGGAACCCTGACCACGGTCTCGGCATCGTCCAGGTCTGGGAACCTGTCGTGGGCGGACCTGTCTGTACGCCATCCCTGGACCACATGGTGACCGTTGTCCGCCAGATACAGCGCAGGGCAGCTGCCCATGCTGCTCGTGTCGGTCTTCCTCAGAAATTTGATCCTCATCGTGCCTCTCCCTCCGAGAGGTCATATGCGCGCATATGCACGTACACAGTCTCCGTCAAACCATGGTGACGAGCAATGAGGGTCACCAAACGGCATGACAGGAGTATGTGGACATTGAGACAAGAATATTAGAGAATAACAGCGCATAACATGTCGGATCTGGTCGGTGGCACCCGTGCCGTGATAACGGTTGCGGCCGCCGTGTGGCCGTGCCGCACCCGCACCCTCATCCCCGGGAACTACTCGGTGTCCACGACGTCGAGTCTCTCCTGACGACCCGGAGCCCCTGAAAGCCCCTGTTGACAAGGACAGGAACAGGCATGGAACCCTGCGAACGCGCCCGCCTGGACACCTACTTCACGAAGATCGCCGAGAGATTCACACCTCAGGATCCGCCGGCGTCCCTCCTGATCACACACCTGCTCGCCGAGCGCCCGGGCTTCGTACGCGCAGTGGCGAGAGTCTCCGACCTCAGAGCGGTGCTGCCCAAACCGAAGTCCGTGATCCCTGCGGTCCGTGACCAGGTCGAACGCATCGCCCCCTGCGACACTCTGAGCAGGGAGATGTTCACCGATCCCGACGCGGCCTCGTCGTATGTCGGAGCCAGGACGGCTGGTGCTCCCGTGGTCCTGCTGGACGTGGGCGGATACTTCGCTCCTGTGCTCGATAGTCTGTCCTCGTCCCTTGCCGGGGCACTCCTGGGAGTCGTTGAGGACACCGAAAACGGACACCGAAGGTACGAGCAGGCCGACAAACTCGCCTGTCCCGTCGTGTCGGTGGCCCGCTCGCCGTTGAAGGACCCCGAGGATTTCCTCGTGGGACAGTCGGTGGTGTTCTCCACCGAGGCCCTTATGCGCAGCCGTGGGGACATCCTGCACGGTCGGGGCGCCCTGGTGATCGGTTTCGGCAAGCTCGGATCCTCCATCGCCCGTCTCCTGCAGAACAAAGGTGTCCATGTCACCGTGCATGACATCGACCCGGTCCGCAGGACCCACGCCCTCAGCCAGGGATTCGCCGTGGCCCGGCACCGCGCACAGGCCCTGACCAGGGCCGGTCTGGTGCTGTGCGCAACCGGGGCGTTGTCCCTGCGAGGGGAGGACCTCGCCCGTCTGCGCAACGGCGCCTACGTCGCGACGGTCACCAGCAGCGAGGACGAACTGGATCTCGCCGGGCTGCCCGACATCTACGAACGCAGCCTGATCGCCGACCACATCACTCGGTACGAGACGACCGGGCACTATTTCTACCTCCTCAACGGTGGCAACGCCGTGAACTTCCTGCACGGCGCCAGCGTCGGCCCATTCATTTTCCTTGTGCAGGCCGAGATCCTCGCCGGCATCGCGATGCTGGCCGCCGGAGGACAGCCCCCGGGCCTCCACCAGGTCAGCGACACCGATCGCGCCGCCATCGCCACCACGTGGCTGGACCACTTCAACAGATGAGGAACAGATGATCACTTCGGGGCACATCCGTGCCACCCTCACCGACTACCTGGACTCCTACCCCCAGGACCGCGAGAACCTCGCCGTGGCCTGGTCCCTGCTGGGCCTCGCCGCGGACCTGACCGACAGGTCCGAGGCCCGCGGGCATCTCACCGCCGGGGCGGTCCTGGTCAACGAAGACGGACAGGTCCTCCATGTCCATCACCGGGCCCTGAAACGTTGGCTCCTGCCCGGCGGGCACCTGGAGGCCACCGACCCGTGCCTGCGCGCGGCCGCGTTGCGGGAACTGACCGAGGAGACCGGGATCGACCGGGCCACCGTCACCGCCGACCGGACCACGCC
This sequence comes from Actinomycetota bacterium, assembly GCA_030837505.1. GTDB lineage: Bacteria > Actinomycetota > Actinomycetes > Actinomycetales > Kineosporiaceae > JAUPKJ01. The sequence goes on from JAUPKJ010000001.1 coordinate 23,137, forward strand.
GATCCACATCGACGTCCACCCCATTCCCGCGAACCCGGCCAAGGGCGAGCCCGACCACCAGCACATCGACGTCCGGTTCCTGTTCCGCACCACGGCCGACGTCCGGCATCTCCAACGCGAAGAGGTCACCGCCGCCGCCTGGCGCGCCGTCGGCACGATCGGTGACCCGGCCCTGCGATCCCGCGTCGCCGCAGCCGTGACACGCGAGTGATCAGACGTCGGCCTCCTGAGCCGGCCAATTGCCCAGGTAACGCACTCTCCCGTCCCTGTCGACCAGCCGGGCGGGCAGGCCGCGGGCGGCCAGCCAGGCGTGGGCCCTGTCGCCCAGGAGGATGGCCGCTGCGCTCGCGGTGTTGGCCGCAACGCAGGTGGGGGCCACGACGGCCGCGGTGTGCCAGATCCGGCGGACCGGCTCGCCCGTGAACGGGTCCAACAGGTGGTGCAGGGGCCTTCCGCCGCCGTACCAGGTGTTGCGCTCCACGCAGGAGGTCGCCAGCCCGCCGCGACTGAGTCGAACGAGTTCTGGGGACAGGCCGTTCCCCTCGACGGGCAGGAGCCAGGGCACCGGCGTCCTGGTCCCGTTCCGGGTGCCGATCGCGACGTCCCCACCGATATCGATCACCAGATCGACATCGAGCTGCGAGGCGACCCTGGCAGCGACCAGATCCACGGCGAAGGCCTTGCCGATGGCTCCGAGGTCCAGTCCTGTTCCGGCGGGGACGCGCAGGGCGCCCTCGGCGTCGACGCTGAGCGAGCGCCATCCCCCGGGCAGGGCGGGGCGGGGGACCGCTGTGACGATCTCCTGGGAGCGCACCCGGTCGAGGTCCCGGTCGTACCCCAGGGACTCCAGGCTGAGGGCCAGGGTCGGGTCGACCAGGCCGTCGGTGTCGCCGGCCGCGGCGAGCGCCGAGACCACGGCCTGGGCGAGCAGGGGCGAGACGGACACCCAGCTGCCGGCGTTGCGGTTGGCCCGGGACAGGTCGGAGTCGGGGCGGAACCGGCTGCAGGCCGTTTCGATCGAATCCAGGAGCCGGGCGGCGATTCCTCGTGCGGGCCCCACGGCCGTGTGAGGGTCGACGGCGAGCTGGACCCAACTGCCCAGGGCCCGCCAGCGGGCCGTTCCGGGTTCGGGAGGGTCGGGTTGCGCTGGGGCCTGGGGCTTCGGTGGGGGCTCGGGCTCCGGCGGGGGCTCGGCGGCTCGGTTGTTCGGCGTGGGGCGTGTTCCGTTCGCGGCGGGCTCGGGGGAATTGTCGGCAGAGGGGCGGGGGGCGGCCTGCCGGGGGCCTCCCGTGGCGGGGATCACGACAGGCTCTGCGGCACAGCCGCAGGGCCGGCAGCCTCGGGGCGCGTGGGCGTCCCGGCCGCGGTGACGATCCTCAACACCTTCATGGTGCGGTCCCGATCATGAGGGGTCACGCGCGTCATAGTCATCAGCATCCGGAAAGCGATGTGAAGGTGCGGTCAGTAGCAAGTCAAGGACCGATCAAACGGTTCGGTCCGGAACGGTCTGCGGTCCCCGGACAGGGAAAATGTGGATCTTCCCTGGTCGCGGGGGCTGCGGACCCTCGGGGAGGAAGTGCGGACCCTCTGGGAGGAAAGGGGGAGGTTTCTTCTCGCATGGAAGCAGGAGATGACTCGTAAAGCAATACCCAAAGCACTAAGACGTGACAAACCCGACTCGTTGTCGTGCTTGTTGTCGTGCTTGTCGTCGTGC
>JAUPKJ010000198.1 GCA_030837505.1 Actinomycetota bacterium
CCGATCTCACCGACCGGACCAGGTCCACCCACAGCGGGGAGATCTCCGTGCCCAGTCCGAAACTCCAGTCGGCCGCCACGAGCAGTCCCAGGGCACTCCAGGAGATGAGCGTGCTCACCGCGATGTACACCAGTCCCGACGGCGTCAGGGCCGCCAGCACCGGGGCGTCCCGGAACTCCTGGGTCAGCCGGGAGTAGGCCGCGACGGCACCGAGCGCCCCGGTGAGGAGCAGCTGAAGCGTGAGTTCCATGCGACGGTCCCGCGCTGCCCGGCCGGACCCGGATCAGCCGGCGTCCCGCCGCGAGGATTCCCGGGCCTGCCGACGGCCTTCGTGGAAACCCTCGCGGAAGGCGTTGCGCCACGCGGCCTGCTGCTTGTTCTCGTCGATCCCGGGTTGTCGGTTCGGGTACAGGTCCGAGGGCCGTTCTCCCCGAAGCCGAGAGGCGTCGTCCGAACCGGGAACCATTGCCGATGTCCTCCCACCAATGAATCACTCTTGGTAATCGGAACCCTACCCTAAGTGACACCACGCTGGTGGGCGGTCCGTGAAGGTCCGGTCGCTCTTATTCCCGGGCGTCGGGAACGGTGTCGTGCACGAGGTCGACGATCTTCTTCAGGACCTGCGGATCGGCGCCCGGAGGCACCCCGTGCCCCAGGTTGAACACGTGGCCGTGGGCACCGGCCCCCTGTCGCAGGATCCGCAGGACCCTCTCGCGCACGACCGGCCAGGGCGCCAGGAGGACAGCGGGGTCCAGGTTGCCCTGCACGGCCGTGTCCGGACCGATCCTGCGCACGGCCTCGTCCAGGGGCACCCGGAAGTCGACGCCGACGACGCTGGCCCCGGCCGGTCGTCCCATCGACCCCAGCAGCTCCCCCGTCCCCACCCCGAAGTGGATCCTGGGGGCGTCGGGACGTTCCGCGGCCGCCCGGGCGAGGACCGCGGCCGACGCCGGGAGCACCCGGTCCCGGTAGTCCACCGGTTCCAGGGTCCCCGCCCACGAGTCGAACAACTGGACGGCGCTCGCTCCCGCGGCCAACTGCACCCGCAGGTACTCGCCGGAGATCTGCGACAACCGGTCCAGCAGGGACTTCCACAGGCCCGGGTCCCCGTGCAGGAGGGCCTTGGTCCGCGTCAGGTCCCGGCTGGGACCGCCCTCCACCAAGTAGCTGGCCAGGGTGAACGGGGCCCCGGCGAACCCGATCAGGGGGACGTCGCCGAGCAGGGCCACCAGGTCGGTGACGGCCTGCGTGATGAACGGGACGTGGGCGGCGTCCAGTTCAGGCAGACGGTCCAGGTCGCCGCGGGTTCGGAAGGGCTCGGCGATGACCGGCCCCACCCCCGGCACGATGTCCAGGTCGATGCCCACGGCCTGCAGGGGCAGCACGATGTCCGAGTAGAGGATCGCGGCGTCCACGCCGTAGCGGTGCACCGGTTGCAGGGTGATCTGCGTGACCAGCTCGGGCCGACGGCAGGATTCCAGCATCGAGATCCCCTCCCGGGCCCTGCGGTACTCCGGCAGGGACCGGCCGGCCTGGCGCATGAACCAGACGGGGGTCCGCTCGGGCCGCGAGCCGCGGCAGGCCGCGAGGAAGGGGGAAGGCTGTGGTGTCACACCTGTGGATCCTTCCACGGCGGCCCGGTCCGTGCCGGTTCGCTCCCTGGGTCACCGGCCCTGCCGCCCCCAGGGATCCGGCTCTTTCCCGTTGCGGCCCAAGGGTTCCGGTCCCGGGGAGAAGGCCATCGGATCGTTCGGAACACCTCCGACAGGTACGAGGTACGAACCGTGATCGTTCGCACGGGCGCGTCGCACCGACCGTTCGGGCAATTCCGCCTTAGCCTGCCACTGTGGACGTTCGGAGTATGGCCGTGGAGGCACCCGATGAGTTCCTCGCCGCGGTGACGCGGCTGAGGCAGGCCGGCCTGCGTCCTGAGATCCTGCTGCAGGAGGTACCGGCTCCGCAACGGATCGCACCCCACGCCCTGGCCCTGAGCGCCGAGGTGGTGCAGGAGGAGGAGGAACTGGCTACCGGGCGTTTCGTACTCCTGTACGACCCGTCGGGACAGGACGCCTGGGAGGGGACCTTCCGAGCCGTCACCTTCGTGCGGGCGGCCCTGGAGCCGGAGCTGGGAAGCGATCAGCTGCTCGCCCAGGTAGGTTGGACGTGGTTACAGGAAGCGCTGCAGGCCGTGGGCGCGCAGTATGTCGCGGCGGGGGGCACCGTCACCAGGGTCATCTCCGAAAGTTTCGGATCCCTGGCGGGGCGCAACCCCAGCGTTGAGCTGGAGCTTCGGGCCTCCTGGTCCCCTCTGGACGATCCGGCCCTCCATCTGCAGGCCTGGGGGCAGCTATTGTGCACCGTCGCGGGGCTGCCACCGCTGCCGGACGGCGTCGCCCCGCTGCCTCACCGCCGTTGAGGTGCGCTGCCGGAAAACACTGCGCGAGACCCACCCGTCTGCGGGCGGAGCTGGAGGGACGGACCTGCGCGGGCTTGGCAAGACGGTTCTCGTTCACGATATGGTCGTTCTGGTCCGAACCACACGTTCAACCCTGGTCACCGGCCCGTTCAAGCGGAGGCTGCGCTCAAGGCGAATTCGCTGGGTGCCGATCCCCAATGGGAGAGATGGAGCGAGCCAGGCCGGAAACGGCCATCCCGGCAGGAGGTCAGCGTGGCCACTATGGTCGAGCGAACAGGCATCCCTATGCCCCGCCCCGGCCGTTTCGCCGCGATGGTCGTGGTCGCCACCCCAGCCCTGCGCGAGGCGGTCGGACACACGTTGCGGGCACTCGGGGCCCGACAAGTACTCATGATCAGTAGTGTCAGCGAGGCCAGGGCCCGCGCGGCGGCCGGCATCGCCGACCTGTGCATCGCAGAGGCCGGCCTGCCCGACGGATCGGGAATCTCCCTGATCCGGGAACTCCATGCCGCCGGATGGGTCCGAGGGATGGTGCTCAACACCACGGACGACCCCTACAGCGTGCGGGCTGCCCTCGCGGCCGGGGTACGCAGTTACCTGGTGTCCGCGACCGCCTCCCTGCCCCGACCGGCCGGCGACCGCAGCGACGGCGTCGACAACCTGTCGGCCCGCGAGATCCAGGTGCTCCAACTGGTCGCCGACGGCAAATCCAACAAGGACATCGGGGAGAGCCTCGGACTGTCCGCTCTGACGGTCAAGAGCCACCTGGCGCGCATAGCCCGCAAGCTCGGCACCGGCGACCGCGCCGAGATGGTCGCGACCGCTCTGCGCTCGGGTGCGATCCAGTGAGACTGCATCCGGTACTGCAAGCCTCTGGACAGGCCCCGGATGATCTGGCCTACGGTGGGATGCGTGCCCTCAACCACTGAACGTCGTCGCGAGAACACCGTGGGTCCCGAGAACGAACACGGTGGGTCATCCCACCCGCCCCAAGCCCCTCTGACCTGGCTCCAGGCACCTCGCGACGGTGTACCTTCCGTAGTCGCCGACCCCGCAGCCCTGCACAGAACGGTCGAGGCCTTCACTGCGGGCACCGGTCCGGTCGCCATCGATGCGGAACGAGCCTCGGGACACCGGTACGGACAGCGGGCCTTCCTCGTGCAGCTGCGCCGGGAGGGGGCCGGCACCGCCCTCATCGACGCCGCCGCCCTGACGGACCTGAGTGAGTTGGGCACAGCGATCGCCCCCGCCGAATGGGTACTGCACGCGGCCTCCCAGGACCTGCCCTGCCTTGCGGAGCTGGGAATACGACCGGGCACCCTGTTCGACACGGAACTGGGCTCACGATTGGCGGGTCTGGCCCGGGTCGGGCTGGCGGCCGTCGCCGAAGAACTCCTGGGCCTGGGGCTGGCCAAGGAGCACTCGGCCGTCGACTGGTCGACCCGCCCCCTGCCCGAGCCGTGGCTGCGCTACGCGGCCCTCGACGTGGAGATCCTCGTGGACCTGCGGGATGCGCTCGCCGAGGAGCTCACGCGCCAGGGCAAGATCGAATGGGCGAGGCAGGAGTTCGCCGCCGTGGCCGCCGCGCCCCCGCCGGCGCCCCGCCCCGACCCCTGGCGTCGTACCTCGGGTCTGCACCGGATCCGCGGCCGCCGGCAGATGGCTGCGGTCCGGGCCCTGTGGTCCGCCCGCGAGCGGCTGGCCCAGGAACAGGACATCACCCCCGGCAGGTTGCTGCCGGACACCTCGATCGTGGAGGCGAGTCTGACGATGCCGGCCAGGATGGCCGATCTGACCGCCCTGTCCTCCTTCACGGGGCGGGGGTCCCGTCGGCACGCCGCCGTCTGGTTCGAGGCCCTCCAGGAGGCGCGGCACCTGCCCGACTCGCAACTGCCCCCGCAGACGCTGCCGGCGGACGGACCGCCGCCCGCCAGGGTCTGGTCCGACAGGGACCCGCAGGCGGCCGATCGGCTGACCCGCTGCCGAGGGGCCATGCGCGAACTGTCCGAACGGCACGGTCTGCCCGTCGAGAACCTGCTCGCCCCGGACACGGTGCGACGGCTGGCCTGGGATCCCCCGGGCACCGGCCCCGAGGCGGTCCGCAGTTTCCTGGAGGAACGGGGCGCACGGCCCTGGCAGGTGGAACTCACCACGACCGCCCTGGCCCAGGCCCTGACCGTTCCAGCGGTCCCGGCCCCCCAGGCCCCGCTGGACGACGCCCCCGCCGGGTCCTGAGCGCCGCCCCCGCAGCCCTGATCTGGATCCTTTGCGCAGCTCTCAGCCAGATCCCTTGCGCAGTTCTCAGTCGAATCCCTTGCGCAGCTCGTACGCGAACGCGCCGACCTGCGAGCGCAGGCCGGCCCGGTCGGTGTTCAGGACCGAGCGCAGGGCGATCTGTTCCGCCTCGGCCGCGGACCGGTCGCCCGGGTAGGTCGCTGTGGCGCGGTAGAGGGCCCGGAGCCGGGCCGGGCCGTACCGGTCCGCGATGTACAGGCAGGTCAGCCAGGCGGAGGCGTAGGCGGTGCCGACCTTCTCGCCGCTGCCGGCGTAGAACTGGCCGCTGTCGGCGACGAGGGTCGGTCTCCATTTCCTGCTGCGCAGGGCCTTCCACTGGGACTCGGGCAGGCCCCGCTGTCCCAGGGCGGCGGTCGGGGCCACGCCTCCGCCCGCCTCAGCTCCCCACCCGGTGAACTCGGCGGCCCCTTCCTCGAGCCAGGTGGGCACAGGTCCCCACCCGGTGCGGAACAGGGCGACATGGGCGATCTCGTGGCGCAGCAGCCTGCGCAGGCCGTCGTCGCGCTGACCGAGCAGGTAGGGGGCGATGGCCATCCGCGGCATCCCGATCTCCCTTCCCCAGTCGGAGCTGATCGTCTGGACCTGGGCGTCGAAAGTCGCGGGGGCGTCGGGGTCGGTGTCCTCCGAGGTCGACACCTGTCCGTCGAACCAGGCGTCGAGGAACTTCTCGTCGCGGACGGCGAAGGCGACGACCTTGCCGTTCCAGGTCTGTTCCTGCCAGATCTTGCGGACGGTCAGCGCGGCGTCCTCCAGGTCGTCGGCGAGGTCCGCGTTGTCCTCGCTCCGGTCGGCGTCGCCGACGAGGAGCACGTGGCCCCGACGGACGATCTGCAGACCTCCCAGCAGCCAGGGTTCCAGGTACTGGTCGGTGCCCATTTTCCAGGCCGTCCCGTCGCCCGTGGTGGCCCGCAGGAGCCAGGATCCGCCGGTCCCGGGGGTGAAGGCCATGGCCAGGTCGGCGGTGACGGGTTGGGTGTCCCAGGAGGTGAGCCGGTAGCTCATACGGACGCCGACGACGGTCGTCCCGGTGGGCTGGGAACTCCCGGCGGACCGGGACATTCCGCGCCGACGTTCCAGGAGCAGGTTGTCGGCGCCCAGGGAGTGCAGGGTTCGGAACACCGACCGCTGGCGGGTCTGCAGGGCCGGGACCCGGGGGTCGACGACCGAGAGGAAGGACTTCTCGTTCCCCGTGCGCAGGGCCCCCGTCATGGTCTTCAGGACGGTGTCGACCGCCTGGTCCCTGTGATCCTCGGTCGTCCTGGCGGTCCCGGCCTTCCGCAGGTGCCGGGCCGACGCGGCGGTGTCGGCGATCGCCGTGGTGCGCAGGCCCGTGCCGGCTTCGAGGGGCAGGGAACTCGCGGTGTGCAGCGCCAGGGCGCCGACGACCGACGTCACCAGGAGGACGGTGCACATTGCGAGGTTCCGTGCGCGCGGCGAGGAGGGCCGGTCCGGTCGCGGTTGATCCACAGGCGCACTGTAGAGGGTCCGCCGGACCACCAGGTTTCCGTCTGTGTCCCGGACCGGTCCCGGACCGGGGTGCAGATCCACCGACCCGGTCGCTGTGGGCTCGGCCCGTCCCGGAAGGACGGAAGCGTGTGGCGAAGGTCATAGAGGCTGTGACCAGCGGGGGAAGATCGATCGGCGTGCTGAGAGCTGTCGGGTCTGTTGTGCTGACATATGGAGTCTTATGGTGGCTTCTGTGGAAGTGAGTACAGCGTGGTCCCACTACCCTGGGCAACAATGAGTCGGCGCCCCTTCCAGGGAATCACGGTGGAGGCGCGTTCCGCGATCCCGATTCATGAACAGATCCGATCCCAGATCGCCGGTCTGATCCTTGTCGGCGTGCTTCCCCCGGGTGTTCGTCTTCCCTGCGTTCGTTCGCTCGCTGCGGAGCTGAATGTGGCTGTGAACACGGTTGCACGTGCCTACCGCGCCTTGGAGGACAGTGGTCTGGTCCGCAGTCGACGCCGGTCCGGTACGGTTGTTTTTCTGTCTGATCGTTCTCTACAGGACTGGACCCGAATCCGGGAGGTCATGCGGCGCCTGGTGACCGAGATCGCAGCCGTGGACATGGATAGGGACACAGCCGTCGCCCTGCTCCGCGACTCCATGACCACCCTGGAACGATCCGATGCCCTGCCCCGTGATCCGGGGGAATTTCACAGGTGAAAAATTTTGGCCCCGGTGTTGGTGTGCGGCCGAAGAAGGTGAACGGCACCGGCCTTCGAGACGATCCCCACGGGATCCTGATCGTCATTAACCTGCTCGACGAGCGGAAAAAGCAGGATCGGAGGAACACAAGACGACGGAGACCACCGCAGCCAGCGTTGTGATCAGTGCCAGGGTGAGGGGGATGCCTGCAGCCGAGGTTCGGTGGGTGACGGAGGCCACGAGCATCGGCAGGGCACAACTGCCTGCTGTGGAAGAGGCGAAGAGGTACGCGGTGGAGGACCTGGTGTTCCTCGAGGTCCGGGCGATCCAGTCCAGGAGGCCCGGGAGAACCGGCCCCAGGCTGACCCCGGCCGCTGCGTACGCCCAGGGAAGTGCCGACAAGAAGGTCGCACATCCGAGAGAGACGGCAGCGCAGGTCAGACACGAACGGACGATCGTCGGCGTGTCCAGACCTCGCAGCATCCAGGGAAGGACGAATCTGCCGACGCACAGGCCGGCCCAGAAGAGGGTGACCAGCTGGGCTGCCTGCGAGGGGTCGTATCCACGATGATGGAGGTGAGTGGACTCCCAGGCGCCCACACCGGTCTCGGCTCCCGCGTAGAGGAACCCCAGGACAATCATCCCCGGTGATAAGAACCGGAAAGGATGTAAGAACTGGAGAGGATACCGAGGGCGGGGCCGGTCACCGTTCCCCTCACGAGGTGTCCTCCACAATGGCCCGTCCGCCTCCGACGGGGGAACCGGGTGCTCCTGCCATCGGTGGATTCCGTATCCCGACAGTGCCAGCACTCCTGCCGACAGGAATGCTGTCCCGCACCAGAATCCTGCGCAACCGACGAGTGCCGGTCCCAGGACTGCCCCTGCCCCGAAAACGGCATTGACCAGGTTGAGGGCCAGAAACCCCCTTCCGACAGATCGTTCAGCAACAATGGTGTTCAGGCGGAGGACGAGTCCTCCGTACCCGGCTCCGGCCACGGCGGTTGCACAACAGAATTGTTCCCAGGAAAGGACGGCGCTCATCGCGAACTCACCCAGCACGAAGAGGACGAGACAAGTTCGCACGGGACTGCGTCCGGCCAACCGATCTCGGTGCGAAGCACCGAGGAGGATCGAGAGCAGAGCTGCGAAGTTGTACAGGCTGACGGTCCAATCGCCGATCGAGCTGTCTGATCCCATTTCGCTGCGGAGTCGTGGCGACGCAGCGCCCAGAGCAGTGGTTCCCAGCCCGAGGGCCAGAAAAACCGGAAGGGCCGGGGCGATGCGGAAAAGCAACGTGCGAGTGTCCGGCTCCTGGCCACGGTCCTCAGCCAGGGAGGGCATTGCCGTCGACCCGAAGACCCAACAGGTCCAAGGAAGCCACCGAGAGGTCGTGGGGGGCATCACCACTGGCGTGCCCGTCCGAGGTCCGGGTGACGAGGAGGGACAGCATTCCGGCGGCTCGGGCCGCCAGGATCCCGGCCGCCGCGTCCTCGATCACCAAGCAGTCCTGCGGGGAGACACCCAGCTGGTGCGCTGCGGACAGACAGCCCTCGGGATCGGGTTTGCCTCTCAGGACGTCGTCGGCCGTGACCAGGATCCCCGGTAGGGGAAGACCGGCAGCTTCCAGCCGGTTCATCGCGACAGGACGGTGACCGGACGTGACCACGGCCCACTGATCCGCCGGCATCGATCCCAGGAGGCGGCAGGCGCCTGGACAGGCTTGGAGACCTTCGACGTCGGCTACTTCCCGTTCGAGCAGAAGCTGTCCTTCCCGGAGAGGATCCAGATGCGGTGCGACTTCACGGACGAGCTCTTCGTTGGTCCGTCCCGGAGATGCCTGGATCACTTTTCGGGGGTCAAGGCTGTGATGCTCGGCCCACGCACGCAAATGTTTTTCGATCAGAGGAATCGAATCGACGAGCACTCCGTCCATATCAAATAGGATCGCGGAGCAGCGCAACGGGTCGGCATCCGGCAGAGTGATCTCGAGCTGATTCATCCTCGTCCCTCCGTCACAACGATGACACGTGAAAATATCTTCAGAACACATCGGGCAGCCAGGGGGCCGGGCCGCTGGACAAAGCGCACAGGAAGTGGATGGTGTCCTCGGACAGGTCCGGGAGCAGCGCCGCCAGATGCCCTGATGAAAGTGCCCCACAATACCATGACGCCAATATGTTGCGGGAGATCCGAACCTCGCCCCGCCCCCCTGGCTCCACCTGTGCCGTGCCTTCCACGACGGTCAAGACCAATCGATCGCAGGTTCCATCCAGGTTTTCGATCTCAAAATCCACGCTGCCCCGGACTTCCCTCGGCCATCCTCTGGACAAGAGAGCCCCCCGCACATCGATCAGATTGATCATCCAGGGATACCAGGGCTGTTCGACAGCACGATGCTGGGACAGCTCCCACAAGAACGGCGGAGGCGAGGGCATCGAAGCATGCTCGAACACGATCCTGTGGGCTTGGCTGCTGTGATCACCCAGGAACCCGAACAATTGCCGCGAGTGGGGGTGGTTCTCCGCCCACAGATCGGTGACGATGATGTCATATCCCCAGGGGTCTCGGCGGCGATGGTGATAGCCGACGATCCCGGTAGTCCTGCCGTTCGAGGCGTACGACCGGTAAAGAAATTTTTCGGGATCCCCTGCGGGATATTTCCAGTCCCACCACCAGGAAGGTCTGCGAAGGGCGCCGTTCCACCGGGAGGCGAGCCTGTCGTGCAGGGCTGCCCCACCAGGACCGAGGCCGTTTTCGATCGCCTCAGGACGGGGTGAACCGGCCAGTTCCGAAGCCAGGATCGCCCACCCCCGGCCTGTTCCCCCCACCTCCCAGCCCCAACGCCGATACAGACCCACAGCAGGAGTCCATAACACGGAGAGGACTCGCCCCTCGCCCCGCAGCGCCCGAACGATTTCTTCCATCAGTCGACCGGCCAGCCCGCGACCTCGTCTGTTCGGTGCCACCACCAAGCAAGCTAATGCTCCGGCCCGTACAGGGAGTCCACCCATGAAGACCTCGCAGCGCAGAGCCATCATACCCGCCACGACGCCAGTACGATCGATGGCCAGTCGTGTGATTGCATGGTCGCGCAGGGGAAGGATACTCAGATCAGGCTCTTGGAAACCGCTCCGGGCCAGCGTCTCGTAGGCCGTCCATTCGCTTGAGCACTGCGGCGCACGGAGGACGACATCGACAGAAGAACCATTGGAACCGGTTACGGAGTCACGGTGTGACGGCGAGCCGTTCGTGAAGGCTGTCACGACATCTCGGAGAAAAATTCGTGGACTGCGTCGGTGACGCTGTCGATCTGGTCCTGCCGCAGCGAGGGGTGCAACGGCAGGCACAGTGTGGTCCGGGCGAGGTCCTCCGAGACCGGAAAATCACCAGGAGCGTAATTCAAATCCTGGAAAGCCTCCTGCAGGTGCAAGGGCAAGGGATAACGTACGACGGCATCCGTCCCGTGCTCCTGCAAGAAATTAATCAGACCGTCCCTGTGCTCGGAACGCATTTGGAAGAGATGGTAGACGTGCTCGCCCGGAGATCCTTCGTCCTGGAAACTCACAGGTAGGTCACGCAATGAGCTGCGGTAGATCCCAGCGATCTCCCGTCTCCGCAGGTTCCAACCGTCCACCTGGGCGAGCTTGTGGGAGAGAACCAGGGCCTGGACGCTGTCCAGGCGAGAGTTGTAACCGATCACTTCGTGGTAATTCTGCTTGACCTGTCCGAAATGTCGCAGACGACGCAGATTCGCGGCAAGAACAGGATCACTCACCGAGATGGCTCCGGCGTCCCCTGCGGCAGCCAGATTCTTGGACGGGGCGAAGCTCCAACAACCCGCAGAGCTCCTGCTGCCCACTGGTGTTCCGCAGGACAGCGCCCCGATTGCCTGGGCGCAGTCCTCGACGAGCAGCAACCCATGTCGCTCAGCCGTTCGTACGGCGGCGTCCATGTCCACTGCCCGTCCGAACATGTGGACGATCACCAAGGCCTTGGTTCTTTCAGTGACGACTTGATCGACTTGAGAGAGATCAATCAAATAGTCATCGGGTCGGCAATCGACCAGAACCGGAAGAGCTCCGACTCTGACAATCGCCATGGCTGTTGCGTGAAAGGTGTTCGAAACTGTGATCACCTCATCCCCCGGACCTATCCCGAGGGCGTCCAGTGCCAGGACGAGGGCGTCTGTTCCGGAGTTCGTTCCCACCACATGAGGTACACCGAGGTAGCCTGCCAAGGACTCCTCGAAGTCACGTACCGGACGGCCCAGGACGTAGTCCCCGTTCAGTAGCAGGTCCCCGATCCGCGGCAGCAGTTCGTCGAGGGGACCGAATTGGGACGGGTAGTCGTACCTGGGAACGTGGTAGGTAGCCATCAGCGCTGTCCTTCGGTCTCGTGTTCGGCTACGATCCGTCCGTCGGCGCGATGCCAATCGTCAGCGAGCCGGATGACGTCGTCCAGCTCAGGAGTGGACACCTCGATCAGGGTGATGTCGGTCACCGCTTCGATCCTGTGCACTGTCCCCGGACGGACATGGACAATTTCTCCGGCGATCAGAGGACGTTCTTCGAGCTGCCCGGCCCGGGACGCCGCATAGTGCAGGACTCCTGATCCCCGCAGGATGAGGTTCGCCTCCTCCTTCTGTTCATGCATCTGGAGGCTGGTTCGGAATCCCGCCCTGAGGTATATTAATTTGAACCCGAAAGGAGATTCCTCGGTGACCAGCCAACGTTCCTCTCCCCAGTCCTTCCTGACTGTCTTGGAATGTGTGATCCTCCTCACGGACGGCTCGATGGGCGAAGGAAGCTGCGTGGCGATGTCCAGGTGCAGCAGACTCGTCAGATACGGGGGAAGGGAAGCAGTCGTCATCCTGTTCTCCTGAAATTCGTGTCAGGTGAGGTGAGCTGGTGCAACGAAATATCTCAGGTAGCGCTCGATGACGGCGGTCACCGCTCGGCGAAGATACCCGTCCACCGTGACGGCGTCATGGCGGTAAGCGTACTCCACCTGTTTTTTGATCTCGGTGAATTCCTCGGAGCCGAACACGTAGTGGCCGGCGACGACGGCTCGATGCTCATCGCCGGCGGAGGTGTCGGGCCCCATCCACTTGGCCCAGGCCCCCGATTCCAGTGCCAACGCAAGGAAATCGTCCCGCTGATGCTTCAGACCGGCCGTTGTCATGAGCGTGATCAGGGCACGGGTCTCCGCCACCCCCAGCTCCGGTGCGACGTTCACGGCAGAAACCCCGTTCCTCTCGAGAGTCTGCAACGAGGAGGCCGGCAGGTAGTCCGCGTTGTGCGATTTCAGCGCGGATCCCAGGGATGTGCAAATTCCTGCCAGGTCACGGATCGCGTGCCCCACCGCGGACGGTGCGAGCAGGATCGCGCCACAGTTCCGGGTCTCCCTCACCTTGGTGGCGGTCTGGGCCACGACAAATGTGGGCAGGGGGAGTCCCGCGGAGCGCAGGCGGAGGAACACCTCAGCCAGTTGCGATTGGAAGACCGATGGGTCATTGGTGTCTGCACTTTGGTCTTCGAAACCGATCTCGAACAGGACTTCGTGCCCGTGGGCAGTAGCGTAGGCGTGGGTCTGCCCGTACAGGGAGATCAGACGGTCGAGGGCTGTTCCTGCCTCTGCAGACACGCTTCCCTCGACGCTCGTGTCGATGTGCAGCAGATCGAAACTGCTGTCCAGGTCCTGTATGAATGATCTCAGACAGCTGCTCATGGCCGCAGTTTCATCCATCGATATTTCCGATGGATGTTGCCACGGGCCGCCGTGGTCGCGGCAGATCAGGACCCTCTTCTCCGGATCGCGTCTGCGTACGTAGTCCACCAGGTCGGCGGTGTCCCATCCACCGACGTATCCTCGTAGGGGACCGGACTCGATCTGACGTCGGCTCGGTATGAGCATGATACGAGTTCGGTTGCGTGAAGCTGTCTCGATCACCGCATCAACACAGTTGACGGACATGGGGCCCACGCCGAGTCGTGCTGGAACGTGAGGTGAAGATACGATTGGCATGCCGCTGCACCCTCTTCTTGTGCGCACCGAATTGTCGATACAATTTTGCGAAGGGTCTCCCCCGGGTCACCCCGATGGCATGGTGGGACTCACGGCGCACGGGCAGTCCTGCGGAAATCATCAGCGTCACACTTGTTCTCACGGTGCCCCCGCGTCGAGCGAATACAAGTTGTGGCATGTTCCGTAAAGTTGACCATAGCAAGGTGCAATGAATGTTGGCAAGGGTTCGAAATGCAATGTCTTCATTCATCAGTCAAGTAAGTCATTGAGTGTTCGAATGTGTTGTTCCGGTAATTCATTGAACCTTTCCCGTCGCATGCCACGGAGTGTCGCCGGACGTCCGTGTCAAGTATCGAACCAGATCCCTTGTGGATTCATGAGTCCTGGAGCCACCGGCGGGAGGGGCTTCGACAGGTGAGCGGCGGTCCGGGTGGTGTCCGGCACGGCGCGCTGCCCCGCTCGCTGCTCCCTGACG
>JAUPKJ010000199.1 GCA_030837505.1 Actinomycetota bacterium
GCATCTCACGCCTCTACTACCCCCACGGCGGCGAATACGGCCCCCTCACCGCCTACGAACCCCACGGCCCCGGCAACACCTTCACCAACAACACCTGGGACGACACCGGAAAACCCATCGAATGACACTGTGAGCGAGGCGGCAACAGGTGGCTTCGGCTCGCGACCACCGGGAGACGCCCGGTCGCGTTGTCGCCGGTCGCTCTTATCGGTGACGTCCTTCGATTCGGTGGTTCGGCGGACACGGGATCGTTCGTGCCTCGATAATCGAGAGGAGAGTCGGCGGGTCGGCCCGGTCCACATTTTTTGATCTTCCCGGTGCCGGCCCGCCAACAGCGGTGACCACCGGTCCCGTGCTGTCCGAGGGGAACTGACCATGATCGTCGTGGTGTTCGAGGACCGGCCGGAGGCCCTCGCCGGGGTGAAATTGGCCACGCTCAGCCTTACCCGGCACTGTCCAGAGGCCGATGTCCTCGCCTGGGTGCCCGGCGCCCCCGAATCGTTCCAGACCTGGGCCCGGACCGTCCCCGGGCTGCGGGTGCGCACCCACCGCCGCTGGGTGGACGGTAACGGCTGGAACGTCAAGCCCTCGGTTCTGCTCCGCCTGCTGCAGGAGAAGAACGAACAGGTCGTGTGGGTGGACTCCGACGTCATCGTGACCGGTGACCTCCTGGCCCGTCTCCGGGAGTTGCCCTCCGACGCCCTGATCGCCACACAGGAGTACTTCTGGGGGCATCACCAGGGTACGGATCTGCGTACGACGGGGCTGGGACTGCAGGTCGGTCGGGTGTTCCCCGCCACCGTGAACAGCGGCGTGCTCAGGGTCCTGCCCGAACACGAGTCCCTTCTGCGACATTGGTCGGCTATCCTGACCGGCCCGCAGTACACGGCGGTCCAGGGGCGCTCGGCTCGATGCCGGCCCGTCCACTACTGGGGTGACCAAGATGTTCTCGCGGGGCTCCTGGGGTCGAAGGACTTCGCGGACCTGCCCGTGGTCCAGCTGCGCCGGGGGGCGGACATCGCCCAGTGCTTCGGGCCGTCCGGCTACACGGTCCGCGAGCGGATCATGACAGGTCGGCGTCTGCCCCTCGTCCTGCACGCGATGGGGGAGAAGCCGTGGACCCTGCGCAACCGGCCGCGCAGCGGGTTTCGCGGGTACGTCACGAGGGCCCATTTGGAACTGACCCCGTACACCCGTGCGGCCAGGGAGTACCGGGACCTGCTCGGAGAGAACACCCTGTGGATGGTCCCCACCACGGCCTTGGGAAAGGTCATGGTCTCCTCCGGCCTGCCCTCGGGGTTGCAGGAGTTGCCGCTGGTGGTGGTCGACTCGGCCCAACGGCGCCTGCGGCGCTGGGCCGGTCTCGGCAGAACGGGATCCCGGGCCAAGGGCTGACCAGGTTTCGGACCCTGCGAGATCAGCGCGGCAGGAGCCTGTCCGAACACCCGATCTCGGCGGGTCTGCGCGCGGGACGGAGCAACGCGGCCGCGACGGTGGGCGCGGCAGGATTCCCCCGCAGCATTCGCGGTACTTCGTGCAGAACCGTCAGGCCCAGGAAGGCCAAGGAGGCCAGGGGATTGTGTCTGCGGCAGTAGAGCCGCACCTCGTTGACAGCGAGCATGGACCACGTGCGCGGGCTCTGGCCCGAGGCCCCGCCGATATGTGTGCAGGAGGCTTCGGGGCAGAAGCGGGTGGCCCAGCCGGAGTCCCTGGCCCGCAGGCAGAAGTCGGTCTCCTCGCCGTACAGGAAGAACGATTCGTCCCATCCTTCCAGGGCACGGTTGCAGTCGCCGGACACGAGCAGCACGGCTCCCAGCGCCCAGTCGACGGTTCTCGGCCGTTCGTAGGACCGCGGACGACTGATGTACTCGGAGAAGCACGGCAGTCGCGTCCGGGTCAGGCCCAAGGACCGCAACAGGGAGGACTCGCGGCGCAACGAACGGTGCAACGATCCGTCGGTCTTGTGGACCTTGGGCGCGGCGATCCCGGTTCCGGGCTCTGCGAGGGTTCGGAACAGGGGCCGGATGAATCCCGGATGCAGACGCAGATCGGGATTGAGAATCAAATAAGCTTCGGCGTCGGGAAATTCCCTCGTCCCTCGGTTGATGCCGCCTGCGTAACCGACGTTCTCCGAGCGAACCACCGTGCATCCGCCGTGTTCCTGAACCAGATCGGCCGTGCCGTCGGTGGAGCCATTGTCCACCACGACCACGTGGGCGTCGACACCCTCCAGTGCAGCGGGAAGCGAGTCCAACAGATCTATGATCACTTCTCGACTGTTGTAGGTGACAATCACCACGGCCAGCTGTGGATTCACGCCGTTGACGCTACCGGAGATCGAGGAACGTTTCGGCCGAATCCCTGAGAAGAGCCGCGGACATCGCGTTCCAGGACACGGAGGGGCGCTCGGATCGCTACCGTGGACGGGTGCTCTCGGTCCTGGTAATAGCGCCGACCTGCGATGGTGAAGATGTCGGCGAAGCGTGGGTCGCCTTCCAATGGGTGCGTCGTCTGGCGGCGGAACACCGCCTCACCGTGCTCACGTATCACAAGCGGGGCAGGACCCCGGCCCGTGAGCAACTGCCGCACGTGCGCTTCGTCGAATGGACGGAGCCTGCGGTGCTGGGCCGGGCCGAGCGTCTCAACAGCATGCTCAAACCCGGGTACCTCCCCTTCGTGCGCAACGCGACCCGGTGGATCCGCAGCGCCCGGGCGCGTGGCGAACACTTCGACGTCGGCCATCAGTTCGTGCCGATCGCGGTGCGTTACCCCAGCCCTCTGCGGGCCACGGGCCTTCCCTACCTGTTCGGACCGGTCGGGGGATGCCTGGACTCCCCAGCGGGTTTCCGCGGTGAGGAGGACAGCACACCCTGGTACATGAGACTGCGCGGGATCGATCAATTCCGGTTGCGCCGTGACCCCTGGCTGCGCGGCACCCTGGAAGGTGCCCGGACCGTCCTGGGGATCTCCGGGTACGTCGAGGAACTCCTGCGCGAGCAGCGGGTCGTCCTACAGGGTTTCGAGTCGATGGCCGACACCGGCATCGACGCCCTTCCCGCGGTCAGCGACCGTTCGACCCGTGACCCGGCCGGCACCGTGCACCTGTTGCACATCGGCCGTGCGGTGCGGACCAAGGGGCTCCGGGACGCCATCCGGGCCATGACCCACTTGAGTGACCTCCCGGTGGTGCTCGACTCGGTCGGCGACGGGCCGGACGCCGCGGAGTGCCGTCGTCTGGTGTCGGCCCACGGCCTGACCGACCGGGTCCGGATGCACGGCACCGTTCCGCGCGGAGGACTCGACGCCTTCTACCGGGCGGCGGACATCTTCGTCTTCCCCAGCTATCGCGAGCCCGGTGGCACCGTCGTGTTCGAGGCCATGGGACACGGGCTGCCGCTGGTCGTGGCCGACCGCGGGGGACCTGCCAGTTCCGTGGACCCGGGCAGCGGTCTGCGGATCTCCCCGCGGACCCCGGAACAGTACGCCCACGACATCGCCGATGCCGTTCGTCGCCTCGTGGTCGACCGCTCCCTGCGGCTGTCCCTGGGCGAGGGGGCCCGCCGCCGGGCTGCCGCGGTGGGATTGTGGGACAGCCGGGTGGCGAGGGTCGGGCAGCTCTACCGCGAGGCCGCCGGCTGACGGGCCGTGCCCGGCAGGCCCAGCTCGATGGGTTTTCCGGTGTCGTCCCAGGTGTTGTTGGTGAAGGTGTTGCCGGGGCCGTGGGGTTCGTAGGCGGTGAGGGGGCCGTATTCGCCGCCGTGGGGGTAGTAGAGGCGTGAGATGC
>JAUPKJ010000200.1 GCA_030837505.1 Actinomycetota bacterium
AGTGGAGGTACTGAACGCTTACTCGCACACAGCAGCTTGCTGTGCGGCCCCAATCCCGCACCGACCCGGTTCATAGCCGACTTGCCCCGAGGCACCGCTTGAGGAGCAACCGCCCCCTGACGCCAGACCAGACTTTCGCCGCAATGGACACCGCAACGCATTCATAATCGCATCATCTCGAGGAATCAACCACAACACTCGTCAGAGAACATGCTGCCACGCAGGCTTCTCATCAAGAATTACCACGTCTGCGTACGCCCGCGAGCATCCACCCATCTCAGCGTATGGGTGCTGACAATTTATCGAGCCGTTGCGAAGGGCTCAGAGGTCCCCAGCAAAGACGACCAACACAAAGAATATCACGAATAGTACAGCAACCCCGTGGACAATATTTCGCCACGTCGGACCGCCAATTACATAGGCAATTTGCCCAAGCAGGAAGAAGAATGAAAGAATTGTGTCTATAACGGCCAGTCCAATGGCAAGAGCAAGCCTAAACAGGAACCACGCGAACCCGAGACCATACGCTTTGCCAATTGTGGAATCGTCATAAGCCCATCGCGTCATTGCATATGGCTCATACCATGACTCACTCCATCCCACATTCCAAGCATCGCGGCGCTCTGTCCACCAGTTTGGTTTCTTTTCTCGAATGCCAGCCCCTGGCGTCCTTTTGAGCGAGACGCTCTTGACTGAACCATTAGTTACGTCAATCAATACTTGACGATCGACGATCTGGACCGTTGTACTTCCGTTCAGTTCAGCAGTGAATACCCCCTCCCCGGACCGCACGCGGAAAATTCGATCCTCGCCCTCATCCCGATCACGAAGAATCACAACAATCTGTTGACTATCGGGGGGATCGATCGAATAATCTGCCCCGATCGAGAATCTCCCTACCAATGTGACAATCTCAGATTCACCTTCGATCCGGAAACCTCCCTCAGCCGAATATACGAAGCGCACTGGAAGGTATGGTGGTTGGTACCCCGTCTTGACGTCGGTCTGCCCACCACATCCGACCACGAGACTCGCAAAGATTACGGCCAGCAGAACTCCAAAACGACGATGCACGTTCGCACATCTAGCCCCATGCGTCAAACGGGATGCCAGAGAAAGGATCGCTTTCCTCCTGCCCCTAGTTTCCAGGCGCAATGACATTGCGCGCCGCCCGAGAGTCACAGGCTGAACATCCCGCCCAGACCGAGAAACCAATGCGCATTCGACTCGCCTTTCAGCTCTCGACCGCAAGCCTCGGCCATGAAGATCAAGAGTAAACATTCCGCTATAACCCACCGTCCGTGCGCAGAGTTCGGACGTTTCACCAGCGGTCTGCTGACCGCAATACATGGCAGCTCCATGGCCGATTCTTCTACACTCCTGTTCCACGACCGACACTCCAATCACAGCCTTCACACACGACCAACGCAACCGAGACTTCGGGAGTTCCCAACCAGTATCAGCATCTCTTGTGCACCGACCGCTGTGAAGACTGAAGCTCAACGCAATCTTTCGACGAGGACATGAACAACCGACCTAGCCGACACCACTCACTACTTGATGCAATCTCCGAGGTCAGGACCACCCCCGTCTGAAGAGCACCCCGTCCGAACACAGGGATCCATGACTCCAGTTCGGAAGTAAGAGGAGTCACCAGGCCTGAGCCAAGGACCCTACCTTGCCAGATGATCATCAAGTCAGCCTCCACCTTGACATCCAAGATCCCACAACCGAGGCCACAAACGAGCCTCTCACACAACCACAATTGACGATGACAGAAGTGGATCAACCGCGGCATATACCCACAGGAACTGCGATCACTTTAATGCATTCAATCTACGCCGCCACCCAAGAACCAAATATAGGCACAAGGCAACCACAACAACCCCAGCGATCAGAAGGTAGATCGGCAAATATTCGAAATCGAACATCGAGATCGATGGATCAACCTCGCTGGCATTAATGCCAAAGAAACCGAATAGAATTGCCAGCGTTCCACCAACTGTTGAGACGAAGGTGACGGCTGCGACTGTGCGGACTCGTCGGTCGTCGTCGATGCGGTCTTCGATGCTGGTGACGGCGGTGAGTTCGGAGTCGATGGCGTTTCGGAGGCGGTCGAGCATGTGGCTTGTGGTGCGGGTGCGTCGGGCGAGGTTCATGGATTCGTAGAGGGCGTCGTGGTAGCTCTCCACTCTCAAAGAGGGGATGAGAAGTCCGAGGTCTGCGGTGGCTTCGACGCTGAAGCTGAGTTCGAGTTCTAGTTCGCCGAGTTCGTCGGCGATGTCTTCGAAGACGAGGCGTCGTTCGCGTTCGGGGAGGGTGTCGTCGAGGTGGGTGCGGAAGGTGCGCACGCATTGGTAGGCGCGTTCCCGGATGTCGCGGAGTCGGGCGGCGCTGCCGACGATCTGAACGGCGGACAGGAGGACAGAGTTTTCAAGATATCCCTGATGTCCAGCGATCACGCTGACGAAGGGCCCGAGAGCGGCCGTGCTGTTGTCGCGCCGGTTGAGTTCCCCGGGGGCGCGAATGCTGCTGTCCTCGGAGCGGGTGGACAAGTCGGCCCGGTAAATGATGCGCTGGAGTTGGTCGCGGCTGGGGAGTTCGGAGGGGTGGGCGACGGCGGAGAAGACGAGTTGGTGGCGTTCGGGGAGGAATTCGGGGTTCCCCTTGAGGGTGCAGTCGTTGATGGTGGTGGCGAGGGTGTGGCACCAGGCTTGGAAAGGGTGTCCGTCGAGTTCAGCTTCGACGTAGTAGAGGTCTTCCAGGAGCGGGATGCTCTGGACCGGGGTGTCGGTGAGGTCGAGGGTCAGGCCGACGATGATTTGCCCGGAGGGGAGGGTGAACAACCAGACCTGGGCTGCGGTGAGGTGGCCGTTCCAGCGGCGGAATCGAAGGGTGTCGGGGTCGATGTCGTGGCGGAGCAGGACGTGGGGAAGCTGGTCTTGCGAGGTGCGGTAGAAGCTGGCGAGTCGGCTGAAGGCGAAGACGTCGACCGCCGGGGTCCCGTGGATGGCGCGGTCGGGTGGGAGGCTGCACGCGGTGGCGTAGAGGGTGGTGATCCGGGTTCCCTCGTGGGGCGCGGGAGGGTCAAAAGGGTGGGCGGGGTCAAAAGGCGCGCCAACGTTGGTCATGGTCCCCTTCCCGGAGGGATCTGACCCGGAGCCGGAACTCCTGCTCGACGTCCGGGCTTTCACCGATGTTCTGCATGAGCCACGTCGTCATGGTCACTTCCCGGACCGCGCGCAGGGTCGGGTAGCCGTCCCAGTCGATGACGTCCCGGCCGTAGGCGGCGCAGAAGGCGGCGTACTGGTCGGCGGGCAGGCCGAACCGCTGGGTAGCGACGGCGGTGGGCAGGAGGTCCCATTCCCGGGGCCCGGTCGCGACCCAGTCGAAGTCGAGCAGAACAACGCCGTCGGGCGTGACGAGGAGGTTGTTCCGGTGCGCGTCGCCGTGGATGAACCCGTGCGGGGTGGTGAACTCCAGCGCCCGATACCGCTCGCCCACCCGCGCGGCGAGATCCCGCAGGAACGCCAGATCGCCCTCGTCAACACCCCGCGCCTGCGTGAAGCGCTCCGGGATCGCCACGAGGGGATCGAAGGGTTTCAACGGGAAACCGGGAGCGGGCAGGGCGTGCAGTTCGCGCAAGAGACGCCCGAGATCAGCGGTCGTAGCAGGCTGGCCGGTGTCGGTGGCGCGGTGCCAGAAGGTGACAAGCCGTCCGGCAGCCTCGACCGGTTGCGGCACGCCCGGGGTGAGGCGGACGGCGGGGAACCCGGTGTCGGCGAGCCACCGCGCGGTGTCGATCTCGCGGGTGACGCGGTCGAGGAGGTCGACCGACCGGGCGACCCGGACGATCGTGCGGCCGTCGGCGAGGGTGAACAGGGCGTTCTGTCCCAGCCGCAGCAACCGCGCATCGTCCGGGTCGAGCCCGACCCGGGGGCATGCCTGGTGGACGGCGATCAGGGCGGCCTCGGCGGTGAACGGCGGGGTCTGCATGGTTGCCGAAGATACGTGCCGCTCCCCCTGAGGGCGCGTCGGTGGCGGGTCGGGGTTCAGGATGCCACCCCACGGAAGCCTGCGCGCAGCTCCCGCAGATCGGGCAGCCGCTGGTAGGGGACGGCTGCGGCGAGCACGCGACCGGCGTCCAGGGCCAGGCGCTGGGAGCGGACCTCGTGCGCCCTGGTCAGCGCCTGCCGTCCCACCGCCGTCGCCTCCTCGACCTGCCCGATCGCCAGCAGGAGGGCGGTCAGCCGGAAGTCGCAGAAGGCACGGGATCGGGCGTAGGCCTCGCCGTGGTGGGCGGAGGCCTCCCGCAGGCGCCGGGCGGCCTCCTGCCAGTGCTCGGCGGTGGCGATGTCCGCCAGTGCGTGACCGGTCTCCCCGGCGTGTTCGGCGGCGTCGAAGTAGGCGGCGGTGGCGGTGTCGGGGGCGATGCCCGCGCGGGTGAACTCCTCGTCGGCGGCGCCGACGCACCGCAGGGTCTCGTCCACGTCGCCCAGGGCGGCGAACACGCGGGCGCGTAGGGCGTGCAGCATGCTGCGTTCGGTCGCGGTCAGGCGGTCGCTGCGTACGAGGGCTAGTTCGACATGGGTCCGGGCGGTCTCCAGATCGTCACGCCAGAACGCCTGACGTCCCAGCCGGGCCAGGGCTCCCGCGCGCAGGTGCCAGTCGTCGACCTCCTCGGCGCAGGCCAGCGCGAACTCGAACCGCTGGCGGGCGCGGTCGTGGTCGAACACGTCGAAGGCCGTGAACCCGGCCTTGAGCACGAGGGACCCGACGGCCGAGAACAGGTCCGACCGCACCCGGGGATCACACGGCAGGCGCAGCAGCCCCGCAGCGGACCGGGCGTGCTGGGACACCGCGACCGCCGCCATGCTGCCGCCGCCCCGGGAGTAGTCCCACGAGGACACGAACCGCACGTTCGCCCAGACCCCCGCGACGTCCTCGCCGGTCACCCGCTCGGGCCGATCGGTGGTCATCGCCTCGACGAGAAGCCCGAACCCGGGACGGCGGAACGCCGTGACCGTCTCGCGCGGGACGACGACGCCCGAGGCTCTGGTCGTCTCCCAGGGGCGGGGGGTCAGACCGAACAGGCTCCCCGGCAACCGCAGGCCGTCAGCGACCTCGGCGAGCTTGTTGTAGCTGGTGATGGCCCCCTCGCCACGGGCGAGGGCACCGACCCGCTCGGGTTTGATCCCCGTGCACTCGGCGATCGCCGAGTAGCTGATGCCGCCCCACTTACGCACCAGGAAGAACAAACGCCCCAGATCGTGGCTGGCACACGCGGCACGGACGTCGTCCCGGCACCGCACATGCTCGGGCACCGCCGCCCGGGGAATGTAGGACACCATCCGATCCCCCTTCCCCGATCGCTCCAGGCAACTAATCCTGTTTGCCCCGATTGGGTGATCGTCAGTGTACCCGTGGTGGTGCCCCCACCAGGGGGACGCCGCCGCCAGGTCGATCCCCGCACCCTGATGATCTGCCGGACGCTCCGGCACCACCGGACGGCGAGACCTGCGGTGATGACCACGCCTCTGCCGCGGGTCCCGCCACCAACCCGCACCACCTACCCCTAAGGAAGCCAGGAGGCGACACCATGCCCGAGCGCCACCCGCCGACCAAGCGCACCAATCCTCTGCCGTTGGTGACCGACGGCCCGGCCCTTGCCCGCTACCTGCGACGACGCGGAGTGTCCTGCCGGGGCGTGGCCGCCCCGGGGAGCCTGACCACCTGGGGTGCCATCTACGTCGACCAGTTGCGGGACATCGTCCGCGTCGGCGTCGTGCTGGAGGACCACGCCCAGATCACGGCCCTCGCCGAAAGCTCCGACCGCGTCGAACAGGGCTGGCCCGTGTGGTTCCAGGTCACCCCCGACCTCCTCCCCCTGATCGATACCCCCAGGATCGGTACCCCCATGGTGGGTACCCCCTGGCGGGGAGTCCGTGAGCTGCACCTGTAGCTGACGATGTGGGCTGTATGACGCCGGGTCACCCCGCCTGCAAGCGAATTGGGTGACCCGGCTGGGGTCGAGACCCCGGAACCCTACGGTACCGGGGCATTTCCGTCAGGAGCGGGATCTTCTGCGCGTCTGCGGCTTCGGGACCGTCCACGCTCGATCGAAGGTGGACAGCACCCATCTCACCCGAACGCGCCCCCGCCCCCGACAGCTCCGCCCCGCCCGTCGCCGTCCGTCTGCCGGTCGGTGCTGACGGACGCCCGCACCACCCGCAGGTCGGCGTCCTGGACGCCTTCGGTGACGGCGTCCCCTGGCAGCCCGTCCCGGCGGGGACCTCCCGCCAGCTCGTGGCCGCCTATGCGCTGGCCCGCGCGACCGCCGATGAGGTCGCGGCCCTGCTCGACGAGGTGTGGGCCGGGCCGGACGCCGTCCCCGACGTGCGGGCGAGCCTGGACGACGACGGCCACCCCCTGGTGATCATCGCGCCGGTCACTCCGGCGACCGCCCAATGGCTGGGCGCCCTGCTCACCCGGATGGGGTGCGCGGCGTAACCCCTGCTCAGGGACTGTCTTCGTGCGCGATCACTGTCCGGTGCGCGGGCAGACGGGTCTCCTCCAGGACGAGCCTGCGGCCACACCGATCGGTGGTGACGCGCGAGTGGACCAGCAACGGGACGCCGTCCGGGACGTCGAGGGTGGCGGCCTGGTCCGGGTTGGGCATCACCGCCCGGATCTCCTCCCGCCAGCCGATCTCGTGCCCGGACTCGGCCAGTGCCTGGTACAGCTGGGCGGCAGGCACGAACGGGTCCTCGGCCAGCGTCGTTCCCTCGACCGTGGTGAACGGGATCACCGCCCGGTAGAGCACCTGCGTACCGGTCGCGTGCATCAACTGCCGCTCGTGGACGAACACCAGCTCGGTCGGAGCCACCCCGAGCACCCCCGCGTGAGCGGCGGCCTCACCGCGATACCGCGACGGCTCCTCGACGTCCGCCCACCCCTGACTGTCCCAGGTGACGAACTCCCCGTCCGGGCCACGGGTGACGGTGGGGGTGAAGACCAGTTCCGTCCCCAGGGCCTCGGGCCGTACCCGCGAGGCGCGACCGTGCTCCGTCACGACCAGCCCGCTCGCCCGCAACGCCGCCACGGCATGCCTCACGGTGATCCGGGACACGCCGTACCGCGTGATCATCTCCGTCTCGCTCGGCAAAGGCTCCCCGGGAGCCAGCTCCCCACGCTCGATCCGGGCCCGCAGATCCTCAGCGATCTGCTGATACAGCGGCAACCGCCGCAACAACGCCCGCTCACCCCGGCTCAACGCCGACACCCCCGCCACGCCCTCACCCGCGACGCCCTTGCCCGCGAGGGGCACCGTCTCGCCGTCGCTCACAGGCACCTCACCGCATCGACCAGCAGGAACACCCTCCGAACCCTACTCGTCATGACGAGCTATTGACAAGACGCCACGGATCATGCTCCACTCATACTCGTCATAACGAGTCGACGTCATATTGAAGGAGCCGCACCACCGTTGACACCCCAGCCCCACGACCACCCCGTCTTCGACCCCACCCCCGCGCTGTGCCTGTGCGGTGCCCGCACCGCCCCCGGCGTCCTGTGCCGCAAGTGCCGCGCCCGCCTGCTGTGGCACCGACGCCAAACCCACCGCGCCCGCCTGTTCCAGCAGCGAGCCCGCGACCAGCACCGCAACCGCCGGGAGACGCGCCGACCCCGCGACAACCGGCCCAGCCGCTAACCCGCCGTCGTCGAAAGGAGCCCTCTCCCCGGTGATCCTCACCCTGTCCGCCGTGATCCTGCTCGGCGTCCTCGTCACCTTCCTCGTCCGCTACGCCGGACTGCTGTGGTGGCACGCCCTGATCTGCATCCTGTTCGGCTTCCTGCTCGCCGCCTCCTCCCTGGCGCCCTACATCCGCTCGTTCGTCGCCGTCATCGCCCGCGTCCTGGCCGGACTGCACCTGTGACCCGAAAGGACCCCGCCATGCCCCCACTACTGCGCCTGACCCGCGAACCCCGCACCCTGCACGCCGACGCCACCGTCACCTGGCGCGTCGACCTCGGCGGCCACTGGATCGGCTGGGTGGGCGACGCCCGACCCCCGAACGCCACACGGTTCGCCCGCCGCCACTGGTGGGCCTGCTGGCGCGAGGACGGCGACCGCTGGGCCCGCGACAACGCCCACGACTTCCCCACCCGCCGGGCCGCCGTCCTGTGGCTGATCACCCGAGCCACCTCCCCGCGAAAGGAGACCCCCACCCCTTGACCAGCAACAACCAGCCATCCCTCCGAGAGGAGATCACCCACCTGCGTCGCGCCCTCACCACCCTGCGCCGCACGTACGCCAACCTGCTCGCCGCCGTCCGCGCCACCCTCGCCGCCGCCCAGGACGGCGAACCCGACCCCCTGGCCTACCTGCGCGACGAACTCCCCGACCACCCACCCCGCCCTCCCCAAGACGGCG
>JAUPKJ010000201.1 GCA_030837505.1 Actinomycetota bacterium
ACGCCCCGACGCCCCCGAACCGTCCGAAAGCACCAAGCCCGTCGGAAACACCAAACCCGTCGGGGACACCGAGCGCGTCGGAAGTACCGAGCCCGTCGCGAACACGCTTCCCCGGAACGCAGAGTCCTCTGAGTCCACCGAGCCCTCCGGGCCCGTCGGGGGCACCGGAGGTACCGAACGTTCCGGGGGCACCGTGGCCTCCCCGTTCCCGGACATCGTGCTCTTCCGGTTCCTCGACCACACCCCGCCCGGCAGGACGGCTGCGCGGTGCGCAGCGGCGCTGCGCCACGAGGTCCTGGAATCCTGCGGGCAACCGGTCCCGAAGGTTCTCCACGGGCACGGCGCGGACGGCCGTCCGCATGTGGCCTTCCTGGCCGTTCCCGACGTCGGATTCCCCCACTCCGACGGACGCCTGCTCGGCGTCGGGGCGGCCCTGCCCGAGCTGCCCGAGGACGAACTGCGGACGATCCTGCACGCCGTCCACGGACTGCACTGCCCGGACGGTTCCCGGACGGCCTCCATCACCCTCAACGGGCACGGCCGGTTCCGAATGGTACGGGTGTCGGGAACTTCAGGAGAGTCCGATCGCTGTGGTCTGACCGTGCGACGCTGGCGCCGCCCCTGCCGACATTGGGCCAGCGTCACCCCCGTGATCCTGGGCCGCTATCCCAAACGGCCCGAGGACATCGCAAAGACGATCCGCCGTTCCTGCCGAGAAGCAGGCTTCCCCAATCCCGTGAACCTGCGGATCACCACCGACCCCTTCCTGCCCGGCACGGTCCCCTTCTCCAGCTGGGACCTGCCCAAACGAGCCCAGAAACGGCTCTATTGCCACGTCGTACTGGAGTTCGACCGTCCTGTCGCAGGCCCGGTCCTGCTCGGAGCCGGCCGCTACCAGGGCCTCGGCCTCCTAGCGCCCCTCCCCGAGCACGAGCCTCAAGGAGGTCCTCTCAGGACGACCGAACGCCCCGGCGAGAACACCTGCGGACAGACCGCCTGCCCGGAGAACACGCAACAAGGAGAAGACAGCAGATGACCACGTGGTGGGTGCACCCTGTCGGCGAATCGGACCTGATGCTGGACTCCGATTTCCATCGGAGTCGTGTCAAGGATTCCGGACTGTCCAGAGATGACCGGAGGAAGGAGTCACAGGAGGTCTGCGAAAAACGTGGTGAGGACATCGAGGCGTCCCTGAGGATCCTCCAGACCATGACGGACACCGGGGACCGCGCGCGTCTGGAGGAACTGGTGTTGGAGGGGACCTGGGGACAAACCCCCGGCCGCTCGCACACCAGCCGCTCGCACACCATGCACGGGAAGGACCTCGGCAGCGAGGAAGGCACCGGGACGATTCCTCCGATCGCCGCAGTGCTGTCCGCGTTGGCGGAGGAGTCCTCGCACCGGCAGAGGCCGGTGGAACTCGTGCTGCTGGGGACCGAGCAGGTCCGATCTCATCCCCTGGACACCTCCCGGATCGCCCGGGTTCTCGAACGGGCGCTGAAGCAATGTGCCCCTGCCCGGTTTCCCGCCCTGCGCAGTATCCAGACGGTGACCGTCCCGGGGCAGGCGGAGGCTGCCGTCTTGAAAGCCATGGGTCTGGTCCTGTCCGAATGTGCTCCCCCTCGCGACACGGGGATCGTCACCGTGGGCTCGGGATCCACGGCGCTGTTCCTGGGGGCCGCGACCGGACTGGTGGTGAGCGGTCTTCCGCTGTCCTTCGCGCAGGTGTCCCCCGGCGGTTCTGTGTCGCTGCTCGACTCGATGGATCGCCATGAGGGCGACGTCGATCCGGTCGTGGCACAGCTGATCCGATGGAGGCAGTTCCGAGGGCTGCTGACCGAAGCAGAGCGGGCTTCTGCGTCCAGGCCCCTTCTGAACCCCGAGCAGACGGAGGTGGTCCGGGAACTGGCGCGGATCCAGGAGGCCGGGTACCGGGCCGAGGACGCCGAGAGCCTGCGGATGCTCGTCGCCGACGCCATCATCCGCAGGGACGGGACCGCTGGACTGGCCGTCCGACGGTACGTGGAATCCAAGTACGAAGAACTGCTGGAACAGGAAATACTCTCGCGGAGGGCGTCCGAGCCCAAGGACTTGTTCACCTGGGGCCGCAAGCTGCGGGAATCAAGAAAGAAGAAAGGGGAGATGTGCAAGAAGCCGGGCAGGAACCCCCTCGGGGTGATTCTGGGAGAAGTGAAGTCCGCCGTGGCGGCAGGCGATTTCCCCCACAACGTAGGACTGGAATCCACCTCATGGTTGACCAGCTCCGAGGTGAACGCCCTCAACGAGATCGGGATCGCAAGCAGCCACGATCTTGCTGCCCCCAACCCGGTTTGGGTGGAGAAAATACGTGGGGAGCTTTCCCCGAGGCAGGATGGCACGGGTTCCTGTCCCGATGCCCGAGCCTCCGACCACGACGGACTCGGAGAGGTCGGTCTTCCCCCGGCGCCCAGGACTCCGAGGACAGGTGCGACTCTCCTCTACTTGGTGGGAAAACCCCGGACGGAGGACAACAGGCCGTCCGTGGGGTCACAGTTCCTGCAGGCAGAGCTGGGGAAGTCCCTCGTGGCGCACCTGGATCTGGACGGAGAGAATCGGGCCGGAGAATTCCACCCCCTGGATCTCACCGTCCTCTTGTTCCATACCAAGGAAACCGAACAAGGGGCCCGCGAACAGTGCGACGAACTAAATCGTACAAAATCTGACTCCGTTGCACTTCGGACAGTCTGTCTGTGTGATCTGCCCTCACTGGAAGAACCATCGGCAGGAACAGGGGATCAGAGCCCCGATGATTCCGGTTCCTTGAGGAACAGATTCCGCGAGCATCTGGAACAAAAACTCACCGAGGAGACGGGCGCGGTCGTCCTGATTCCCGTCGGGAACAAACAGTTCCTGCTGCCACTGCTCCAGGTCCTGCGCCGTGTCACGACCGAACGAGGTGTCCCGCTGTTCCTGCAGGAGATGGCGAACGGCTGCACCGACAACCACCTCTGGCCGGCCCTCACCGGAGGTAACCGTCCTCTGCTCGTCGCAGCCCACCACGCGATCGAAACACTCGAGCTGGATGTCGCTTGGCGTCTTCTGGCCGCCTGTGGCGGGCACACCGATCTGGAGGACCGATGCCAACGGCTGGCCACGGCCTTCACCTGTCGTGGGGTGCTCGAGAGCCCCTGGCCCAGCATCGGCGACGAGGAGGCGACCGGGAACTCCGATCTCCCTGTCAACGCCGTCGTGGGGCGGACCCGGGGCTTGGCCAGCGACCGGCTCCGCCTTGTTCAGGAGTCCCTCCGACAGGCGATCGCCGCAGGGGAAGCGGCCGAGGATCCCGACCGCGTCATCTCCCAAAAAATCCGGTACCTCGTCCTGGCCGCCGCTGTCGTGGAGAGGAGTGACAATGCGTTCGGGCCAGCAAGAAAAGCCTCCGGTCAGCGGAAACAAAAATCTTCCAGTAAACTCGAGAGCGCCGAGGAAAAGGCTGGCGCCAACATGGTCAAAGAAATCCTGAGGGTTTGCCGGAACGACGCCCCCATCATGCACGGAACATTTCAGGACCCCGACGCGTTGGTCCGGCAGAACATCACCCGCGTCGTGACCAATACCGAGGCCAGCATGCCGCTGTCAGACGGGGACCCAGGCGTCACCACTCTCCTGGAGG
>JAUPKJ010000202.1 GCA_030837505.1 Actinomycetota bacterium
AGACCCGGAGGCGGCCGGTCCGGACGTGGCAGACCCGGACGTGGCAGACCCGGACGTGGCAGACCCGGACGTGGCAGACCCGGACGTGGCAGACCCGGACGTGGCAGACCCGGACGTGGCAGACCCGGAGGCGGCCGGCCCGGAGGGGACACCGGCGCGGAGTCCGCTCGGGGAGGGCTGCGAGTTTCTCGTGGCGAGCGACGCGCGTCGCCGGGAGGTCTACTGGGCGCGCTACACCGTTCGCGACGGCCTGCCGCGCCGCCAGGGCCCGCCCCGGGTCGATTCCCCCGCTGCCCTGCCCCGCGGGCTGCCCGTCGTCGGCCGGGGGGCCGTGCTGTACGGCGAGAGCCTGGGTCCGGCCCGGGAACCCCATGAGGTCCACGCCGCCGACCTGGCCCGGGTCGCGGTGCGCGGCCTGGCGGGCGAGGACGGGCTGCTCCTGCCCCCCGAGCCCCTGTACCTGCGCCGACCCGACGCCACCGTCCCCGGCACGCCCAAACGGGTGAACGGCCAGTGGAGCGTCCACTAGTGCCTGTCCCCGACACCGCGGCGATCTCGCTGGTGCCCCTGCGCTGGTGGCACGTGGAACAGGTCCTTCCCCTGGAACGCGAGCTGTTCGGCCCGAGCGCTTGGACGGCAGAGACCTTCTGGTCGGAGCTGGCCCACCCGGAGAACCGCCAGTACCTCGTGGCCGTGGAACCCTCCCCGGGCGCTTCCGCCGACTCGGAGGACGGCACGGGCCCGGGGGACGGCGGGACACGGATCGTGGGGTACGCGGGCGTCATGGTCAACGCCTCGCAGGCCGACGTCCAGACGATCGCGGTAGCCCCGCGGGCCGCCGGGCGGGGCCTGGGCGGGCGCCTGCTCGACGCCCTCGTCGGGGCCGCCGTGCGACGCGGCGCCACGTGCCTGATGCTGGAAGTGCGCAGCGACAACGCCCCGGCCCTCCGCCTGTACACCGGGCGGGGTTTCGAACGGATCGCGATCCGCCGGGGCTACTACCAGCCCGAGGGCGCCGACGCCTGGGTGATGCGCCGTCGCCCCCTGACCCTTCCGGCCCGGGACGACTCGGGCTCTGGCTGCTCGGGCCGGCACGAGCAGGACCAGGGCCGTCGGGAACAGGGACAGGACGACCGGAAGCAGCGCGAACAGGGACAGGACGACCGGAAGCAGCGCGAGCAACAACAGCGCGAACAGGGACCGAGAGAGGAACGGGCATGACGGGGCAGCGGCCGACCGCGGAACCACTCGTCCTGGGGATCGAGAGCTCCTGCGACGAGACCGGGGTGGGGCTGGTCCGCGGGACCACCCTGCTCGCCGACGCCGTGGCCACGTCCGTGGACGAGCACGCCCGCTTCGGCGGCGTCGTCCCGGAGGTGGCGAGCCGGGCCCATCTGGAGGCCATGGCCCCCACCCTGGAGCGGGCCTGGGCCCAGGCCGGGGTGCGCCCGACCGATGTGGACGCCGTGGCCGTCACCCGCGGCCCAGGGCTGGCCGGCGCCCTCACCGTGGGGGTGGGCGCGGCCAAGGCCCTGGCCCTGGCCCTGGGGGTTCCCCTGTACGGCGTGAACCACCTCGCGGCGCACGTGGCCGTCGACGTCCTGGAACACGGCCCGCTGCCCAGGCCCACTGCGGCCCTGCTCGTATCGGGCGGACACACGTCCCTTCTGCTCGTACGGGACATCACGTGCGATGTCGAACAGCTGGGCACCACCATCGATGACGCGGCCGGCGAGGCGTTCGACAAGGTCGCCCGTGTGCTGGGCCTGCCCTTCCCCGGAGGGCCCCAGATCGACCGGACGGCCGCCGCTGGGGACCCGCAGGCCATCCGCTTCCCCCGCGGACTCACCGCCCCCCACGACATGCGCGAACACCGGTACGACTGGTCCTTCTCGGGCCTGAAGACCGCGGTCGCCCGCTGGGTCGAACGCCGCCTCGCCGCCGGGCAGGACGTGCCCGTGGCCGACGTCGCCGCGAGCTTCCAGGAGGCCGTGGCCGACGTCCTGACCCGCAAGGCCGTCCTGGCCTGCCGGGAGCACGGGGTGGACCATCTGGTGATGGGCGGCGGGGCCGTGGCCAACTCCCGGCTGCGCTCGCTGGCCGCGGAACGCTGCCGCGAGGCCGGGATCGACCTGCGGATCCCCCGGCGGGACCTGTGCACCGACAACGGCGCCATGGTCGCGGCCCTGGGCGCCCAGGTCGTCGCCGCGGGCCACGCCCCTTCCCCCCTCGACCTGTCCGTGGACTCCTCCCTCCCCGTGACCAGCATCGTCGCCTGACCGGCCACCGGCCCTGGGCGAAACCGACGCCTCCTCCTCGTTGGATTCAGGCTCGGCCCGGGCTGCGGTCATCCACTGTGAGGCACCCTGGCTGCCCCTCGACAGGACAACTGGTGAGGGAATGCCTTGCGGGCATTAGCGAATAGCTGCAGGGGTACGACACAAGGGCGATTCAAGATTGTGGATGAATTGATTATATTTTTCACGTCCTGGGTAATAGGTGAGCCCATGGGTGGACTTCTCGATCAAGATGCTTTCCGCGCAGCAGGAGTTGATTTGATGACCCGCTGCAGGAAGATCGATTCGGATATGATCGAACGGCTCAGGTGATTCGATGCTGTGGCAGTGGCGACTGAGCTGGGTGCAAGCAATGTGCACCTCGGGGAGGTTCTGTCTGATTTGCCGTACGATTTTTTCAGATGGGTTGGTGAATCGTCGGCGGCCGATCGAGAAAACAACCAGTTCGGGCTGGGCGGCATCGCAGAGTTCTGCCACGAATTTTTGATCGTTGCTGGCTTTTGGTGAGCCCCCGTGATGTGGGAACACCAGAACAGGTGCAGAGATGTCGAGACCGCTCCTCAGGACACGATCGAGTGCTCGTCCGTCCATGTCGCCCGGTAACAGGACTGTCGGCATGCCATCGAGGGATACACGCAATACGGCAGACATGCCATTCCCAGTGATCGGCCCGTGCGGATGTACGGACCCGACAGGTCCGATACCTGCGGAAAGGATGTCCGGATAGAGAACTTCGATGCCGACCCGTTCGAACGAGAGGCTCTCTTGCGCACCGACATTCAAATTGGTGTGGACATTCAACTCGCCGGACCGGTGGCGGTCACTTGCGACCGTCAGGAGGTCAAGATAGGTCTTCGAGCGCTGACAGGAATTCGGATTGAGCCACAGCTCGCGAATGGGTATTTCGCCGTGGGCGAGAAGCGTGAGAGCACCTCCGATATGATCTTGATCTGCGTGGGACAATATGAGCCTTCGGACATTCGGGTTCGGTTGTAGAGCCAGACATTGACGCACGACCTGCGTTCTGGGGACGTCAACAATGGCCAGGGAACGACCGTCCTGGAGAACGGCACAGTTCCCGTGCCCGACATCCAGTAAAATTACACGCAGCTCGGACTCTCCGGGCCCGGGTATGACCTGCAATGAGTCGGTGACCGTCATGGCAGCCACTCCCTGGGTATTGGAGGGGCGACTTCGAATGATTCAAAATAAAGTTCATCGGGTGACTCGGCGTAGATATTCACTTTCGCCATGAAGCGCATGTCGGGCAGCCGTCGCTCGGCGAGATCGACATCTCTGGTGATCAGTTCTGTAGGGATCTCGACTGCTTCGGCAGGGTTCCAGGCCGAGATGATGACTTCAGCTACAGACAAACCTTCACGGGTGCGAACGTTTGCTACTCTGACAACCGTACGATATCCAACTCGATCTGGTTCGAATTCTCCGACCTGTTCCTTTTCTGCCTGCAACAATGCGGAGGTCATGGCGTCGGGATCGGAGTGACGGCCTCGTCGAAGCAGTCGAGGGATTCGCGAGCGCCAAAGCCGTATCGAGTAGGTGTCGACATCTGCGTAGGTGGTGATCAAAACCGCTGGCACGTGAGCTTCATTGCTTTTTGCGACCACCTCCGCACCGTGGTACCGGACATTGGCGCGGCCCGTCAAACGATGATCGCAGATCACTGCCCTGGTATTTTTTCGAATCTCTTCGAGAAGCACTTCGATCGACGACGGGGGAGGACATATAATTTTCGGTTCGAAGCCGGCCTCTCCTATGAGGTCTGCTGTGAGTTCTGCGTCTTCTCGCACGTCGTCGATGACTGCGACACTATCACCCTCAAGTAATTTTGTTCTGCTCATGACCTATGCCGCTGCTCCTGCCTTTTCACGGTTGTTGAGATATGTCCTGGATTCCGGAGCGTACCCTCATGATATGACTCGCTGCAATTCGATCCGAAACTCTGCTCCTCCCAGTTCGCCCTGTGCTTTGGCATAAGCCGACCCATCGAGATCGCTCACGACATCTTTGACGATCGTGAGGCCCAAGCCCGTCCCGCCTTCACGCGTAGTCTGCCCTGGGATCCAGATGTCCTCGAGGGGTATTCGTGCCGTGTCGATTCCAGGACCATTGTCCAATACGGAAAGAATTACCTGCGATGTGGTTGTGATGACCCTTGTCACGATGATCCTGCGATCTCTGGATCCGGTTGTGGGGACAGTAAATGCATACGCTGCATTTGCGAATAGATTGGCCAAGATCGATTCAATTGCTGCGACAGTTGTTCGCACGTTGGGTGGCAGTACGCCGCCGCGCTCATTCTCAACGCTGATATCAAGAGCGCTCAGGTGCGGTGTGAACAATCGAACAACTTCTGCTACGACATCACCGATGTCCACCACGGCCGGTCGCCGCTTCCGCCGTGATACCAGCCCCAAGGGCAGATCGGTGAAGGTGCGAAGAGACGCTGCGGATAAGATCACGGCCGACATCTGTCGTTCGAAATCTTGTTTGTGGCTTTCCTGAGGGAGAGTATGGAGCTTTCGCTCCATGATGCCGGCAGCCTGTTCGATTCTCGACAGAGGTCGAGCAGATTCATGTGCGAAGACTGCTGTGGTGGTTCCTACCGTTCCCAGAGTACGGTAGAGTTGAACCTCGTCCTCAAGGCTTTGAACCCTCTCCTCGTAGGCAGTCCGCAGGCTCTCTGTGAATTGTTCGACGACTTTTCGAGTCTGGGGTGGTAGCGTGGTGAGCGCCTTTTGAGCCTGTTCCTTCGCGGAGACCACTTTTTGGCGTGCCTGTCGTCTGGACTCGTCCCGTTGAC
The DNA here is from genome assembly GCA_030837505.1 of Actinomycetota bacterium. GTDB lineage: Bacteria > Actinomycetota > Actinomycetes > Actinomycetales > Kineosporiaceae > JAUPKJ01. Next base: position 5,119 of record JAUPKJ010000202.1, read on the forward strand.
TTTCCCGGAGTCTCAGTCGTTCAGATGCTGCCCAGTCGAGTGTGTTCTGACAAAAAAACCGAAGTTCGACGAAAGCCATGTTCTCGACGAACCCGGAGCGGTCTGTCTTCGGGACGAACAGGTTGCCGGGGTCGTTCACTGAAACCCGTCCTACAGAGGTGTTCGTACTAGGACGTACCTCTGGGCTTCGCGCACGACGAAGGTTCATGTCAAGCCAGTCATGCCCATCATCACCATACGGATGTACCCGCAATCCGCGGTGGTACAGGTGAACGCCGCCCACAGCCCGCAGCCATTTCCGCACATCATCGACCTTACGCTGTGAATCCCGAAGCTCAAAACCTCTGGCGCTGAGATTGTACGACCAGAGTTCGAAGTCCACCGGTGGCGTGGTATAGGCCAACGGAACTGACCTGCTCTTAGTGTTCCCGGACAGGCCTATGTCTTGGTGATCCCCGGTGGCGACGGTATGTCCTCGCCAATCCACCAGCTTCGCGGAAGCCTGGCCGTCCTGGTCGAGGTGAGCCGACAGCAGATATTCTCGCTCGTCGAAGTAGGCATTGTGGACGACCCTCTCAAGCTGCGCGAACTCCGGGGCGTCGAGGGAGACGGTGAATCCTCCTTCCACTGACTTCGAGAACGGCCCGGTCAACAGCAGGAGAGCCCTGGCGAGACGTGCCACATCCTGTTTCGAGAAGGCTGTATTCAGCTCCGAGATCACAATATCGGTGCCGTGACTTTTCACCGTGTTCTGCGTCCTGATTTCGAGGGTGACGTCCTCGACCGCATCGACTCCATCGAAATTTCGCCAATCGATGATGAGCACGTGTTCGAGTTCGGGAGCCCGGCGCGGCCTCGTGCGCAACTCGACCCTGTTCCCCAATCGAAGCGCGGCAAGTCGTCCCAAACCTTTCTCGCCCACGCGACGTCGACCCCCCGGGGTCATGGCGTCGACGCTTTTTCGCGAGCGTCCCAGGAGCAGCCAACCCGAACGAAGATCGTCGATGGTCATTCCGTCGCCATCGTCTGCGACGATGATTCTGCCACCGACATGATCAACCTGAACCAGTTGAACGCTGCAGGTCGGAGCGTCGGCATCATAGGCATTACGCACGAGTTCGATCACCCCGAGATCGGGGTGGGGTACGAGTTCCTCCCCCAGGCGTTGAAGGATTTCCGGGGCAAATCGAAGCCGTTCGATGGTCACGTCGGACCTCCTTGAACACGTGGCGGCACTTTCTCGTGACGCCTCGCAGCTGTCCGGCCAGATTAGCCTGGATCTTGCGTTGGGGGTCCGTGAGCGTCCAGGGAAACTGGGGGTGACCTCGTGAGGTGACTATGGGATCGTGAGTTCGTCGCCGACGGTCCTACCGGGCGAGGTAGATGGTGTTGGCCGATTCGCCGCCCGTCAGCGGGTTGGCGAAGGGGACAACGTGCGCGGCGGCGTGGGGGAACACCTCCGAGAGCACGGCGAGGAAGGTCTCGTCGGGAGGGTCGTCGGACCACAGTGCGAAAACCGCGCCCGGGCGCAGATGCCGGGCGAGCCGGCGCAGCCCGGTCGGGGTGTAGAACGGCGCGTGCTGCGGGTGCAGAACGTGCCGCGGGGTGTGATCGATGTCCAGCAGGATCGCGTCGACCTGACGGCCCGGAGCATCCGGATCGAACCCGCCGTCGGACTGCGCCAGGGCGAAGAAGTCGCCGTGCCTCAGACGGGTCCGCGGATCGGCGGTCAGCTCGTTCGCACCGGGGACCAGGCCCCTCTCGTGCCAGCCGATCACCTCGGTCAGTGTCTCCACCACGGTCAGCGAACGGACCCGATGATCCGCCAGGGCCGCCCGCGCGGTGTAGCCGAGCCCGAGCCCTCCCACGACCACGTCCAGGGCCTCGCCCTGCACCTGCGCCAGCGCCGATCGGGCGAGCTCGATCTCGGCCACCGTGAACAGACTCGACATGAGGAACTCCTCACCGAGCCTGGCCTCATAGACCTCGACCTTCAGCATCGGGTCGACCCGGCGGCGCAGACTGATCACCCCCAGGGGGGTGTCCGCCCAGGACAATTCCTCCAGCCGTGCCCTCACGAGGTGACCGGCCCTGCAACGGTGACCGGGGCTGCAACGGTGACTGGGGCTGCAAAGCTGACCAGCCCTGCAAAGCTGACCGGTTCTGTGGGCAGCGGTTCGGCGTTCACCACTGTCGGAACTTTACAGGTTTCGTTCAGCCGCGGCCGTCGAGGCGGACGAAGGTGTAGCCGCGGTCCTGGTACCAGTCGATGATTCTCGGTAGGGCCGCTGCGGTGGCGCCGCGGAAACCGCCCCCGTCGTGCAGGAGGACGACGGGGTGACGCTGGGTCGTCGTGAGGGCCGCCATGAAGATCTTCCAGGAGATGCCCTCGGCGTCGCCGTCGGCCTGGATCTTCCAGTCCTCGGTGTCGACCGACCACAGGGCGATCGACATCCGCAGGGCGGCGGCCACGGGCTGCAGGTTCGGGGGAGCCGACCCGCCGGGAGGCCGGAACCAGCACGTGCGCTCACCCCCGGCCTCCACGACGGCGTTGCTCGTCCTGACCAGCTGCTCCTTCAAGTATCGGACCGTCCAGCCGCCCTCGACCTCGTCGGGGTACTCGTGGTCCCAGGTGTGGTTGGCCACGAGATGCCCTTCCCGGGTCGCCCGCGCGACGAGGTCCGGGTTCTTGCTCACATTCCGGCCCGTCACGAAGAAGGTGGCGGGGACGTCCTCGCGGGCCAGGACGTCCAGGACCTGGGAGGTGTAGGGGCCGGGGCCGTCGTCGAAGGTCAGGGCGATCGTGGGCCCGGAACCCGGCGCCCGGGAGTGCAGACCTTCGATCGCCTCGGGGCAGTCGCCCGACAGCCTCGCCGAGAAGTCGGTCTCGGTGGTCGGCCCGGGTTCGCCCGCGGGGGACGAGGTGGTGACGGGGGAGGTGGCCTCGGGCGACTCGACGGGGCGGGGGACCGTGGGCGTGACGGACGTCGGGCCCGTGGGCCGTGTGCCATCGGGGTCCTCGTCGTCGTTGCGGGGATCCCGGGAGCTGTCGTCCTGCTTCGCGCCGTCCTGGGCGTCGGGCCGTCGGCCCGGCTGGGAGGAGGCCGGGGGGCGGGCCTCGTCGGTCTTTCCCGCCACGGGGGAGTGGGCCAGGCGGAGAGCGTCGGTGGTGTCGGAGTCGGCCTGCGGGGCTCGCCCCCACACGGTCACCATCGCCACGACTCCGGCCAACACTGCGATGACGACGGCGCGCTCCCGTTCCCCGAGCATGCCTCCTCCGGTCCCCGGGCGTCCACGACCCGGTACGTCCGGCCCGGGGGGATCGAGCCGGTCCAGTTGGTCCCTCGTGTCCTGCGGATCCCCCGTCCGGGACACTCGATCGGGTGCGCCTGGACCGTCCGGAGGTGTTCCCGGTCGGACCTCGTCGCCGGGACCTGCCGACGCCGGATCTGCCCGAGCCGGATCTGCCCGGTCGGGACCGACAGGGACGCACACTCCGGTCGACAACGGTGTCACCCGATGTGTCGAGAGTACTTTTCTCGGTCGCCGGAGTCACGAAGGGTCCGCGTGGATCCCGAAGTGACTTCATGGTGCAGGAATCGGTCACTCCACGTGGTGAGTGTTTCTGAGGGCAAGGACCGGTCGGACCACGATGACGGACTGCCGCCCCGCGATCCGCGTGAGCACGATCGTGGCCTCGGCGGAACCGCTGAGCCTCAACTGCTTGCGCAACTGTTCCGGCTCGACGGCCGTGCCCCGCTTCTTGATCGTCAGCCTGCCGATCCCGCGGTCGCGCGCCCAGGTCCGCAAGGCCTTCAGCTGGAAACCGAAGACCTCCTCGACGGCGTACGGCGTGGCCAAAGAGGTCCTGACCAGGCGGTCCGCCGTGACATACGCGATCGTCCTGTCGATCAGATGTCCCTCGACGGCCGCAGCGACCTGTCCGACGAGTCCGGCGCGGATCACAGCACCGTCCGGTTCGTAGAGGACGGACCCCAGGGGGCCGACGGTGGGCTCGGGCAGGCCGACGTCCGTGACCTCCACGGGCGGCTCCTCGGCGTCGTCGTCCTCCGGCAGGACGAGGGCCGAACGCCGGATCCCCTCGCGGGCCAGCAGCCCGAACCAGATCCCGGCCTCGACCACCTGACCGCCCACCGAGACCCACTGGGCCTCGGCGTCCGGCGGCACCAGGTCGTGGGCGATCCCGGGAGCGGCCTTCCACCCCACCGCCGGAAGACGGCCGGCCAGCTCCAGGACGAACGACAGCGGCGGATCGGACCGGCGGGGGTCCAGGACCCTCTTGCCGGTACTGCGGCGTCGCGCAGGGTCCACGAACGCCCCGCCGCATCCGGCCAGGTCGCTGTGCAGAGCGTCCTCGCAGCGGACTACGGCCTCGGGCCAGTGGCGCAGGTTCACCGTGGCAGCTGCGGCCGTGGTCTCGTCCCGTTCGACGGCGACGACCTCCCGGTCGAAGGTGGCAAGGGCCATGGAATCGGCCCCGATCCCGCACCCGAGATCCGCGACACGGGCCACGCCGGCGGCCGCGTAGCGGCGTGCGTGCCGGGCCGCCACCGGCAGCCGCGTGGCCTGCTCGAGGCCGGCCTGGGTGAACAACATGCTCGCCGCGAACGGGCCGAACTTGTCGCGCGCCGCGGCCCGCAACCTCGACTGGGTCAGCGCGGCCGAGACGAGCTGCGGCGGATGACCCGCCGAGCGCAGGCGTTCCGTGAGTTCCAGCACCCCTTCGGGGGCATACTCGGGCAGGGACTCCAACAGAGCCCATCCCTCGGGGGTCAGCAGGGCGGCGATCTGCTCGGTGTCCACGCTCCACGATCCTGCCACGCCGTGCTCGCGGGCGCTCCCGTGGTTTCGTTCGATCGGTGGCCGGTCTGTTCCGTACAGGTCCGGCCCGACACCGCGCCACACCGCGCCGGGGACACCGCGCCGGGGACGGTGCTCCGGGGATGGTGAAAGAGACTCGCCGGGAAGGAAATTGGCACTCGAGTTGACCGAGTGCTAGTACCGCCCTAGATTCGTTGTTGGCACTCTCCCATCGAGTGTGCCAGCCGGGAACGGCGCCTCCGGCACCCGCGACGACGGTCGGCGTCATACCCATACCTCATGCCAACGCTTACCACAGCGACATTCCCGAAGGGGAGGTCAGCACGTGTCGGTCTCCATCAAGCCGCTCGAGGACCGTATCGTCGTCAAGCCGCTCGACGCCGAACAGACCACGGCCTCCGGCCTGGTCATTCCGGACACCGCCAAGGAGAAGCCCCAGGAGGGCGAGGTCCTGGCGGTCGGACCCGGTCGGTTCGACGACGAGGGCGCGAAGCGGATCCCGCTCGACGTCAAGGTCGGTGACACCGTGCTCTACAGCAAGTACGGCGGCACCGAGGTCAAGTACGGCGGCGACGAGTTCCTCATCCTTTCCGCCCGCGACGTGCTCGCCGTCATCGAGAAGTGATCTGTACTCGATCCCGCTGAGCGACTTCGTCGAACCCGCGTCCGTGGGGATCCTCGATCGACCAGGGTCCCCCTCCCGCAGGTTCACAGCCCCGACCGGCCGGCACTCGCCGGTCGGCCGGGGCCGCTGTCGTTCTCGGGTGTTCGCATCACTCGCGTCAGAGCAGCCACCGCTGCGCAGGAGAGGGACAACAGAGCAATGGCCAAGATCCTGGAGTTCGACGACTCCGCCCGCCGTGCGTTGGAGCGTGGGGTCGACACCCTCGCCAACGCCGTCAAGGTGACCCTCGGCCCCAGGGGCCGGAACGTCGTCATCGACAAGAAGTGGGGAGCCCCCACAATCACGAACGACGGCGTGACCATCGCCAAGGAGATGGACCTCGAGGACCCGTTCGAGAACCTCGGGGCCCAGCTCGCCAAAGAGGTCGCGACCAAGACCAACGACATCGCGGGCGACGGCACCACGACCGCGACCGTCCTGGCCCAGGCCATGGTCAAGGAGGGCCTGCGGAACGTCACCGCCGGAGCGGCCCCCTCCGGCCTCAAGCGCGGGATCGACGCTGCGGTGTCGGCCCTCAACGACCGTCTGCTGAGCCAGGCCCGTGAGATCACCGGCAAGGACGAGATCGCTCACGTCGCCGAGATCTCCGCCCAGGACCGTGCGATCGGCGAACTCATCGCCGAGGCCTTCGACAAGGTCGGCAAGGACGGCGTGATCACGGTCGAGGAGGCCTCGACCACGGCCCTGGAACTGGACTTCACCGAGGGGATGCAGTTCGACAAGGGCTATCTCTCGCCCTATTTCGTCACCGACCCCGAGCGGATGGAGACGATCCTCGAGGACGTCCACATCCTGATCCACCAGAACAAGATCTCTTCCCTGGCCGAGCTCCTGCCCCTGCTGGAGAAGGTCCTCCAGACGGGCAAGCCCCTGCTGATCCTGGCGGAGGACGTCGAGGGCGAGGCCCTGTCCACCCTGGTGGTCAACAAGATGCGCGGCACCCTTGCGATCGCCGCCGTCAAGGCCCCCGGCTTCGGTGACCGCCGCAAGGCCATGCTCCAGGACCTGGCGACCCTCACGGGTGGCCAGGTGGTCTCCCCGGAGGTCGGCCTCAAGCTCGACCAGGTGGGCCTGGAGGTGCTGGGCACGGCCCGCCGGGTCGTGATCACCGATGACACCACCACCGTGATCGAGGGCTCGGGCGACGCCGAGGCCGTGGCCGCGCGGATCGCCCAGATCCGGGCCGAGATCGACCAGAGCGACTCCGACTGGGACCGCGAGAAGCTGCAGGAACGGCTGGCCAAGTTGGCCGGCGGGGTCTGCGTGATCCGGGTCGGGGCCCACACCGAGGTCGAGCTCAAGGAGAAGAAGCACCGCATCGAGGACGCCGTGTCCGCCACGCGCGCCGCGATCGAGGAAGGCATCGTCGCCGGGGGCGGCAGCGCGCTCGTCCATTCCCTGAGCGTCCTGGACGACCTGGGCCTGGAGGGCGACGAGGCGACCGGGGCCGCCGTCGTCGGCCGCGCGATCGTGGAACCCCTGCGGTGGATCGCGGAGAACGCGGGCCTGGAGGGCTACGTCGTCGTGGAGCGGGTCAAGGAACTGCCGGTGGGACACGGCCTGGACGCCGACACGGGCGAGTACATCGACCTGCTGGAGCGCGGGATCATCGATCCCGTCAAGGTGACGCGGTCCGCGCTGCGCAATGCGGCGTCGATCGCCTCGATGGTGCTGACGACCGACACCCTCGTGGTCGAGAAGAAGGAGACCGAGGCCGATTCGGCCGGCGGCCACCACGGGCACGCCCACTGAGGACAGTCCCCACGGGCACACCCACCGCGCACAGTTCTCTCAGAACAAGGCAGAACGCCACAACAAGGCAGAACGTCGCGGAACAGTACGGATAACAGCACTGCGGGCCCGCCCCGAACAGGGGGCGGGCCCGCAGTGTCGAACAGCAGAGGACTCAGCAGAGCAGCGAGGACTCAGCCGGCCTTGCGGCGGCGGGGGAAGTCGAGCAGTTCCTGGCGGTCGTCCTCGGTCAACCCGCCCCAGACCCCGTAAGGCTCCCGCACGGTCAGGGCGTGTTCCCTGCACTGCTGGAGCACGGGGCAACCGGCGCAGACCGCGAGGGCCGCGGTGTCGCGGTTGCGGCGGGCCGGGCCGCGCTCGCCCTCGGGATGGAAGAACAGAGTTGGATCGGCTTCACGGCAGGCGCCTTCGAGCTGCCAGTCCCACAGATCCGCCACGGGTCCGGGAAGTCGGGAGATCTCGGCCATCGCACCCACCTCTTCGTCATGTTGGTCATCACGTCGTCGTGTCGTGCGTCTTCTGAGATTGGATGCCCAGCCACCGCAGGGTCCACGCGGGACCCCGGGTAGGCGTCGTCGCCCCGGCAAGGCATCTTGAGCGTTGGCAGCGAAAGCATCGCACAGTGCCCAATCGATTACGGAAGCTGAAGGAAGGTTTGCCTTACCTATCGGCTCGGGTCGAGCCTAGCAATTCGGTCGTACAGAGTTCAAGCTTTTCGTGTCAGAAGTTGTTCACACGTTGTGCACAGCCTCTGACAGGGACATTGACGGCGAGGGCCTGCGGCTCGTCCCACGACTCCGGGGCTGATGGGATCCCCACCCTGACCTGCACGGTGTCCGAACATCTCTGCGCAGCACCCGGGTGAGACGGGACAGGGGATCCGAACGAGCTCTCATAGGGGTAGAACGTTTCAGGATCGCTGCCAGTGCCCGGATTCGGTTGGCAGATTCCCCGATCAGAGCGGACAATCGGGCCATGGCGACTGAGGGTGAGGTACCGGGGACCCTGGAGCCGCTGTTCACCGTCTCCGCCGTCGCCCGCCGGTTGGGGATCGCACCCTCGACCCTGCGGACCTGGGACCGCCGCTACGGCTTGGGGCCCTCGGGGCATCTGGCGGGTCGTCACCGTCGCTACGCCCCCGCCGATCTGGCCCGCCTGATCCAGATGCGCCATTTGACGCTGGACGGGGTCCCCCCCGCCCAGGCTGCCCGGATCGTCCTGTCCGGGACCCCACCGGTCCCACCCCCCTCGAGCACCCAGCCCGTTCCGAACATCCAGCCCGTTCCGAACATCCAGCATTCCTCGATCGCCAGGACGGCCGCGCGACTCCCCGAACGGACCCCCCGCCCCGTCCCCCTGACCCTCAGCCTCACCAGACCCGGCACCGCGGCGAACCCCGTCACCCGGGTCTGTCCCCACGGGCGGGGCCACGGCCAGGAGAATGAGCCCCCGGCCGTCCTGCCGTCGCAACCCTCCTCACCCGCAGGGGACATTTCCCCGTGGGAGCCGTGGGGCCGGACCGGGGCCGGCGTCCGCGGTCTGACCAGGGCGGCCCGCGCCCTCGACAGCCAGGAGATAGCCAGGATCTTTCGTACCGCCGTCCGGGAACACGGCACGATCCGGGCCTGGGAACACCTGGCTGTGCCCGTCTTCCAGGCGTTGGGCGACCGCTGGCAGACCACGGCGAAGGGTGTCGAGACCGAACACGTGTTCACCGAGGCGATCCTCGGGGTCCTGCGCAGCTCGGCGGCCGAACTCCACCGGCCCTTGAACACCAGGCCGGTCCTGCTGGGATGCGTGGCGGGCGACCGCCACACCGTGCCGCTGCACTCCCTGGCCGCAGCCCTCGCCGAACGCCGCGTCTCCTGCCGGGTCCTGGGGGCCGCCGTCCCGGACGACGCGCTCGTCTGTGCCGTGCGCCGCAGTGGACCGGCCGTGGTCTTCCTGTTCGCGCGGATGCCGTTGCCCCGGGCCGAGGTGCTCCCGCAACTGCTCCGCCAGAGACCCGCCCCCACCCTGATCCTGGGGGGCAGCGGCTGGGAGGATCTTCCGCTGCCCGCCGGCACCCTCCTGGCCCGGTCGCTTCCGGACGCGCTCTCGCACGTGGTGGGGTCGCTGGAGTTTTCCCAATCCGTTGCCAAGTGATGTACTCGGCCGCCGGGCCGTCCATCTCCTCCGGCGCCGTCAGTGGATCTCCCGACAGGCTCTCAGGTCGGAAGCCTCACGTGACGACATCTTGGGAGTCGGGCCGTTCCATCGTGAGGAGCGACGTCCGGAGTATCCGGCCGGCCGAGCTGTGAGGAGGGGGCAACCTGTGGCGACCGTTCTGGTCTGCGACGACTCTGCCCTGGTGAGGGAGACCCTGCACCGGGTGTTGGCCGGTGTGCCGGGGATCACCCGCGTCGTCGACGCCTGTTCGGGGGAGGAAGCGTTGGCGCGGTGGCCCGTCGAACGGCCCTCTCTGGTCCTCATGGACGTGAGGATGCCGGGGATCGGCGGAGTCGAGGCGACCCGCAGACTCATAGCCCGCCACCCCGAAGCTGTTGTGATCATGGTGACCGTCGCGGAGGACGCCGAGGGCGTTGCCCGGGCGGTCGCCGGCGGAGCCCGGGGCTACATGGTCAAGGACTCCACGCGCGAGGAGATGGCGGCGACCGTTGTCCACGCGCTCTCCGATGCCGTGTGGCGGCGTCCGGTGCCTGCGCCACGCGCCATGGAGGGAAACGAGTCCGCCCCGCCCCTGACCGAACGTGAGATGCAGGTTCTCACGGGCATGAGCAGGGGTAGGAGCAACTCCGAGATCGGCAAGGAACTGTTCTTGTCCGAGGACACGGTCAAGACCCACGCCCGTCGTCTCTTTCGGAAATTGGGAGCCGCAGACCGGGCCCAGGCAGTTGCCCTCGGATTCCGGCGTGGGCTGGTACGGTAACAGTGTGTCGCGAGGCGGGGACTCTCGGGAGTGCGGCGTAACGATCTCCAGGGGGCGAACGATGTCGCCGGCGGAGGGCGGTCCAGCCGATCTTCAGCGACTCGCGGCGCAGGCCGTCGCGGGTGAACGACCGGCCATGGAAGCTCTGCTGGGCGCCGTCCACCGCATGGTCCATCGTTACTGCCGGGCCAGACTCGCGCGTTTCTCCGGCACGGAGCACGCTGCGGACGACGTGGCCCAGGAGGTCTGCATCGCCGTGCTGTCGGCCTTGCCCCGCTACCGGGACGAAGGCAAACCCTTCGAGGCGTTCGTCTACAGCATCGCTGCCCGTAAAGTGGCGGATGTGCAACGTGCGGCCTACCGGATCGCCCAGCCCCAGGCAGAGATCCCCGACGTGATCGATCTGGCCGACGGCCCGGAGGACCTGGCCGTACGGTCCTCCGACGCGCGGCGGGCCAAGGACCTGCTGGACCAGTTGCCCGCGAGCCTGCGGGAGCTGCTGGTCCTGCGCGTGGCCGTCGGGCTGTCCGCGGAGGAGACCGGCCGCGCCCTGGGCATGACCCCCGGGGCCATCCGCGTCGCCCAGCACCGGGCCATGCAGCGCCTGCGAACCCTGGCCGAGAGCCCCGTCCGGGGCCCCGGATGAGAACCCCGGACGACGCCTACACCGCCGGGGCGGTTCGGGCGTCGGACGAACTGCTGGACCGACTGGGACGGCGTCGCCCGACAACCGGCGACCTGGACGACCCGGTGGCCGCGACCCTGGCACTTTTCGCCGGCGAAGTGGACCTCGAACCCGCAGACCCCGGCACCCTGCGCCGGACCCTCCTGGACAAGGACCTCTGGCCCCCCCGCCCGGCCCCCGACGTCAACAGCGACAGCCCTGGCGACGGCCGGGCCGTGAGCCGCGGTCCCGACCGGGCAACTCCCCGTACCCCCCACCCCCGCCCTCCCCTCAGCCCCCGCTCCGGGGTCGGCCCGCTGCTCGTCCCGCGGCCACCGGACCCCGCCCACTTCCCCCGACGGCGCCTCGGCCCCCACCACCGCTGGGACCGCACCGAACTCGTGCTCCTCACGACCGGCCTGGCGCTCGCGGTCGGGGGGGTCACGCTTCTGTTCACCGGTGGGCCGTTCCACCACCTCGTCTCGGACCGCGAGTCCACCGCGCAGGAGAGCCCCGCGCACAGCAGCACCCCCACCGAGACCAGGCTGTGGGACCTGATCACCCGGGCGGAGAACCTGGCCGACAGCGACCCCGCCACCGCGCGGGCACTTCTCGAACATGTCGAGCGGGCCTTGCCCGACCTCGCCCCCCGAGTGGCCGATCCCCTGGCCGACGCCGTGGAGAGAACCCGGCGGCTCCTGCCCGCGGACAGCGACAGCCGCCAGCAGACCCCCGGCCTTCCCCCCTCGGACTCCTGATTCCCCGCCGGCCCCTTTCCTGATCGGTCCGCTTCCTTGTCGGTCCGGACAGTGCGCCGTGCCCTCGCGCAGTGCGCCGTGCCTCCGGACAGTGCGTCGTGCCCTCGCGCAGTGCGCCGGGCCTCCGCGCAGTGCGCCGTGCCCTCGGACAGTGCGTCGTGCCCTCGGACGGCGCACTACCATCATCAGGGACCCCCGACCGCCGGTTGTGCGGTCGGTCCAGTTACCCGGAAGGCAACGCCGTCGTGAGCGATTCCCTCAACCTGCTCGTACCCGCACCGGACCCGGTCCCGCCCGGTGAACGGCTGGCCGGGCTCGAAGAGCCCGCCGGCTCGGGTGTCTTCTCCGCCCTCGGCCTGACCTACGACGACGTCCTGCTCCTGCCCGGCGAGAGCGACGTCATCCCCAGCGAGGTCGACACCACGGCCCGCCTCTCGCGCCGGATCCAGGTGCGGGTCCCGCTGCTGAGTTCCGCCATGGACACAGTCACCGAGGCCAGGATGGCGATCGCGATCGCCCGGCAGGGCGGTCTGGGAGTCCTGCACCGCAACCTGTCCATCGAGGAACAGGCCCAGCAGGTGGACATGGTCAAGCGGTCGGAGGCCGGCATGGTCAGCCACCCGGTGACCACGACCCCCGAAGCCACCATCGGGGAGGTCGATGCCCTCTGTGGCCGGTACCGGATCTCCGGGCTGCCCGTCGTGGAGGACGACGGCCGACTGATCGGCATCATCACCAACCGGGACCTGCGGTTCGAGACCGACCGACACCGCATCGTCGCCGAGGTCATGACCAAGATGCCGCTGGTCACCGGACCCGTGGGCATCTCGGGGCAGGACGCGATGGCCCTGTTGGCCCAACACAAGATCGAAAAGTTGCCCCTGGTGGACGGTGAGGGCAAATTGCGCGGCCTGATCACCATCAAGGACTTCACCAAGAGCGAGCAGTACCCCCTGGCCACCAAGGACCCCACGGGCCGCCTGCGGGTCGCCGCCGGGGTCGGTTTCTTCGGCGACGCCTGGGAACGGGCCATGGCACTGGTCGACGCCGGGGTCGACGCCCTCGTGGTCGACACGGCCCACGGACACTCGCGGGGAGTGGCCGACATGGTGCATCGGCTCAAGTCCGAGCCGGCCGCCCACCGGGTCGACGTCATCGCCGGGAACGTCGCCACGCGGGCCGGAGCCCAGGCCCTCGTCGTGGCCGGGGCCGACGCCGTCAAGGTGGGGGTCGGGCCGGGCTCGATCTGCACGACCCGGGTCGTGGCCGGGGTCGGTGTCCCCCAGGTGAGCGCGATCCACGAGGCCGCGAGGGCCTGCCGCCCCGCAGGGGTTCCCGTGATCGGGGACGGCGGGCTGCAGTACTCCGGCGACATCGCCAAGGCGATCGTGGCCGGGGCGGACACCGTCATGCTGGGCTCGCTCCTGGCAGGCTGCGAGGAGAGCCCCGGCGACCTGGTGTTCATCAACGGCAAGCAGTACAAGTCCTATCGGGGCATGGGGTCGCTGGGCGCGGTCAAGAACCGTGAGCGCGGCCGTTCCTACTCCAAGGACCGTTATTTTCAGAGCGACGTGAGCGACGAGAAGTTCGTCCCCGAGGGCGTCGAAGGACAGGTGCCCTACCGCGGGCCGCTGTCGGCCGTCGCGCACCAGTTGGTCGGCGGGCTGAGACAGTCCATGTTCTACGTCGGCGCCCGCGGGATTCCCGAGTTGCAGAGCAAAGGCCGTTTTGTGCGGATCACCGCTGCCGGGCTCAAGGAGAGCCATCCGCACGACATCCAGATGACCGTCCAGGCCCCGAACTACTCCTCCCGGGAGCGCTGACGGACCCCGGTACGGACCTCGGTACGGGCCCCGGCACGGCCGTCGAGCAGGGCTCCCGGGCGGCTGAGAAAGCCCGCCCCGGGCACGACCGATAGCCTGGCCTGCGTGAACGAGATCGAGATCGGCCGTGGCAAGCGGGGCCGACGGGCCTGCACCTTCGACGACATCGCGATCGTGCCCAGCAGGCGCACACGCGACCCGGAAGAGGTGAGCGTCGCCTGGCAGATCGACGCCTATCGCTTCGAGCTGCCGGTCGTGGCCGCACCGATGGACTCGGTGATGTCCCCGAGCAGCGCGGTCGACCTGGGACGCCTGGGCGGGCTGGGGGTCCTCGACCTGGAAGGTCTGTGGACCCGGTACGAGGACCCCCAGCCGCTGCTCGACGAGATCACCGAGCTGGACCCGCAGACCGCGACCCGGCGCATGCAGGAGATCTACACCGCCGAGATCCAGCCCGACCTCATCGTCAGCAGGATCGAACAGATCCGTCAGGCGGGAGTGACCACGGCGGCCGCCCTCTCCCCGCAGCGCACCCAGGAGTTCTGGAAGGTCGTCGTCGACGCCGGGGTCGACCTGTTCGTGATCCGGGGTACGACGGTCTCCGCCGAACACGTGTCGGGGCGCGCAGAGCCGCTGAACCTCAAACGCTTCATTTACGAACTCGACGTCCCGGTGATCGTCGGGGGCTGCGCGACCTACACGGCGGCCCTGCACCTCATGCGCACGGGCGCCGCCGGGGTGCTCGTGGGCTTCGGCGGGGGATCGACCCTGACGACCCGGGCCACCCTGGGGATCCAGGCCCCCATGGCCACGGCGATCGCGGACGTCGCAGCGGCCCGTCGCGACTACATGGACGAGTCCGGCGGCCGCTACGTCCACGTGATCGCCGACGGCAGCGTCAGCACCTCCGGCACGATCGCCAAGGCCGTGGCCTGCGGCGCCGACGCCGTCATGCTCGGCACTGCGCTCGCCCGCGCCTGGGAGGCCCCCGGGAAGGGCTTCCACTGGGGGCCGGAGTCCCACCACCCGCTGGTGCCCCGCGGCGAGCGTCTGAGAATCGAACAGGTCGCTTCCCTCCAGGAGGTCCTGTTCGGTCCTGGGCGGACGGCCGACGGCACGACCAACCTCATCGGTGCCCTGAAACGGTCGATGGCCACGACCGGCTACTCCGACCTCAAGGAGTTCCAGCGGGTCGAGGTCGTCGTCTCCCCCCACCCCCACGCCTGACCCCGCGGCCGGCCCCCCCGGGGCGGGCCGGGCCGGCCGCAGGACGACAGGATTCTGCTTCCTGCTCCGGCGAGGTGCACCGGCCGGGGTCTGAAGGACCTGGCCATTCCCTGTGCAGGCAGCCGAGACCTGGCTCCGGGCCAGGAACAGGCACGCATGATGGACTCTCTGTATGATGGGTTACCGGTAGTGGCCACTGCATCGTATGATCGTGTGGGGATCATTATCAGTAATGAGATCGCTCATCGAACGAGGTTCATCACTTACTCGTCTTAAATCTCAAGAAAAAGTCGTCATTCGACTGGACTCAGTCAACAACCGTGAACTGGGCTGATGTTTTGGAGACCGCATGACCCTCGAAGAACAGATCAGTGCCCGATCTCGTGAAATACACACGGATGGGTATGCGATGTCTCTGGGTGAGGTCATGTCTCTCTATCGAGACGGCGACCTTGATGTGCATCCTGAGTTTCAACGGATCTTCCGGTGGAACGAAAGTCAAAAGTCGAGACTCATTGAGTCGATACTCCTGAGGATTCCGATCCCCCCGATCTTCGTCTCCCAGCGGGATGATGGCGTGTGGGACGTGATCGATGGAGTTCAGAGACTCTCCACCATTTTTGAGTTCCTTGGAATTTATCGCGATCAGAATGATGATCCGACGTCACCATCTGTTCTTCGGGGAACGGAGTACCTCCCAGCCTTGGAGGGCCAGGCCTGGGAGGAGATCGATGGGGCGACTGGTTTTTTCAGTCAGTCCATGCGAAGGGATTTCAAGCGATCGAAGCTGGAGTTCCGTATTATTCGCAAGGAATCGGATGTCAATGCAAAGTACGACCTTTTTCAAAGACTGAACGCCGGTTCTCAGCTCTCGAAACAAGAAGTGCGAAACTGTCTCCTCGTAATGCTGAACAAAAAAATGTTCGAGACTGTTTCGGAGTTGGCGAACGATCCGCAATTCGTGGCTTGTGTCCCGTTGTCTGAAGCGAAAGAGGAGCAAGCTTATCGTCAGGAACTGGTGCTCCGTTTCTTTACGCATAGAGATTTTTCTCGGAGTCCGTCAGAACTTCGAGAGGAGCACGGCGAATATATCACCAAGTGGATGAGGGAAGCTGCCGCATCGTCCGAAATGTTTGAGTCCAAAATTGATGCAGAGATATTTCGTGAGACTTTCATCATGCTCGACAGGGCACTCGGGGAGGACGCCTTCCGCCGATGGGATGCAATCAAGGAACGGCACGTCGGGCCCTTTTCCATAGCATCCTTCGAGTTCGTGACCGCTGGTATCCTCGCTCATCGAGAAGCCTGGGCAAATGATTCCTCAGGTCTGGCCGACAAAATTCGAGAGATTTGGTCCGCTCCGGAGTTCCGCAATAATTCAGGTACGGGAATGAGCCCTCGACGGAGGGTTCCCCGCCTGATCACTGAAGCGCGCGCCTTCTTTGCGAGGTAATTCAAGATGGCTGTTCGTACGGCGGAGGACCTGGAAGATTCGATCGAGGAGTCGCTCTCATGGCGCCGTATCGAACTATCGGCGCTGAAGTCGGCCATTCAAAATGCTGGTTCCGGTGGTTCCAACAGTCCTTTATGCAGGGCTCTTTGTCGTAGTGGGGTGGCAATGCTCTATGCGCATTGGGAGGGGTTCTTCAAAGATGCCTGCCAGTGGTATTTGGAATATGTGATAAAAAGTAAACCCGTTTTTGCCGATCTGAGTGACGGACTGCTTCTGACAGCAATGAAATCGCTTTATCAGAATTCACAGAGCGGTGACCCGGATGCTGATAATTATCTGGTGAAATTGGTGCGTCAGTCCGGAAGAGTGCGGGCAAAGATACCGCGAGACGTGGTTCGTACTCGTTCCAACCTTCGCCATAAGGTTGTGGTTGAGATTCTTGGTGCCCTCGGGCTCGCCACCAGTCTATTTGAAACCAAATCGATGCTCATCGATCATTCACTCTGCGATACACGAAATGCCATCGCTCATGGGCGTGATTCGTCGACAACTCCTGAAGAATTCCAAGATCTTTTTGATGCTGTATTGGAAATGATGGATCAACTTCGAACTGAGATCAGTAATGCGGTCAGACTTTGAAAAAGAAGCTTCCTGTCCAGCGGTTCCATCAACTTTCCCACGTCGGAGGAGGGGTCGTATTGACAGCGGGCAGATGGCCCGGAGTGTTCTTCACCGTGGCCGTTGCTGTTGCCTCGGTCACGGCCTGCAGCAGCTCCATCGACACCAGCTCCACCGACGGGACACCGACGGCCTCGTCACCCGTGTCGGAGGACCCCGGCGGTTCCGGGCCGTCCGATCGGCCCACGGCTCTGCCGGTTCCCTCCCCCCTCGCGGGCGAAGTGTCCAGGGTCGTGTACGTGAGGGGCGAGGTCGTGGGGGACCATCGGATCCGGCCTCGGCCGGACACGGCCTATCTGGTGCGGGGGGCCTGCCTGGCCGGTTCCACGAACAAAAGTCTGGGTTACGAGATCACGGAGGTCCGGTCCCCCGGAAAATTCCTGTCCGGAGGAGAAATCCTCTGTGACGGGTCCGTCACGGTGAATTCCGCGTTCTCCTCGTCGGGGGCTCCTGTGCCGGTGGACGTGAGGATCACGGGAGATCTCGCAGGGGTCGTCACGTCCTACCTGGTCGTCGTGCCGGAGTGACACCACGGGCAGGGCCCGGGACCGCCGATCCGCTCGGTGTCCCGGGCCCTGGTCCGTGCTGTCAGCACGTGAACCAGTCGAACCGTCCCGGCCGGCCCCGCCCGGACAGGGGCACGACGCAGGGCACCGGGCGCAGGGTCGCGGTCCGGGCCGGGCCCAGGAGCCGCTCGGCCAACCGGGTGCCGAACCAGAACTGGGTCAGGGCGTCGCCGGGACTCCCCGTGCCACGGGTACGACCGCAGCCGGGGGCCCGGCGGGTGCCGCGGGCGGACAGGTTCCATCCGCGGCACAGTGCGGAGATCCTGCCGGAGGGAGTCTGGCCCGAAGTCATGTCGCATGCTCCTCGGTCGAAGGATGGTCGCAGTCGTGACCGTCTCGTGATACATCCGTGATCCTGGCATCCTTCATGATCGAGCGCTACACCGGGGGCCGATCCTTGATCCTTTCTTGCCGCTCTCTTGACTACCGGGCGCGCCGCCCGACGGGGCGCAGAATCACGGACGGACCGGCACGAAACCATCCTCCAGGGCGAGCGCAGCCAGCACGACGCAGGCCGCCGTCCAGGTGAGCGGTGCGACCGAGGCCGGCCGGCCGTCGTGGAGGACCTTCTCCGGCAGCGCCCCCAGGTCGGTGCGGTGCCGGTCCAACCAGTTCAGCCGGGACGTCGCGTCCGCGCTGTCGCCCAGGCACGCTGCGGTGAGGGCGTACAACGAGGTCTGCGGGGTCCACGCGATCCCGTCGCGCGGCCAGCGGGCCCCGGGCGCCAGGCCGCCGTTGGGACGGCGCATCCGGGCCGCCGAGTCCCTCCACGCCCGGACGATCAGCGGGTCGGCCGTGGGAGCGAAGGGCGGCAGCAGGAAGGCCAGGGCGGCGTCCCGGGACCGGGCCGTGTCGCGGGGGTGCCGCCCGTACGCCGGGGCGAAGGCGTCACGCAGGGTCTCGGCGAGGCGCTGGGCGCCCCGACGGGCGGCCTCGGCCCGGCGCGCGTCCCCGGCCCAGGAATGGACGAGGACGGCCGAGCGCAGCCCGGTCAGCAGAGGGGCCGCGGTTCCCAGGGTGAGCTCGCGCTCCGGCACCTCCCAGTAGTCGGGGGAGACCGGCGGGAGCCCCGAGGGCGAGGAGATCGACCGCAGAACGGCGTCCGTGGAGCGCCTCACCAGATCCCTCAGGGCGGCCGCGGCGTCTTCGCGCTCGGAGGCCGACGGCAACTGCCCCAGGACCTCCGCGGTCGCCCACAGGGCCCATCCGACGCCGTCCACCTGGATCCCCCTGTGGTCGGGGGGGCCGGAGGCGTCCGGCCGGTAGCGGGCCTGGAACAGGCCGTGCTCGGGCTGGACCCGCTGCAGAAAGGCGAGGATCGACCGGGCCTGGGCCGGATGCCCCGTGCGGGCCAGAGCCACCGCCACGAACGCCGAGTCCCTCGGCCAGACGTACCGCCAGTACGGCGCCCACCCCGCGACGCAGGCTCCCTGGTCCGACAACAGGGTCAGCAGGTCCAACAGGGCCAGCCGGACCATCGGGCCGTGGGGGCTTCCCCCACCGGGGACCCGGCCGGACGCCAACCAGTCCCGCTGCCGGGCCGCGAGCCGTTCGGCCGCGGGCCGCGCAGCAGCCTCCCGGGGGAACAGCACGCGCGTGCCGTCGATCGCCTCGATCTGCTCGCCCGGCGCCACCGGGCGGGGCCGTCCGGCGGGATCCAGCAGCACGGCCCGCGACAGCAGCGGCAGGGACCGACGCGCGCGCCCGTAG
>JAUPKJ010000203.1 GCA_030837505.1 Actinomycetota bacterium
GACCGTGCCCGGGCCGACGTCCCCCGGCTCCTGGGACCGGCCGTCACGGTGCTGACCGAACAGGAGAACACCCCATGAGCGTCACAGCGCCCCGAGGCTTCGTCGCGGCGGGCGCGACCGCGGGCCTGAAGGACAGCGGCCGTCCGGACCTGGCCCTCGTCGTCAACCAGGGCCCGGAGTTCGTGGGCGCAGGGGTCTTCACCGGCAACCGTTGCAAGGCCCACCCCGTGCTGTGGAGCGAACGGGTCTGCGCCGACCATCGGATCAAGGCCGTCGTCCTCAACTCCGGCGGGGCCAACTGCTTCGCCGGACCGCAGGGAACGGCCGGCGTCGAACGCACAGCCGAACACCTGGCCGCAGGGTTGGGCTGCCCGGTGGACGAGATCGCCGTGTGCTCCACGGGCCTGATCGGCCAGACCCTGGACCCGGACCTGGTGTGCTCGGGCCTCGACCGCGCGCTGGCCGCCCTCGGCCCCGAAGGCGGCCCTGCGGCCGCCGAAGCCATCATGACCACGGACACCCATCCCAAACAAGCCGTTCGTACCAGCCCCGAGGGCTGGAGCATCGCGGGGATGGCCAAAGGGGCCGGGATGATCGCCCCCGGCCTGGCCACGATGCTCGTCGTGCTGACCACCGACGCCCAGCTCTATGCCACCACCTGCGACAAGGCCCTGCGGGCCGCCACGGCCCTCACCTTCGACCGCCTGGACAGCGACGGGTGCATGTCCACCAACGACACCGTCCTGCTCCTGGCCTCGGGGGCCTGCGGCGTCCGGCCCGACCCGGCGAGCTTCACCGACCTGCTGCGCGAGGTCTGCCACGACCTGGCCATGCAGATGCTCGGCGACGCCGAGGGCGCCGACCACGACATTGCGATCGAGGTCCGCGGGGCGGCCCGCGAGGAGGAAGCCCTCACCGTGGCCCGGGCCGTGGCCCGCAGCAACCTCTTCAAATGTGCGATCTTCGGCGAGGACCCCAACTGGGGCCGGATCCTCGCGGCCCTGGGCACCACGGACGCAGCCTTCGAACCGGACAGGATCGACATCGCCATGAACGGGCACTGGATCTGCCGCGGCGGCGCCCCCGGCGAGCCCCGGGACCTCGTGGACCTGTCCGGGCGCGCCGTTGCCATCACCATCGACCTGCACGCCGGCGACGCCACGGCGACCCTGTGGACGAACGACCTCACCCACGCCTACCTCCACGAGAACAGCGCATACTCCACATGAGCGACGAAACATCACCCACCGACCCCTCCCTCCCGGCACCCGCACCCACCCCGGCACCCACCCCGGCACCCTGCCCCGAACCCCTGCGGGCCTCGGCCGCAGGACTCGACGCCCGTCAGAAGGCCCTCGTCCTCATCGAGGCCCTGCCCTGGCTGCAGCGGTTCGCCGGAGCGATCGTCGTCGTCAAGTACGGCGGCAACGCCATGGTCGACCAGTCCCTCAAACATGCGTTCGCGCAGGACATGGTCTTCCTGCGCTCTGCGGGCCTCAAACCGGTCGTCGTCCACGGCGGCGGCCCCCAGATCTCCTCGATGCTCGACCGCCTGGGCATCGCCAGCGAGTTCCGCGGTGGCCTGCGGGTCACGACCCCCGAGGCCATGGACGTCGTGCGGATGGTGCTCGTCGGACAGGTCGGCCGCGAACTCGTCGGCCTGATCAACCAGTACGGCAGTCGAGGGGTCGGCCTGTCCGGCGAGGACGCCGGCCTGTTCACGGCCTGTCGCCGCACGGCGACCGTCGACGGCGAGGAGACCGACGTCGGCCTGGTCGGCGACGTCGTCGAGGTCGACCCGGCGGCCGTGCAGGACCTCATCGACGCCGGTCGGATCCCCGTGGTCTCCACGGTCGCCCCCGACGTCGACGGCCAGGTCCTCAACGTCAACGCCGACACCGCGGCCGGGGCGCTCGCCGTGGCCCTGTCGGCCCAGAAACTCGTGGTCCTCACCGACGTCGAGGGCCTGTACACCGACTGGCCCGATCGGGGCTCCCTGGTCTCGGAGATCTACGCCGACGACCTGGAACGCCTGCTCCCCACCCTGAGCTCCGGCATGATCCCCAAGATGGAGGCGTGTCTGCGCGCCGTGGCCGGCGGCGTCCCCCAGGCCACGGTGATCGACGGCCGGGTGGCCCACAGTGCGCTGCTGGAGGTCTTCACGCCCGAGGGTTCCGGCACGGTCGTCCGTCCCCGCCCCGCCGGCAGTGCCGGCAGCACCGGCAGCACCGGCAGCACCAGTAGTTCCAGCAGTTCCAGTAGCCCCAACAGCACCGGACGGACGGAGAAGACCGCATGACCGCGCCCCCCGCGCCTCCCCGGCTCCCAGCAGCCGCCGGCGAGGAGACGACCGCCGTCGCGCAGCCGCAGGCCCTGTCCTCGGCGCGTTGGCTCGAACGCCACGCCACGAGCCTCATGGGAACGTACGGAACCCCCCAACGCGTCCTCGTGCGCGGGGAGGGCTGCTACGTCTGGGACGCCGAGGGCCGCCGCTACCTGGACCTGCTGGCGGGCATCGCCGTCAACGCCCTGGGACACGCCCACCCGCTCCAGGTCGCTGCCGTGACCGCCCAGATGGCCACCCTCGGACACGTGTCGAACTTCTTCGCCACGCCCCCGCAGGTCGCCCTGGCCGAGCGGATCCTCGACCTGCTGCGCGCGCCCGCGGGCTCCCGGGTGTTCCTGTGCAACTCCGGGACGGAGGCCGTCGAGGGAGCCGTCAAGCTCGCCCGGCGCACGGGCCGCCCTCGGACCGTCTGCGCCGAGAACGCTTTCCACGGTCGCAGCATGGGCGCACTGTCCCTCACGGCCAAGGCCGCCTACCGCGAGCCCTTCGAACCCCTGCCCGGGCAGGTCACCCGCGTTCCGTTCGGCGACGTCGACGCCCTGCGCTCAGCGGTCGACACCGACGTCGCCGCAGTGTTCCTGGAACCGATCCAGGGCGAGGGCGGGGTCGTGCCCGCCCCCGCGGGGTACCTGGCCGCGGCCAGGGCGATCACCCGGGAGGCCGGGGCCCTGCTCGTCCTCGACGAGGTCCAGACCGGGACCGGGCGCACGGGCCACTGGTTCGCGCATCAGGACCCGGCCCTGGGCCAGGGCATCGTCCCCGACGTCGTCACCCTGGCCAAGGGGCTGGGCGGCGGGTTCCCGATCGGTGCTCTCGTCGCCCTCGGCGAGGGACCCTCGGGCCTGCTCGGGCCAGGCCAGCACGGTTCGACCTTCGGCGGCAACCCCGTCGCCGCCGCGGCGAGCCTTGCGACCCTCCACGTGATCGAACGCGACGGGCTGCTGGAGTCGGTCCGCAAGGTCGGCGCCCACCTGACCGAGGGCGTGCTCTCCTGCGGGCACCCGCTCGTCGCCGAGGTCCGGGGGGCCGGGCTGCTGCTGGGGATCGGCCTGCGCCGGCCGGTCGCGGCGGCGGTCTGCGCCGCCCTGCTGGAGGACGGTTTCATCGCCAACGCCGTCGCCCCCGACACACTTCGACTGGTACCACCCCTCCTGCTCACCGTCGAGCAGGCCGACACGTTCCTCGGAGCCCTGCCCCGGGCCCTCGACCTCATCGAGCGGGAGATCCCATGACGAGCCCCTCCACCCCGTTGCGGCACTTCCTGCGGGACGACGACCTCTCCCCGGCCGAGCTGCTGCACGTGCTGGACCTCGCCGACGAGCTCAAGGCCGCGCGGGTCGCCGGCCGACTGGACACCCGTCCGTTGGAGGGGCCGCGCGCCGTCGCCGTGCTGTTCGACAAGTCCTCGACCCGCACCCGCGTGTCCTTCAGCGTCGGGATCGCGGAACTCGGTGGGTACCCCCTGGTCATGGACACCAGCAGCAGTCAGATGGGCCGCGGCGAACCCGTCGAGGACACCGCCAGGATCCTGGGCCGCCAGTGCGCCGCGATCGTCTGGCGCACCTTCGAACAAGAATCCCTGCGGATCATGGCAGCGGCCTCGGGCGTCCCGGTGATCAACGCCCTGTCCGACGACTTCCACCCCTGTCAGCTCCTGGCCGACCTGCAGACCGTCCGCGAGCGTTTCGGACGCCTGTCCGGGCTCACCCTGACCTACCTCGGCGACGGCGGGAACAACATGGCAGCCTCGTACCTGCTGGCCGGTGCGAACGCCGGGATGCACGTGCGCATCGCCTGTCCCGAACAGTTCGCGCCCGCCCCGCAGATCGTCGCCGACGCCCGGGACCGCGCAGCCCTCACGGGCGGATCGGTCCGTGTCACCGACGACCCGGTGGCCGCGACCGAGGACGCCCACGTGCTGACCACGGACACCTGGGTGTCCATGGGCCAGGAGGAGGAAGCCGACCAGCGGACCTCGATCTTCCTGCCCTACCAGCTCGACGCGGCCTGCCTGCAGCGCGCGGCCGACGACGCCGTCGTCCTGCACTGCCTGCCCGCCTACCGGGGCAAGGAGATCACCGCGGAAGTGATCGACGGCCCGGCGTCCGCCGTCTGGGACGAGGCCGAGAACCGCCTGCACGCCCAGAAGGCCGTGATGACATGGCTGCTGACCCGGACCCGGTGACAGCGGACACCGACGCGCGACCGGGGCGCACCACGGCGACCAAGACGGCCCGGCACAGCCGGATCACCGCCCTCCTGAACCGCCTGCCCGTGCGCTCCCAGACAGAACTCGCCGAGTTCCTCCTGGAGGAGGGGGTCACCGTCACCCAGGCCACCCTGTCGCGCGACCTGGTGGAGCTGGGCGCCGTCAAGGTCCGCCACGCCGACGGGGGCCTGGTGTACGCCGTGCCGGGAGAGGGCGGCGACCGGACCCCCCGGGCAGGGATCGACCAGGAGATCCTGCACTCGCGGCTCGCCCGGCTCTGCGAGGAACTCCTGATCACCGCGGAGAGCTCCGGCAATCTGGTGGTCCTGCGCACGCCTCCCGGGGCCGCGGGATTCCTGGCCGCGGCCATCGACCGATCGGTCATGCCGACCGTGCTGGGAACCGTGGCGGGTGACGACACCGTGATCGTCGTCACCCGTTCGCCGGACGGTGGGGCCCGGACCGCCGCCCGCTTCCTGGCCTTCGCCGCCGGGGATCCCGCCCCGTGAGACAGCCCCGTGAGACAGCCCCGGGAGGGGTCGGGCACTCTAGTGCGAACACGCGAACAGGCGCGGGGGGAACGTCGAGCCGTTCCGCACGGACGAACACGAGTGGGGTGCAACAGTGAACGAGACCGGATCCGTCCTGAAACAGGACACGGGCGACGACGGACCGCTCAAACTGTGGGGCGGGCGATTCGACTCCGGTCCGAGCCCCCAGCTGGAACGCCTCTCGGCCTCGGTGCACTTCGACTGGGTACTGGCCCGGTACGATCTCGCGGGCTCCCGGGCCCACGCCCGGGCCCTGCGCAACGCCGGCCTTCTCACCCCGGAAGAACTGGCCGGGATGATCGCCGGCCTGGACACCCTCGAACACGACGTCGTCGCGGGGACCTTCACCGGGACCCCGGCCGACGAGGACGTCCACACCGCCCTCGAACGCGGCCTGATCGAACGGATCGGCCCCGACCTCGGGGGCAGACTCCGAGCCGGCCGCTCCCGCAACGACCAGGTCGCGACCCTCTACCGGATGTACCTGCGCGACCGGGCCCGCGAGATCGCCAAAGCGCTCCTGGAACTGGGCGCAGCGCTGCTCGCCCAGGCCGAGGCCCACCGGCTGACCCCCATGCCGGGACGGACCCACTTCCAGGCGGCCCAGCCCGTCCTGCTGGCCCACCACCTGCAGGCCCACGTCCACGCCCTGGCCCGCGACGTCGAACGGCTCGTGGACTGGGACCGGCGGGCCGACGAGTCCCCGTACGGATCGGGCGCGCTCGCAGGGTCCTCCCTCGGCCTGGACCCCGAGGCCGTGGCCAGGGAACTGGGCTTCTCGACGTCCAGCGACAACTCCATGGACGGCACGGGCAGCAGGGACGTCGTCGCGGAGCTCGCCTTCGTCCTGGCGGTCGCCGCGGTGGACGTCTCGCGCCTGGCCGAGGAGGTCGTCGTCTGGACGACCCCGGAGTTCTCCTTCGCGCGGCTCCACGACTCCTGGGCCACCGGTTCGTCGATCATGCCGCAGAAGAAGAACCCGGACATCGCGGAGCTGGCCCGGGGCAAGGCCGGCCGGTTGGTCGGGAACCTCACGGGCCTGCTGACCACCCTCAAGGCCCTGCCGCTGGCCTACAACCGGGACCTGCAGGAGGACAAGGAACCGGTCATCGACTCGGTCGACCAGCTCCTGCTCGTCCTGCCGGCCTTCACGGGCCTGATGGCGACCCTGCGGTTCGACGCCGAACGCCTGGCTGCCCTGGCCCCCGCGGGGTTCTCCCTGGCCACGGACATCGCAGAGTGGTTGGTCCGCGAGGGGGTGCCCTTCCGGGTCGCGCACGAGGTCGCGGGGGCCTGCGTCCGGCGCTGCGAGGAGAAGGGGATCGAACTGCACGAGCTGTCCGACGACGACCTGTCGGACCTCAGCGAGCACCTGCGGCCGTCGGTGCGCCGGATCCTCGACGTGCACGGCTCCCTGGCCTCGCGCGACGGCCGCGGCGGGACGGCCCCCGCCCGGGTCGACGAGCAGCGGGCACGCCTTGTCCACCGCCTGGAGGCCCTGAGCGGGTGGGCCGAACGGCCCGTGACCCCGGTCTCCCGGCGTTCGGCCGGTTGAAACACCGCGAGGGGCCCGCGGATCGTGTGATCCACGGGCCCCTCGCGGGTCCCCTCCGGCCCTTCCGGTGCCCGCTGCGGCGCCGGCTGCTGCGCCCGCTGCGGCGGGAATCCCGGAGCACCTCGCGCAGGAGTCAGGAAGCAGGAGTCAGGAAGCAGAGACCTTCCACTTCTGGTTGGTGGTCCCCTTGCAGGTCCACAACTGGACGGGGGTCCTGTCGGCCGATTTGCGATCCTTGATGTCCAGACACTTGTCCGCCTGGGGGTTCACCAGATCACCGGCGTTGCTGAGCACCCATTCCTGCGCGGGTGTCCCGTTGCACTCGTACAACTGGATGGCCGTGCCGTCGGCCGTTCCCCCGGCTTTGACGTCCAGGCACTTGTCCAGGGCCCGCAGACTCCGGTGGGCCGCAGAACTCCATTTCTGGGCCGGGGTCCCGTTGCACCCGTAGACCTGGATCTTCGTGCCGTTCGCGGTCTCTGCGGCGTTCACGTCCAAACACTTGCCGTCCAGACCACGGACGGCCTTCGCGTCGGAGGGAACCGTCGGCGACGGGGTCTGTGATCCGCCGTTGGAACCGCCCTGGGTCGCGTCGGTCACCCTCACATAGTCGATCACCATGCGCTGGGGGAAGGTCGTGCTCGCGTCGGGGCTGCCCGGCCAGTTCCCTCCGACGGCGAGGTTGAGCATCATGAAGAAGGGGTGGTCGAAGACCCACTTGTTGCTACCGGCGTCAGCGGTGGTCTTGCGCGAGTACTCGGTCCCGTCGATCTTCCAGACGACCAGGCCGGGGGACCAGTCCACGGAGTAGACGTGGAAGTCGTCCGCGAGGGCCTTGCCCTGGGGGAGGGTGTAGGTGCCCGTCAGGGGATTGCCGCCCGAGTATCCCGGTCCGTGCAGGCTGCCGTGGACCTTCCCGGGCTCCTTGCCGACGTTCTCCATGATGTCGATCTCACCGCTTTTCGGCCATCCGGCCGAGCCGATGTCGTTGCCGAGCATCCAGAACGCGGGCCAGATGCCCTGCCCCCGCGGGATCTTGATCCGGGCTTCGAAATGGCCGTAGGTCCGGGTGAAGGTGGAAGCCGTGGTCAACTTGCCCGAGGTGTACTGGCACGGTCCGTTCCAGCACTGCAACCCGGACGGGTTGCCCTTCTTCGCGGTGATCACCAGGTTGCCCTGCCCGTCGAGGGCGATGTTGTCCGTGCTCCCGGTGTAGTACTGCAGTTCGTTGTTGCCGAACCCGTCCCCCTTGACCTCGGACCGCCACTTCTTGCTGTCCGGGGCGCTGCCCGCAGGCCCGTCGAACTCGTCAGCCCAGACGGTGCTGGCAGCGGCCGCGTTGCTCTCGCCGGGGGAGGACAGGGCGGTCAGGACGCCCCACCCCGTCAGGGAGAGAACTGCCAGGACCGCACCGCCCCGGACGAGGCGGCGGCGTTTGAGGATCATCATCGGAGGGGTCTGCCCTTCCAGCTAGGGATTCCTGCACGTGAGTCCGTCCGGCACCGGTGCGATGACCTGATCGGACCGGTGCGGTGGAGACAAGATCAGGTTTTATCCCCCAGGACGTCTCCGGAGCTGTAACAACTCCTCAACAGGTCCTTAGATGATCCGCCGACAGTGGCTCCGGGTCGTTCGTTCAGGTACCTCCCCGGCCCCCAGCGGTCCGTGTCTCTCCGGGAAAGGCCCGAATGTCTCTTCGGGAAAGGCTCGGATAGGTCACGGAAGGGTCACGGTCGCGTATCGAACTGGTCGGACGGACAGGTGACCGGGACTTCCGGCCGAGGGGGTCATGGGGGCTGCGGGCAGACTGCAACCGGGCTCCGGCCGGGGTCTGCACCTCAGCGGGTCCCCCACGTCGCCGTGTCGTGGGTCGGCGCGCCCGAGTACGGCCGTCTCCTGTCCGATGGGGGCGGTGACCGGCCCGGACACCGGGTACGGGAAGATGTCGGACTGGTCGCTGAGGACCCGGGCCGACGCGACACTTTCCGGCGGTCCTGGTGCGAGAAAGTCGACGAGGGCGGACACCCGCAGGGGGTGCCCGCGGACCGTGAGAGGTTGTGAGGAATGGCGACAGGGACGGTTCCTGGTCCGGGGAAGGCACGAGGTGTCTTTTCCGCAGGACGCGCACAGATCGCCGAGAAGACGCTCCGGACGGACAACTGGCGCGCGTCGCCGATCTTCATGGCCGTGATCCTGGGCATCTTCGTCGTGTACAGCGGTGTCCGGCTGTTCATGAATGACAATTACTATGCTGCGCAAGAGCACTACCTGACCCCGATGTACTCCCCGTGCATCAGCGAGGCGTGCGTCGAGGGATCCTCGGACTTCGGGACCTGGTTGCCGGACCTGGGCACCGGGGTTCCGATCGCGATCCTCGCCTTCCCGATCCTGACGCTCTTCCGGGCCACCTGCTACTACTACCGCAAGGCCGGCTGGCGCAGCTTCCTGCTGTCGCCCCAGGCCTGCGGCGTGCCGGAGCCGTGGAAGAAGTACACCGGTGAGAGCCGTTTCCCGCTCGTGCTGGCCAACTGGCACCGGTACTTCTGGATGGGCGCCTGCCTCCTGCTGCTGATCAACACCTTCGACGCCTTCAAGGCCTTCGAAGGGGTGGGCGACGGGATCGGCATGGGCGTCGGCACCGTGATCATGTGGGTGAACCTCATCGCGCTGTGGATGTACAGCATGTCCTGCCACGCCTGCCGGCACATCCTCGGCGGCCAGCTGAAGCACTTCTCCAAGCACCCCGTGCGCTACCGGATCTGGAAGTTCATCTCCAAGATCAACCCCAAGCACGGGGACTGGGCCCTTATCTCCCTGTTCACTGTGATCGCCACGGACGCGTACATCATGGCCGTGTCCGCGGAGTGGATCAGTGACTTCCGCTTCTTCAACTGACGACCCGGCGTGAGGACACACCAACGATGACCACCACTGAACGCCACTCCTACGACGTTCTCGTGATCGGGGCCGGCGGAGCCGGGCTGCGGGCCGCGATCGAGGCCCGTCAGCAGGGGCTCAAGACCGCCATCATCACGAAGTCCCTCTTCGGCAAGGCCCACACCGTCATGGCTGAGGGCGGCGCCGCCGCGGCCATGGGGAACGTGAACTCCAACGACAGCTGGAAGGTTCACTTCTGCGACACCATGCGGGGGGGCAAGTTCCTCAACAACCCGCGCATGGCAGAACTGCACGCCAAGGAGTCCCCGGACCGTGTCTGGGAACTGGAGACCTACGGCGCCCTGTTCGACCGCACCCCCGAAGGCAAGATCAACCAGCGGAACTTCGGCGGACACGAGTACCCCCGCCTGGCCCACGTCGGTGACCGCACCGGCCTGGAGCTGATCCGCACCCTGCAGCAGAAGATCGTCTCGATGCAGCAGGAGGACCTCGCGGAGTTCGGCGACGCCGAGGCCAGGATCAAGGTCTTCGCCGAGTGCTCGATCATCGAGCTGCTCAAGGACGGCGGCGCCATCAGCGGCGCCTTCGGCTACTGGCGCGAGACCGGCGAGTACGTCCTCTTCGACGCGCCCGCCGTCGTTCTCGCCACGGGCGGCATCGGCAAGTCCTACAAGATCACAAGCAACTCCTGGGAATACACCGGCGACGGCCACGCCCTGGCCCTGCGCGCGGGCGCCACCCTGATCAACATGGAGTTCATCCAGTTCCACCCCACCGGGATGGTCTGGCCGCCCTCCGTCAAGGGGATCCTCGTCACCGAGTCCGTCCGTGGGGACGGCGGGGTGCTGCGGAACTCCGAGGGCAAGCGCTTCATGTTCAACTACATCCCCGAGGTGTTCAAGACCCAGTACGCCACCACGGAGGAAGAGGGCGACCGCTGGTACACCGACCCGGAGAACAACAAGCGCCCGCCGGAGCTCCTGCCCCGTGACGAGGTCGCGCGCGCCATCAACTCCGAGGTCAAGGCCGGCCGCGGCTCACCGCACGGCGGGGTCTTCCTCGACGTCTCCACCCGGATGACGCCCGAGCAGATCATCAAGCGGCTGCCCAGCATGCACCACCAGTTCAAGGAACTCGCCGACGTCGACATCACGGCAGAGCCCATGGAGGTCGGACCGACCTGCCACTACATCATGGGCGGGATCGAGGTCGACGCCGACACCCAGCAGTCCCGGGTCACGGGCCTGTACGCGGCGGGCGAGGTCAGCGGCGGGATGCACGGCTCCAACCGCCTGGGCGGCAACTCCCTGTCCGACCTGCTGGTCTTCGGCCGCCGGGCCGGTCTGCACGCCGCCGAGTACGTCCGGCGCCTGGGCACGAAGCGCCCCGCGGTCTCGGACACCGACGTCGAGGCCGTCCGCACCTGGGCGACCGCGCCCCTGAACGCCACGGGCAAGGACACCGAGAACCCCTACGACCTGCACGCAGAACTCCAGCAGTGCATGAACGAGCTCGTGGGCATCATCCGCAAGGAGACGGAGGTCAGCTCGGCCCTGGCCCAGCTCGACGTCCTCGCCGAGCGCTACACCAAGGTCGCCGTCTCCGGCGGCCGGGCCTTCAACCCCGGCTGGCACCTGGCGATGGACCTGCGCAACATGCTTCTCGTCTCCCGCTGCGTGGCCACGGCAGCCCTGGAGCGGACCGAGAGCCGCGGCGGACACACGCGCGAGGAACACCCTGCGATGGACCCGACGTGGCGCAAGATCAATCTCGTCCTGGCGGCGGCGGAGGGCGGGAAAGTCGATCTCGATCGCAAGCCTGTCCCGACGATCCGCCCGGACCTGCTGGCACTGTTCGACAAGGCCGAGTTGAAGAAGTACCTCACGACTGAAGAGCTGGCGACTGCCGGCGAGGAGGCATCCCAGTGAGCTACGAGGCACACTTCCGGGTGTGGCGCGGTGACATCGACGGCGGCGCTCTGCACGACTTCACCGTCGAGGTGAACGAGGGCGAGGTCGTCCTCGACATCATCCACCGGATCCAGGCCACGCAGGCCCCGGACCTCGCGGTGCGGTGGAACTGCAAGGCCGGCAAATGCGGGTCCTGCAGCGCCGAGATCAACGGCTGGCCCCGCCTCATGTGCATGACCAGGATGAGCATCTTCTCCCCCGAGGAGATCATCACGATCACGCCCCTGCGGACCTTCCCCGTGATCCGGGACCTGGTCACCGACGTCTCGTTCAACTTCAAGAAGGCCCAGGCCGTCCCGTCCTTCACGCCGCCGAAGGAGCTGCAGCCCGGCGAGTACCGGATGCAGCAGGTCGATGTCGAGCGGTCGCAGGAGTTCCGCAAGTGCATCGAGTGCTTCCTGTGCCAGACGGTCTGCCACGTGATCCGTGACCACGAGGAGAACAAGCCCAGCTTCGCCGGGCCGCGTTTCCTCATGCGGATCGCAGAGCTCGACATGCATCCCCTGGACGTCGCCGACCGCAAGGACCTCGCCCAGGACGAGCACGGCCTGGGGTACTGCAACATCACCAAGTGCTGCACCGAGGTCTGCCCCGAACACATCAAGATCACGGACAACGCGCTGATCCCCATGAAGGAACGGGTCATGACGCGCAAGTACGACCCGCTGATCTGGCTCGGCCGTAAGATCGCGCGCCGGAGTTGATCCTGCGGCGGTGAACGGCGAACCGCCGACGGCGGCACAGCGGCACCCTCAGGGGGGCGGGCTCTTCGACCAGCAGGTCGTGGGGCTCGCCCCCCTGCTTCTGGGCGCCGTCCTGGAACACCGGGACGCCGAGGGCACGGTCGCCGTCCGGCTGACCGAGGTGGAGGCCTACGCCGGGGCGGGGGACCTGGGATCCCACGCCCACCGAGCGCGGACGGCCCGCAACGCCACCATGTTCGGATCATCGGGTCGGCTGTACGTCTACTTCACGTACGGCCTGCATTGGTGCGTGAACATCGTCTGCGAGCCCGAGGGCGAACCCGCCGCGATCCTGCTGCGGGCCGGCCAGATCGTCCACGGGGCCGATCTGGCCCGGTCTCGCAGGCCCGCGGCCCGTCGGGACCGTGACCTCGCCCGCGGCCCCGCCCGCCTGGCCGCTGCCCTGGGACTGAACGGGACGCACGACGGGCACCCTGTTCTCACGGTCTCGGGCGGTGCGGTTTCGGACGGTGCGGTTTCGGACGGTGCCGGATCCGAGCACGGCGTCCGGCTCGTGCTACCGGCGGGTACACCCGCCTCGCGGGTCTGTCGGGGTCCCCGGGTCGGGATCCGTGGGCCGGGCGGCGACGGGAAACGCTTCCCGTGGCGTTTCTGGTTGGAGGGAGAGCCGACGGTCAGCGTCTACCGGCCGGCAGCGCCGAGGCCTCGCCGCGAGCCCCAGAGGAAACCCTCTCGCCCGTCCGCAGCCCCGGGTGAGAACCTTGCTCCCGAGGAACCGCGGCCGTGAGGGCCGCTCCCACCCGGGAACCGTGCCGGACCACGACTCCGTGGCTCTCTGCCGTTCCCGGTCCGCCGTGAGGCGAAGGGGTTGCAGAGAATGCCGTGAGGCGAGAAGGGAACCGAGAAACCGTGACTGAAACCCCGGTGGAGGCCGAGCCCGACGTCAAGCTCGACGCCGAGCCCGATGTCAGACCCGATGCCGAGCCCGATGCCCTGGCCGCCTTGACGCAACGTGGCCTGGTCGCGCTGTCCACCGATGCCCAGGCCCTCGGCGCTGCCCTGCGCGCGGGGCCGCTCACCTTCTACTGCGGCTTCGACCCCACCGCGCCCAGCCTGCACATCGGGAACCTGGTCCAGCTGTTGACCATGCGGCGACTGCAGGAGGCCGGACATCGGCCGCTGATTCTCGTGGGCGGGGCGACCGGCCTGATCGGGGACCCCCGCATGTCGGGCGAGCGCGTCCTCAACGACCGCGAGACCGTGGCAGCCTGGGTGGACCGGATCGGTGAGCAGACCGGGCGTTTCCTCGACACCGCCGGTGCCAACCCGGCGCGGGTCGTCAACAACCTGGACTGGACCCGGAACCTTTCGGCCATCGATTTCCTGCGCGACGTCGGCAAGCATTTCCGGGTCAACCGCATGCTGGCCAAGGAGGCCGTGAGCGCCCGCCTGAACTCCGAGGCCGGGATCAGTTTCACCGAGTTCAGCTACCAGATCCTCCAGGGCCTGGACTTCCTGGAGCTGTACCGCCGTCACGGCTGCACCTTGCAGACCGGGGGATCGGACCAGTGGGGCAATCTCACCGCCGGCACGGACCTCGTGCACCGCGCCGAGGGGGTCGGCGTGCACGCCCTGGCCACACCTCTGATCACCAAGGCCGACGGCGGAAAGTTCGGTAAGACCGAGACGGGCACCGTGTGGCTGGACGACACCATGACCAGCCCGTACGCCTTCTACCAGTTCTGGCTCAACGCCGAGGACGCCAAGGTCGTCGAATACCTGAAGATTTTCACCTTCCGGCCCTGCGAGGAATTGGCCGAACTGGAACGCGCGACGACCCAGAAACCAGCAGCCCGTCTCGGACAGCGAGCCCTTGCCCAGGACGTGACCGAACTGGTGCACGGAACTCAGGCCGCCCGCAGGGTCGTGGACGCCAGCCGAGCTTTGTTCGGCCGTGGTGAACTGAACGATCTCGACGCCGGAACCCTGTCCGACGCCTTGGCCGAACTCCCGGGGACCAGCGTTCCCCGAGGCGATCACGGAGTCGTCGACCTGCTGGCCTCCAGCGGGCTGGTTCCCTCGCGGTCGGCAGCTCGCAGGACGATCGCCGAGGGCGGAGCCTACGTCAACAACCGCAAGGTGACCGCGGAGGATCAGAAGGTGGGGGTGGCGGACCTCGTCCACGACCGCTGGCTCGTCCTGCGCCGCGGCCGCAAATCCCTCGCCGCCGTGTGCCTGGAGGGCTGAGGCCCGGTTCTCCGGGAACGGAAGCGGCGAGGTGTCGGGTAAGAGCGACCGGCAATAGGTGGCTTCGGCTCGCGACGACCGGGAGGCGTCCGGCGGTGTTGTCGTCGGCCGACGCCCAACCCAGGGCGCCGACCTCCGGCCGCCTTGCCGGACACCACCCGGACGCCGCTCCCTGATCGAAGCCCCCTATTGCCGGTCGCTCTAAGAGGGCTTTCGAAATTCGGACCCGGAGACGGCA
>JAUPKJ010000204.1 GCA_030837505.1 Actinomycetota bacterium
CCACACGCTGCCCGACCAGGTCCCGATCCTGAGGGACCACCCAGGACAGTATCCGGTTGCCGGGCAACGCGTCGGGGGCCAGGCCGAAAACCTGTTCCAGGGCCGGGCTGACGAAGCCTGCGACCGTGTCGGCGTCAGTGATCAGGATCACGTCGCGGGACGAGCGCACCACGACCTCGAACCGGGCCGCGGCTCCGGTCTCGTAGCGCTGCACCGCGACCAGGACCAGCCACAGCATCACCGTGGTGAGAACCAGCCCCGGCCCGTACTGGACCAGTTTCACGTCCGCGAGGGTCCCGCCGGCGGCGATCACGCCGCCGGTCATGGCGATGATCACCAGTACGCAGGACACGAGGGTGCTCGGCAAACGCCCGTACAGTGCCCGGAACGAGGCCCCCACGAACAGCACCCCACCGGCGGGCAACGCGCCCACCGCCCAGATCACGATCCCGACCCCAACAGCCACCAGCAGGTCCGTCACCGGATGCCGATGCCCAGTGCGGTACAGACGGATCCCGGAGCAGGCCAGGGCAGCGAGCACCGGCAGTATCGGCCAGGAACGGTGGGGCGGCACCAACGGGTCGGACAACCACTGCACGGCCATGATCCCGTAGCAGGTGAGCAGAAAGACCAGGAAAGCCCGGCGCACCACCGGCAGCAGCGGCTGGTCCGCGTCGACTCTGGTCCAGGCGAGCAATCGGTCCGCCCACCGGACGCGACCCCGTTTCACGGTTCCGGTCGCCGCACCACGGCCGGCTCCACGGGCGCCGACCGGATCGTCATCCGTTCACCACCAGCCCTCCCTGCCCCACCAGCTCTCTCCGCCCTGGCCATCAGGTCGAACGGCACGTTGAGCGCATAGGGCATCAATACAGGTTAGAGACTCCGAAGAGGGAGAGTACCGCGAACCCGACAGGCAATACCCCAACACGCAGCCCCAACGGACGCGGGGTGATCATTTGACGAACCCTGCGGGTGGGACGCCGTCCCTCGGGGCTGTCCCGGGTGTCGAACACCCGGGGCTGTCCCGGGTTTCGAACACCCGAAGGTCTTCCCCGTCGAGACGTCCTGACCCCACGACTGGGCGGGGCCAGGACGTCTCGAACAGCGTCCGGAGCGGGTCGGGCAGTACCTCCGATCGTCGGTGGGAACCTGTCCTACTTCGTGGAGGAGGTGGTCGCCGTCTTGAACTGACTGAAGAACTTCCAGGTCTCCGCCGGGAGCCAGGTACCGCTGTTGTCCTGGGGAACCGGGGTGTGTCCTCCGTCGAACCCGTACCAGACGAGCGGGTGTCCTGCGGAGCATCCCGAGAAGGTGATCTTCGTGTGGGTCCTGCTGCCCTGGTTGGGGTCGGTCGGGTTCTGGGCGGTGCAACCATTGTTCCGGGCGAACCGGTCACGCATCGTCCGGGCGCTGGAGATGTTGAGCACCGTGTCACTGACACCGTGGGCCTGCATGTAGGCGATGGGCTTGGAGCCGGCGCTGCATCCACTGAGCACCGCACCGGAATAAATCGCGACGGCCCGGAAGACATCCGGCCGATCGCAGGCGATCGCGTAGCTCATGCCACCGCCGTAGCTGAACCCCAGGGAGAAGAGCTGTGTCGTATCGACACAGAGATCCGCCTCGATCGTCTTGATCATGCTGTCGACGAAGGCCAGGTCCTCGTTGCCGGAGTTGGCCCACCCGCTTCCCATGCCGCTGGTGAGTCCTTGAGGCGCAACGAAGATCGTGGAGTTGTTCGCCAGGCTCTGGAGTCCGTAGTAGGGCTGTACCGTCTGGCCGTTGGCGACATCGGTCGCGTTACCACCCAACCAGTGGAAAGCGAAGACCAGACGATATTCCTGCTTGTTGTTGTAGTTGTCGGGAAGCCTCAGGATGTAGGTACGGTTCTTACCGTTGACCTGAAGCGAGTACGTTCCGTTCTTCATCGTGGGAGCCTTGCCGCATCCGCCCGTGGCCATGGTGCTGGCTGCTGTGGACGCGGCGGGGTCGAGGCTGCCGGACAGCGAGGACGCCCCCGCCGGCACAGCTGTGGCGAAACACAACGCGAAACCTGCCGAGGCGACGACGGCACCCCGCAAGGACAGGGCTGCGCGATGACCTCTGCGGTCTGTTCTCCTGTTCAACTTTGTCTCCTTCGGGTGACCCGATCGCGGTGGGCGGAATCGGCAACGAGCCGCTCGGTCCTCTTCTGCCGCCCCGAGATGCCTCAGAGGGTCCGCCGGTGGAGGTCTCCGGCTCGTGACGACCGGGAGCCACCTGTTGGCGGGCCCTCATGGTCCTGTCGAGCCGGGTGACGATCGCTGCCGAACCAGGGGGACCCAGATCGGGATGGGTCCATCGTGAGCAGGCTCACAAAGACCACAATATATTTTATTCGGTTATTTTTACCTTTTCAGACATTGCCGCTCTGAACGCCTCACCTCGGCGGCGTCGCCCTGGCGATGTTTACGCTGCTCGCCCGGGGGCGGTACGGGGGACCCCCCTCAGGACCACGGAGCACACCCCCGAAAGATTCATGACAGTCGTTTCCCGCAGACCCGGTCCAGGACCGCTTCCCTGAGGTGTCCGTCGCCCTGAGGTGTCCGTCGCCGTGCGCCGGGCCGAGCGGGACGGGATTCCGGCGGGGAAAGTTCTTCTCGCGAGCGGGGGCCTCAAGGCTCCCCCGATGTTCGAACGAACAGACTGCTCGATGAGCTTGCGTTCGAAGGTCTCGGGTCCCAGGATGTTTGCACCAGACAACCGGGACACCTCAGGCGATCCCAGGACGTCCGGCACGAGGGTGTGTTCAGTTGCGCTACTGCGTCCGGTGGCCCGGTACACCCCCGCGTGCCGGATGTTCGCAACAGCCTCCCGGC